>JANMKN010000195.1:0-23336 GCA_031372065.1 Abditibacteriaceae bacterium | reverse complement strand
GTTTAAACCACAATCTGTTCCTGCCCGCGCCTTTGAGCTATCAAACGGCGATAAGTTGGTTCACCACTTTTCCACACCTATGGAAAAACCTATGGAAAAGTGCGAAAAAGCAAATATACTATGGGAAATCAGAGCATTTTGCAGACTTTTTGAGGCCTTTTTCGGTTTTTTTGACGCAAAAAACTCTTTTTCAACCAAATTGCTTGTTCTTGGTTCTGTTTAAGAACACATAAGAATTTCGCCGATGCACGAAAGATCATTCGATAAATCGCATTTCATACCCGCCGTTTCGGCGCCTTCCGGCGAAAATCTCCAGTCCGCACCACAGCGTGGCGCACAAGGTGGTCAAGTGGGCGCACAGGGGCCAAGTTCCATTCTTGAGGCCGCGTGGGCTGAAGTGATGGATGTTTTACAGGCCGAGCTTTCCGCACCGGCTTACAACAATTATTTGCGCCACATTAAGCCATTGGATTTAACCGGACAAAACTACACCTTAGGTGTGCCATCCGAATTCGTCAAAGACTGGCTGGTGCGACGTTTTGCTAAACGCATCGAAGAAACGCTCGAACAATTTCTTGGTCATCCTGTGATTTTGGTGTTCCGCACTGGCCCCGACGATAAAACCAGCGCTCCTGCGGACGAAGGGCCGGCTTTGACTTCTGTTGAGGAGCAAGCAGCCCAACTGCAAGAAGTAGAAGAAGCGGCGCCCGCCGAAGCGTTTTCGCTGCCCTCAGCCCGCCCGACGACTCCCGCACCACGCCGTTCGCGCGATTTGGCTGATCTCGAAGATTTTTCGTCGTCGCCGCTCAATCGCAAATACACTTTCGACAATTTTATCGTCGGGCGTAGTAACTACATCAGCCACGCGGCGGCGTGGGCCGTGGCTAACGCGCCCGCTAAAGGCCAATACAACCCACTTTTCATTTATGGCGGCGTTGGATTAGGAAAAACGCATTTGATGCAAGCTATCGGGCATCATGTCAACAAAAGTCGCGGCAATCCCGCCGAAATTGTCTATGTTTCGGGCGAAAATTTCTTGTATCAAGTGGTGCGCTGCATCCGCGAAGACCGCATGACGGCATTTCGCCGTATGTATCGCAACGTGGATATCTGGCTGGTTGACGATATTCAATACATTTGCAACGCCGAGCGCACCGAAGTCGAATTTTTTCACATTTTCAACACGCTTTACGACCAAGGCAAGCAAATTGTCATTTGCTCGGACAAGCCGCCCAAAGACCTGCAACTCACCGAAAGCCGCCTTGTTTCGCGCTTTGAATGGGGTTTGATTTCTTATGTTGAGCCGCCCGATTTGGAGCATCGCATTGCCATTTTGCAAAAGCGCGCCCAAGTCGAAGGCGTTTACGTCAGCCCTGATGTGCTGCAATATCTCGCCGAAAAGGTGCGCTCCAATATTCGTAGTCTCGAAGGTGCTTTAACGCGCCTTTTAGCGATGGCGTCGCTCGATGGGCGCAAAGTGAACCTCGATTTGGCTGCTGAAACCGTGCGTTACTACTCCACTGCGGAAGCTGAACCAGTAAAAGTGGATGTGCAAACCATTATCGAAGTCGTCGCCGAGCAATACAAATGTCCCGTTGACGACATTTTAGGCAAAAAACGCAACAAGGAAATCGTTCTGCCGCGTCAGGTCGCCATGTATTTGGCACGCGAAATGGGCGCCATGAGCTATCCCGATATTGGCCGCGCTTTTGGCCGCGATTACACCACAGTCATCCATTCTTACGAGAAAATCAAAACCGAAGTCAAGCGCGATTCCAACCTGAAAAATACCATCAGCGACATCCGTAGCCGCGCCCACGCCCGCGCTTAAACAAATGCGGAATGGGGAGTGCGGAATGCGGAATCAAAGGCGGCCCGAAAATAAGTTTTCGGGCCGCCTTTTTAATTTTTTCGCTTCATTTTTCGCTCTTCACACTCACCATTCCACACCCCAAAAGTTTTCCCTAAAGGGATGTGTAAAAGGCTGGGGAAACGTGGGGATAACTTTGGATAACTTTAGAGCGGTAGGGATTATGGGGATAAGTGGGGGTATTTTTCCACAGGGCTGTGGAAAACTTTAAAACGCTACAATCCTTGCCCATCAACGATTGTAGCGTTTTGAAACCGAGTTATCCACTTTTCCACAGCCCTAATAATAATAACAAAATATAAATATATATTTATGTACTGCAAAACTCCAAAAATTCGAGGGATAGGGATAACTTGGTTTTACGCTAAAAACGGCGCTTTAAATGATGATATTTCATCGTTTGCAGCGAAGCAAAATGCAATTGAAATCTTAGACGGAAATTTACAATTGAAAACAGAATTCGCTGGAACGTTTTGTCCGAACTGCGGCGCACGATTGGAAGGTCGCAAATGAAAACTCTTTTGACTGACGCGCGGTTACGGCTATTTGGTGAACTTGTAGAGAATGGTAGTTGGTTCTTTGTCCAGCGTCCTTTGTCATTGGTTGGCACAAAGCGAAAACACAAAGGACAGATCACAACTGACAAATGACGACACCTCAAAATATCGCTGCCGAAAAAAGCGCGCCGTGTTAAAATCTCAAATCTAAAACACGAGGTTGGAGTTTTTCAAACAATGCGCATCACCTGTGAGCGTTCTTATCTGGCAAATGCCCTTGCCGTAGCGGGCCGCGCCGTTTCACATCGCAATACTTTACCGATTTTGTCGAATGTCTTACTGGAAACCGAAGATGATCGCGTCAAATTAACCGCGACAGACCTCGACACGGCCATTCGCTGCACCATTCCGGCGCAAGTGGCCGAAAACGGCGCTGTAGCCATCCCTGCGGGCGTTTTAAACGACATCGTCAGCAAATTGCCCGATGCGCCTGTGACGCTGGAAATGCAGGACGGCAAAGTCACTGTGCGCTCCGGCAAAAGCGATTATATGATTTTGTCGCTGCCTGCCGAAGATTTCCCCGTTGTGCCCGAAGTCAAAGACGGCACCGAACTCGATTTGCCGCAAGCCACGCTCAAACATATGCTGCGCATGACAACATTCGCGGCCTCCAAGGAAGAAACCCGCTCAATTTTGATGGGCGTGTTGTTTGAAGCGCGCGGCAGCAATTTAACGCTTGTCGCCACCGATACGCATCGTTTGGCATGGAAACGGGCTACTTTGGCGCAGGAAATTGCGACGCCGATTTCGCTCATTGTGCCAGCCAAACCGCTGGCCGAAATGGAGCGTTTGCTCAAAGATTCCGCCGAAGACAACGTGCATATTCGTTTCGGAGCCTCGCAAGTGCAGTTTGAAACCGCCGATGTCACTCTCGTCAGCCGCGTTTTGGATGGGCAATTTCCCAATTACGAAAAAGTTATTCCCAAAAACGTCGAACGAACCATTTCTTTCGAGCGCGCCGAGCTTTTGGACGCTGTGCGTCGCGTTTACATCGTGGCGAAGCAAAATTCTGAGAAAGCTGTTGTGAAAACCAAAGGCGATTTGCTGGAAATGACGGCGGAAAGCCAAGATGTGGGCCGCGCCTACGAAGAAGTGCCGATTTCGATGGACGGCGGCGACATCACTATCGCTTTCAACGCGCGCTATTTGATGGAAGTTTTAGGCATCGTGGACAGTGACCGCATTACCATCGAACTTTCCGGCGCTTTGAATCCCGGTTTGCTCAAAGCCGGCGGCGAAAACGGCAATGCCGACTTTCTCTATGTTGTCATGCCGATGGCCGTTTAGAATGCGGAATCGTGAGTGCGGAGTGCGGAATGAGAATTCTCATTCCGCGCTTTGTTTTTTGTAAATTGTTTTGCCGATGAAATTTCTTCGTTTGTTTTTGATTTCTGCCCTACTCGCCGTGCCTTTGTTGGCTCAAGGGCCGGAAAATGCGCCGGTTATCATCGAAGAACCTGTTGCCGAGCCGCCTATCGCGCCGAAACCGCTCGAAACCACCGAAACGTTCGGTTATTCCGTCGAAAAACGCCCTCTCATTGCATATGTTTTTGGTGATGGGC
This sequence comes from Abditibacteriaceae bacterium, assembly GCA_031372065.1. Lineage (GTDB taxonomy): Bacteria > Armatimonadota > Abditibacteriia > Abditibacteriales > Abditibacteriaceae > DASWNL01. The sequence continues at coordinate 19,347 of JANMKN010000195.1, read as the reverse complement.
CGAATGTAACGCTGATTATCGCGTGCGTGCATGGCAATGAAACATCAACGCCCGGCCTCGCGCGACTTTTGCGCGAGCATTTGCTCAAGCATCCCGAAATTTTGCAAGGACGCCAAATTATCATTGTGCCGGCGGTGAATCCCGATGGTTTGCAGCGTAAAACGCGGCGCAACGCGCGCGATGTGGACATCAATCGCAATTATCCCGGCACTTGGCGATTGCCAAAGCGCGGCGAACCATTCAAACCCGGCCCGTCGCCCGCTTCCGAACCCGAAACGCGCGCCATGATGAATTTGGTCGCCAAATATCCGCCGAAAAAGATTGTTAGCATTCATCAGCCGCTGAGTTGCATGGCGTATAGCGGCGAACGCAGCAAACCACTTGCGCGCGAAATGCAAAAATATAACAATTTTCGCATCACGGAGAGCGTTGGCTACCCAACGCCCGGCGGTTTTGGTGGCTATTGCGAAAATATCCTAAAAGTTCCGGTTGTCACGCTCGAATTGCCGTGGCAAAGCCCCGAAGCCGCATGGAAAAAACACGGCGCCGCACTTATCGCCGCCATCCGATTTTAGTGCGGAATGCGAAACGCAGAGTGCGGAATTTTTCCACTCCGCATTCCATATTCCGCATTCCATATTCCGCATTCCGCATTTGAAATGATTGTCCGCTCGCTTCGTTTGCTCAATTTTCGCAATTACGCCACGCAAGATGTGGCATTGCCGCCCGGTTTAGTGGCGCTGACGGGTGATAATGGCCAGGGGAAAACTAATCTGCTCGAAGCGCTTTGCGTTTTGGCCGCTACGAAGTCGCCGCTGGTCGAACGTGACCGCGAACTGATGCGTTGGGAGCAAAAAGAAACGCGCATCACAGCGGAAGTGCAACTCGATAGGCGCGACGAGCGGCGCATTTTAGAATACGGCTGGCGCTTGGAAGGCAACACGCTGTCACGCGAAATGCGCGCTGGCGGCGTGCCGCAATCGGCCCTCGCGCAGTGGCTCGGCCAATTGCAAGTTGTGGCGTTTTTTCCGCATGATTTGGTGCTGATTACTGGCGAACCGGGCGAGAGGCGACGCTTTTTAAACCTCGAATTGGGAAAAACGCGTCCGGCACACTTCGCCGATGCCGCCAAATATCGCCGCGCTTTGCAGCAGCGCAACGCGCTTTTAAAAAGCATCGCCGATAGCCGTTATGGTCGAAAAGTCGCCGCGCTGGACAATCCCGGCACGTTGGCCGAATGGAACAGGCAAATTGTGACCTATGGCGCGCGAATTTTGGCGCAACGCGCGCAATTTTTACAAGAACTCGCGCCGTTATTGCACGAAGTTCACGCGCGACTAAGCGGGCGCGACGAAGTTTTCACCGTCGAATATGCTGCGGGCGTGGCGACAAAAGCCGCTTACGATGACAAAAACGATGATAAATCGCATTCGGGCAACTGGACGCGCTGGTTTTCTTCGGCCTTGGAAAACGATCACACCGTAGATTTGCGGCGCGGCAGCACACAAAGCGGCCCGCACCGCGATGACATGGTTTTCAAGCTAAATGGCACCGATTTGCGACGTTTTGGCTCGCAAGGACAGCAACGATTAGCCGTTTTATCGCTGAAAATCGCCTTAGCGCACTGGGTCGGCGCCACAACTGGCGAACCGCCGGTTTTACTGCTGGATGATGCCCTGAGCGAACTGGACGAAACGCGGCGCAACCGGCTTTTGAACGAAGCGCGCGCCTTTCCGCAGTCGGTTTTGACCGCGACAGACGCCCGATTTTTGCAAGATGTTAGTGCTACACTGTTTCGCGTTGAAGCGGGAAAAGTTTCTCTCGGCGATTTGGCTGCACAAGAGTAAACGAGAACGCGGAAAGAACCAAGCCAAGTTATGGGGAAAAACCGGCTACTTTTCCATAGGGTTTTCCCTTGTTAGGGAAAAGTAAGCGAAAAAGGTGTGTTTTTAGGTCAAAAACAGGCAAAAAAGCGATGATTTTTGTGTTTTTGGACTTGACAGGCTTTTCCAAGAGCGCAAATTTGAGTGTGTAGGACACAGTTTTTAGGTCGGATATGGATAACGTTCGCGGCATTGTCAACGAAATTTTAGATCAGCGCGGCTGGCGCGGGCCGGTTTTAGAGCGCATGGCCGTCGAAATCTGGCCCGAAGTCGCCGGAGAAAACATCGCGCGCAACGCTATCGCGCAACGCTTCAAAAATGGTGTGCTTTATGTGCGCGTGCGCTCGCCGCAATGGACGCACGAACTGCATTTTCTCGAAGCGCGCCTCGTGACACGCTTAAATGGCCGCCTGCGCCAGCAAATCGTGCAGAAAATCCGCTGTTCGATCACCACGCCGCAGGGGATGCTTCAGAAAAACCTCAAGCCCGACTGGGAAGACCCTTCTTTTCCCAAAGCGCCGCCGCTGCCCAAGCAAATCAAAGCCGTCGAAAACGATGAAGCCGCCAAATACGCGCGCGAAATCGTTTCCAAAATCCAAGACCCCGAAATGCGCGCCGTCATGGAACGCCTCATCGCCACTACCACGCGGGCCAACGAAGCCAAAAAAGAAGATTCTTCTAAATAGCCACAAAAAAGCGGTAATGATGGACAACCTTGACACAAAGAATGAAGATGAAAAGCCGGAATTTTGTCTGAATTTTCTTTGCCTCGTTACTCCAATCGCAGCTTATTTGTTATTTATGAACATTGGTGGACGGTTGCTTGGGTTGGGTATTTTAGGCTTATGGAGTCTTTACATTTGGGCGATTCCTATTGTAGGATTTTGGGCTTTAATTTTATCTTTGCTTGAACGAAAATCGCGCCAAAATAAAGCCGCCGCGTTTTATTTCTTCTTGGGTCATTGCCTTTTAGCTTTATACATTAATCGTGACCTTATGAACTCACCTTAAAAACGTAAATATCTACTGTGTTGGCAAGTCAAAGACTCTTCCCATGCCCATGCAAGCACTTTCGGACAGTCTGAAAACCGATTGGCGATACGGAAATCGGTTTTTCGTGTTCTTTTTGCAGTTAAATCTCTTCTGCTTTGCGCCTTTGCGCGGCTATTTCGGTAAAATTTGCCCTATGCTCGATTTAAAGTTCATCCGCAATAATGTGGATTTGATCCAAACCTGTTTAAAAAATAAGCACATCGAAAATGGCGCGGCGCTTGTGGATGAAATCGTCGCGTTGGACGAAAAGCGGCGCGCGGCGCTCTTTGAAGTGGAAGAATTGAAGCGCACGCGCAATGAAGCCTCGCAGCAAGTGGCGAAATTGAAAAAGTCGGGCGAAAATGCCGACGAAATCATCGCGCAAACGCGCACTTTGGGCGATGACATCTCGAAATTGGACGCTCAAGGCCGCGAAATCGAAGAAGAATTAAACGCGCGGCTTTTGGAAATTCCCAATATTCATCACGCCTCAGCGCCCATCGGCAAAGACGAACACGATAACGTCGAAATCGCCAAATGGGGCGAAATTCCGCAATTTGACTTTGCAGCCCAGCCGCATTACGAAATCGGTGAGAAATTAAACATCATAGATTTCGAGCGCGGCGCGAAAATCAGCGGCTCGCGGTTTTATGTGCTGCGCGGACAGGGCGCGCGCCTTGAACGCGCTTTAATCGCGCTGATGTTGGATGTTCACACGGCGCGCAACGGCTACGAAGAAGTTTTCCCACCGTTTTTGGTGCGCTCGGAAAGTATGTATGGCACCGGAAATTTGCCGAAATTCGGTGAAGATTCGTATCATTTGCCCGCCGACGACCTGTGGCTGGTGCCGACAGCCGAAGTTCCCGTCACCAATTTGCACCGCGACGAAATTTTAGATTTTGGGCAATTGCCAGTCAAATATGCGGCTTATACGGCCTGTTTTCGGCGCGAAGCGGGCGCGGCGGGGCGCGACACACGCGGCATTATTCGCGTGCATCAGTTCAATAAAGTCGAATTGGTGTGGTTTTGTGCGCCGGAAAAGTCGTATGACGCGCTCGAATCTCTGCGCGAACACGCCGAAGCGATCTTGAAGTTGCTCGATTTGCCGTATCGCACCGTCGAACTTTGCACCGGCGATTTGGGTTTCAAAGGCGCCAAGGCTTATGATATGGAAGTGTGGTTTCCCAGCCAAAATACCTATCGCGAGATTTCAAGCTGCACCAATTTTGAAGCGTTTCAAGCGCGTCGCGTTGGTGTGCGTTATCGCCCACTTGACGAAAACGGCAAAGCGGGCAAACCGGAATACGTTCACACCCTGAACGGCTCAGGTTTGGCCGTCGGGCGCACTATGGCGGCGATTTTAGAGAATTTTCAGAACCACGATGGCACCGTGACCGTTCCGCCCGCCTTGCGACCTTATATGGGCGGAATTGAAGTGATTGGCGGCAATTAGAGCGCTTTTTGTGACTTAAATTGCCCCAAAGTGACCTCATTTACGCCAAAGATGAGGTCATATTTCCAAAAAATGCACTCATATTTGCGAAATATGAGTGCATTTTTATCGCGAATGAGGGCATTTTTGATATGGATGAGGGCATTCTTGGCGCGGATGAGTTCATCTATGGCGCCAATGAGGTCACTTTTGCTGTGTCTGAGCGCATATTTTAGACAAATAGTGCCCCTGTGACTCGCTTTTGACCTGTAAATGCCTGAAGTGATAACATCGGGGCGTGCGGGAAAATGCGAATTCATGCGCCGCAAGTTGATATAATTTCCCTTGTCGTGCAAACCAGCGCGCCCGTGGAGTGATTCTCGCGGCGCGCTTTTTATTTTCTTATGCCTTTTGTTCGAGCCGGACAACTTGCCCGCGCCACGCCGGTTTTAAATTCGGAAATGCCCCTTGGCCTTGTCGCGGAGAATCTGCGCACCGCCGAATGCAGCGCCTTGCCCGTTTTGGATCGCATTATCACCGGCGGCACCGAAGATGGCGCCGGTGGGCCGCAATGGAACTCGCAGGCGCGTCAATCGCGCGTGATTGGCCTTGTGGACGAGCGCGATTTGTCCATCGCCGTTTTGCCGATTCTCGAAGAGCAGGAATCTTCGCGGCGCGCCCAGCCGGTTTCGATTGGTGTTAATGGGAATGTTAATGGTCACGCCGCGTCCGAAAGTCACGGTCAATCCCCGTTTTGGCCGGAAGCGCCACAAGATGACGCGCCAGAAAGCGATTTAACTGCCCAAGAAGCGCCTTTGCTGCCACCTTTGGCCGATTTGACGAGCCTGACGGCGCGCGATGTGATGCAACGCGATTACGGCATCATTCCGAGCTTGTTTTCGCTGCACAACGCGCTGATTACCCTTGATCGTTACAATTGCTCGGCCCTGCCCGTCATTGACCCGGATGGCAGCTATCGCGGCATGATTTCGCGCGCTGACATTGTGGCGGCTTTGGGGCGCAATATCCGGCCTCCGGTGGTCGGCGGCATGGCGACGCCATTGGGTGTATGGCTGACAACCGGCACCATTAGCGGCGGCGCGCCGCCTTTTGGCTTGTTTTTATCGGGCGCGACGCTGGGTTTTTGCTTTTTGGTAGCGTATTTTGTGGTTTTGCTGCCGCTGACTTTTATCAATTCCGAATGGGCCGCGATGTATGTTTCGGGTCGTTTGGGCGGAACCTCCGATGGCGGACTTTTCGATTTTCTCAGCACAGCGGCGCAAGGCTTGGTTTTCCTGCTGACAATGCGCGCTTTGCCCATTTCGGGTTTTCACGCGGCGGAACATCAAACGGTTTGGGCCATTGAGCGCGGCTTGCCATTGACGCCGGAAATCGTGGCGCAAATGCCGCGCGCTCATCCGCGTTGCGGCACCAATTTGATGGTTCTCTCGCTCTTGATTACGATTCTTTTTCAGCACTTGCCCTCGTTTGATCCGATGATGATTCTGCTGGCGCTGATTTTGGTTTATTTTTCATGGCGCAGTTTCGGCGAAATGGTGCAAAACTACTTTACGACCAAACCGGCCACCAAAAAGCAAATCGAAAGCGGCATCCGCGCCGGGCGCGAAGTGTTGGAAAAATATCAAGAACAGCCACACGTTTTGCCGTCGTTTGGCTCACGATTACTGCGTTCGGGGCTGGCTTATTCGGCACTGGGCATGACGGCTGTGATGTTTTTGATGTATGGCGCGATGACGTGGCTGGAAAATCTGATTTTGCGCTTGAATTAAAGCCAAATGAAACCGACGCGGCACACTTTACGGCAGGAAATCATCGAAATTGTGCGACGCAATGGCGTGGTGGGCAGCGAAGAAAAAATCGAAGTCAAACGCGCGCATAATGCCAAAGAAGTGCGGCATCGCGGCGATTTTTCGAGCAATGCGCCGCTGGTTTTGAGTAAAATTTTGCAAATATCGCCCGCGCAGTGCGCTGCTTCTTTACAAGCGCAGTTGGCGCATTGGCCGGGCACCATCGAAGAAGCGAAAGGTTTTTTGAATTTCCGCATGGATCAAACTGCAACCAAGGAAATCGTAGCGAAGGCGGCGCGCGAAGGTGCGCGTTTTGGCGCGGGCACGGCTTTAAGCGGGCGGCGCGTCAATGTCGAATTTGTATCGAGCGAACCCAATAGCCCGCTGACTTTAACCTCGGCGCGTCATGCCGTGTGTGGCGAAGCGTTGTGTCGACTTTTGGAATTTCAGGGCGCCGATGTGACGCGCGAATTTTTCCTCAACGATGTGCCCAGTTCGTCGAAAATGCGGCTTTTGGGCGAAAGTGTCGGTGCTTTTTACGAGTCGCACTTTGGCAATAGCAACCTGCCCGAAGGCATTTTGCAGGACGATTTCGTGCGCGGTGTGGCGCGCGATTTAGCTGCGCGCGACGGCAACAAGCATTTGCTCGAACCTGCCGCCGAACGCAATCTGTTTTTCGCCCGCGAGGCCGCAGAGGCCGCTATTTTCGCGCAAAAACAGGAATTGAAAAATCTCGGTGTGCGTTTTGATTTGTGGACATCGGAAAACACGCTGCGCGCCGAAGGCCGCGTGGATAATGCCATCGAAAAATTGCGCGCTGCCGGGCACATTTACGAAAATGACGGCGCTTTCTGGCTGAAAACTTCGCAATTTGGCGATGATTTGGATCATCCCGTGGTGCGCAGCGACAGGCAGCCGACTTATTTAGCCTCCGATATTGCGTATCACGTTTGGAAATTCAATCGCGGTTTCGCGTTGCTCATCAACATTTGGAGCGGCGAACATCGGCCTTATGTGGCGCGCACGCACGCGGCGCTCAAAGCTATTGGCTGCGATGTGAGCAAACTGGAAATTTTGGTCTGCGAAAACGCGCGTTTGCGTTTGGATGGCGAACTTGTCGAAGGCCGCGACGGTGCGCCTTTGCTTTTGCAGGATGCCCTTGCTGATGTGAATTCCGACAATTTGCGCTTGCATCTTTTGCTGTCTGCTTGGGACGAGGCGACCATAATTAATGTCGAAAACGCTGTGCGCGACGACGAATATAATCCGGCCTACGCCGCGCGTTTGGCGCCTTCGCGTTTGGCGACGATGATGCGCCAATCCGAAGCGCAAAATACTTCGCAAAACGCCGCTGAAAGCGCCGATTTTACGCCCGCAGAAGCCGAATTGGCCCGTTTGGTGGCTTTGTGGCCCGACACCGCCGAAAATGCGGCCTTGCAACGCGCGCCGCAACGCGTGGCGCGCTGGACAGTGGAGTTTTCCGAAGCTGTTCGCCGCCTTTTGGCCGCTTCAAAACCCGACATGCCTTTAAATTTAGAATTACTGCGCGGCGCGCAAAGCGCCCTGCAAAGCGCGCTTTTGATACTGGGAATCGAAGCCACAGAAAGGTTTTAGGTTTTGGACCAAAAGTATTGGACGTTTTAAGACCTAAGACCCAACACCAAAAACCTACCTTATCCATGCCCGAAATTGTTTGCCTTGGAATCATCGTTGCCGATGTCATCGCGCGGCCTGTGGATTCTTATCCGCAGCGCGGCGAATTATCGTTATGCCGCGAAATGCGGCCTTCAATTGGCGGTTGCGCGGCCAATACCGGCATCGGATTGCAAAAACTTGGCGTGCCGACGGCGATTATCGGCAAAGTGGGGCGCGATGGTTTTGGCGACCTTGTGCGTGGCATTTTAGAAAATCACGACGTTGATACCACAGGCATCGTGACCGATGAGCAAACGGCGACTTCGGCGACGATGGTAATGATCGCGTCCGATGGCGAGCGTTCGTTTATTCATTACACCGGCGCCAACGCGGAATTTACCGGAGCTGATGTGAACTGGGATTTGGTGCGCGGTGCGAAATTATTGCACGTCGCGGGGCATTTTGTCATGCCGAAATTCGATGGCGCGCCCTGCGCCGGGATTTTGAAAAAAGCGCGCGAAATGGGCCTGAAAACCGCGTTGGACACCGTTTGGGACGCTTCGGGCGCGTGGATGGAAACTTTGCGGCCTGTTTTGCCTTACATTGACTATTTTGTGCCCAGTTTTCACGAAGCGCGCCATTGTTTTCCGGCTTTGCAAACGCCGCAAGATGTGGCGCGGGCCTTTCAAGACGAAGGTGTGGGCGTCGTCGCGCTCAAAATGGGCGAAGCCGGTTCGTATGTGCGCGATGGCGCAAGCGAATGGCATTTGCCCGCTTACAAAGTGCAATCCGTTGATGCAACAGGCGCCGGAGATGCTTTTGCGGCGGGTTTTTTGGCGGGCGTTGTGCGCGGCTACGATTTGGAAACCTGCGGGCGTTTGGGCAACGCCACCGGCGCTTGCTGCGTGACGGAAGTGGGCACTGTAACGGGCATTCGTTCGTTGGAAGAAACACTGAGTTTCATTGAAGCACATTGAATCACATGGAAAGTAATCCTTTGGCGGGCCTTTTGGGTCTGCTTATGATGTTGCAGTTGGGCGTGGTTTTGTTGATTTTATTGGGCGGTCTTTACGCTTTGTATTGCCTCAATCGCGCCGCGTCGGGGCTGGATCGCATGGCATCAGCAGTGGAAAATTGGGTGGCGCAGACAGCTAAATTTCAAGAGCAACAGGCGGCGCAAAATCAGCCTTTGCCGGGACAAAGTTTGGCATCACCGCCGATTTCTTCCACACTGCCAACTTCGCTGCCCACTTCAGATTGGATAAAACCTATCGAACTTCCCAGCATTATTGCGCCCTCTAATGCCACGCCGGAAGTGGTCAATGTGAAACCGCCGCAAATACTGCCCGCAACGCCACCTTTTGGCAACGAAATCGGCCCCGAAAGCGAGAAAAATCGTGAGTGAAAGCATAACACGGCGTGCCGTAAAACTGGCGCCTTCGATGATCGCTTCCGATTGGGCGCGGCCTTTGGACACAGTGCGCGAATTAACTGAAGCAGGCGTGGAATGGCTGCATTGGGACGCGATGGACGGCCATTTTGTGCCGAATTTAACGCTTGGCCCGATGTTTTTGGCGGCGCTGCGCCCGCATACAGAGTTGCACTTCGACGCGCATTTGATGCTTGCCAAGCCCGGCGATTATTTGGATGAATTTATCGAAGCAGGTGCCAACAGCATCAGCGTTCATGTGGAAGCCGGAGCGCATTTGCATCGTCTGATCGGGCGCATCAAAGAAGGCGGTGCGATGGCTGGCGCGGTTTTGAATCCGGCGACGCCGGTGGCCGCTTTGGATGTGATTTTGCCCACTTTGGATTATGTGCTGGTGATGAGTGTCAATCCGGGTTTTTCGGGCCAGAAATTTTTGCCGCTCGCGGTGGATAAAATTGCCGAATTGAACCGGCATCGCCAAGAAAAAGGCTTGAAATTCTTGATTCAAGTGGATGGCGGCGTTTCTCCGGCAACAGCGCCGCTCGTGGTGCGCGCCGGAGCCGATGTTTTGGTGTGCGGCTCCAATATTTTCAACAGCGGCACGCCCCAAGAAAATGTGCGCGCCTTGCGCGAAGCGATTGACAAAGCATTTTGGGAAGCAGTTTAAGAATCGCCAAAAGACTACAGTGAAAACGGCCAACGAACCAAGCACTCATCAAAACGGGCACGCAAACCTGCAAAATGGTCACGCGGAGCATCGTTCTGGCTTTTCGGGCCTGCTTTTGCCAGCGCGCGGCATGAGAAAAATTCGCTGTCCACATTGTGCGGTCATTAATCTGGAAAAATTCGTCACTTATCCGCATTGCGCGGGTTGCGGCACGCTTTTGCACAAAGAAATGCCAGCGCGCCGCAATTGGACGGCATGGCGTCGTCCTCTGGGGCCAATCTTATGGGCTACAGTGCTGTGCTGTGCTGCTGTTGCCGCCGTGGGAGCGGCCCTGATGCTGCGGCGCCCCGCTGTCATGGGGCAAATGGTGGTTTACGGTCAAACCATGCGCGATGTAGAAGTGAACGGCATTGTGCGCTTGTCGTTGACTATGGATTCCATTGGCGGCTCAGCGCGCGAATCCAGCTTGCTAAAAGCGGTCACGGTTCGCTTTGATAAGCATTTTTTGCAAGACTTTGCCTTGTTGAGCATTACACCTCCCGCGCTGTCAAAAACAACGTCGGGCAGTGGGCAATATTTTGTGTTTGCGCCTTTGCCGCGCGAGACACCAATTGCTTTTCAATTCAAAGCCTTACGCGCCGGACGGCATAAAATGGAAGCGCGCGTAACTGCCAATTTGCAATTGCCAAATGATTATGTCGCAACTATCATTGTGGCGCCGAAAACGATAAACAAGACCAAGCAATAATCAAAGGGAGAAATCATCATGGCCTCCAACAAAATGGAAGACCGCGCGTTGGCTAAAAACTGCCGTAGCGCGTTAGCAAAAACGAGCATGGATGTCTCGCAATTGGAAATTCATTGTGTGGACGGCAATGTCGAATTGACCGGCAAGGTGAAAATCCCGCGCGGCCACGCAGGTGGCATGGATTTAAAGAAAGAAATGAATGCGCTGAAGAATCATATGCGCCTCATTCGTGGTGTGCGCGAGGTTTATGACACGCGCGTGCTGCTAATAACTTAAGCGCTTTAACGCAGTGTGCGCACGCGTTCGATGAATTGTCCGGCGCCAAAGGGCTTAACTAACATTTCGTCGCAGCCAACACTTTTTGCCATGCGCCGCGCCAGAGGCGTGCTAAAGTCTGACATGATGAGGAGCGGCACATTTTTGCCGTTTTTTTGTTCGCGCACCTGTGAGGCCAATGTGATGCCGTCGTCATCTTCAAGGCTGGCGTCAATAATGATGCCGTCAAATTTTTCTTCTTTGACGAGATTCATCGTCTCCTGCGCGTTAGTGGCGCCGACCGCCTCGATAGCGACTTCCTGTAAGGTTTGAATCAGGAATTGTCGTAATTCTTCGTTATTGTCCACCACAAGAACTTTCATAAGTTGGAGAAAATGACCTTAGCAATGATCGCAGCACGGATGCGATGTTAGATGCTTTTTAGTGAAATGCACCTGTTTTTCAACGAGCATAACTTGGAGCATAACTTGGGGGCGCTGCTGTGAATTTGCCATAAGATGCAAATACTTTACCGTGTCAACGCATTTATCAATATACCATTTCGCAATGTTATTCGTAATCGGCTTCATCCATTTCGGGCGCAGGACGCTCTGGTGAGCGCCCTGTAGTGCGTGGTGGGCGCGTCGCCGCAGGACGCGTGCTATCGGGCTTGCTATTCTCTGTTTTGCTTGTTCCTATTTCTGAATTCCCGTTGGCGCCGCCGTTAACATTTGAGAGATCAGTAGTTCTTTCACTTGTTTGCAAACTCAAAGTTTTGGCTGCTGTTTTTGGTTTTGCTGCTGATTTAGGTGTTGTTGGAAGTGATGCATTTGCAACTGGTTTTTCGGATAAGCCGTTTAGCGCGTTCGCGTCGCTTTTGCCCAGCGAAATGGCACAGTGAGCGCAAATGGCGGCGCCCGGAAAGCCCGGAATTGGGCTTAAAGGCGTGTCTTCGCTATTGGTATGACCACAAAACGAACAGCGCTGCGCTTGCTGTTTTTCTTTTTCAATTTGGCGGCGCACCCACACGCCGGCGCCTGCAATGAAAAGCGCCGATACCGAACACAACACCACATTTTGCCATTGTTTTTCTATCCATTGCACTTCAACGCTATACCACACGGCAGCCAGCGATAAAAGCAAGCCCGCCAATAGCGTCAGAGCGCGGAGCGCGATCATCTGCAAGCGGTCGGTGAAATTTTCAATGGCGCGCAAGGTGAGAGGCCATGTATTGGCTGAATCGGCGACGGCGCTAATGTCAAGCGGTGAAGAGATAACGGCTTCGACTATCGCCGTGGACGTATTCTCTTTGGCGTCTTGGTCTTGCTGCAAAAACTCGGCTATTTTAAGAAAAGCTGCTGCAACGTGCGCCGAAACGCTTTCCAAATCGCTGCGTTGTTCGGCCTGACGCACCAGAGAAACCATGAACGGCGAAATGATATCCGAAGCGCGCGTCATGGCTTCGGCGATGCTGGCGCCCATGCGCAAATCGTGGTCGAACTGATTGTAAATTCGTAACAATCGCTCGTTCTCGGTTTGCGCGCGAAGCACTTGCGTGATGCGTAGAATATCTACGCCCGCTTCCATCATGTTGCCGATTTGACGGCAAAGAGTGATGATTTCGCGCCGGTCAACCATGAGAATGCGGAATGCAGAATGCGGAATGCGGAATGATTTCGCATTCCGCACTCCACATTCCGCATTTTACTTGGCTCGTTCGATATATTGGCCGCTGCGGGTGTCAACGCGAATGACTTCGCCTTCGTTGACAAACAGCGGCACCGTGACCACAGCGCCCGATTCGAGCGTGGCGGGCTTGCTGCCACCTTGCGCCGTGTCGCCGCGCAAGCCCGGATCGGTTTGCGTGATGACATATTCCATCACTTGGGGAAGTTCCATTTCCAAAAGACGCTCTTTCCAAGTCGTCAGTTGAACAGTGGTATTGTCTTTTAGGAACTTGACGGCGGCGCCGACTTGATCAGCGGGCAGACGCATTTCTTCATAGTCAGTCATGTCCATCAAAACCAAATCTTCGCCATCGCGATAAAGAAAGTCCACGCTGCGGCGCTCAACAAGAGCCTGCTCCATGCTTTCTCCGGCGCGCCATGTTTTTTCGATGGTGGCGCCGTTCATCAAATTCTTCAAGCGCGAACGCACAAACGCGCCGCCCTTGCCGGGTTTGACGTGCTGAAATTCTTCAATGCGAAAGACCTTTCCTTCGTATTCTATAGTCAGGCCGGTTTTAAAATCGGCAGTGGAAATTGCCACTGGGAAAACTCCTCGAAACGGTGAAATTGAAATGGTGATCGCCCGCGAAAATCAGGGAAAATCGGGGAGAAACACGCCTCAAAGCATAGCGCAGAAACCGGTCTGCGTCAAAGCGCGGAATGCGTCTCACGGCTGCCCAAACCAAGCAAACCACCGCGTTTGACGGCACTTCATTTGCTGAGGCGTTACCTCAATGATGAAGATGGGTAAGAATTAAAACAGCAGGTTTTAATCGGGAGGATTATCATGTGGTCTAAGAAATCAGCGCGAGAACAAGCACAACAACGCGCACAAGCCGAAGCCGAGAACATCAAAAACCAAGCAGCACAAGCAGCAACTGCCGTCAGCAAAGCCGTAGGCAACGCGCGCGAGAAATATGACGACGTTTCTGAAGCGGCGGGAGGGCATTTGCACGATTGGAAAGACAGCGTCACCGAAGCTGCGACCCACGCTTGGGACGCGCTGGCCCACAAAGCCGCCGATTTAGCCGCCGATTTGTCGCAACGCGCGACGGAAAGCGCTCACTACGCCCAAGATGTGGCCCGCGCCAAAGTCGAAGTCGCCAGTGATGTCGCGCACAAGAAATGGGGCGAAGTGTCGCACGATCATCTCGAACCAGCGCAAAAAATGGCCCGACAAAAAATTTCGGACGCCCAGCAACGCGCCGCGCAAGCTGCTCAAGTCGCGCAAAGCACGGCCCGCGAAAGGGCACAACGCGCGCAAGCAGCGGCTCAAATCGCAGCGGCAGGCCTCGCCGCTCACGCGCCGGATGTCATCGAAAACGCCCGTCAAAATGCCATGCGTCGCGGTGGCGAACTTGGCGTGAAACTCGGCAGCGCCATTATTGATAAATCGGCGCCTTATGCGCCGCACGCCGTGAAAAAAGCCCAAGAACCCGATTGGGCCAGCAAATTGATGTGGATTGGCGCAGGCGTTTTCGCGGGCGCGCTTATCGCGCTTTTGCTTTCACCCAACAGTGGCCGCCGCAATCGCGCGCTCATCAAAGACAAACTCAACAAAGCCAGCCACGATGCCGCCGATTTAAAAGAGGCCGCCGTGAAAAAAGCGGAAGATTTGAGCAATCGCGCTTCTGGCATAGTGCATGACTTAAAAGACAAAGCCCAAGGCGCCGCCGACAGCGCTAAAGACGACGCTGGTGCCTAAAAACTAACCAAAATCCAAAACGCCCGTCTCAAGATTGAGGCGGGCGCTTTTGTTGCTGAACTTTTCATCTAACTCAAAACTCCAACTTGTCCGATGAAAAGCGAAAATCCCTTAAAATATCGGTTTCCGTGGGAAAGCTTTGTTTTTTGGGGCTTGGGTGGAGCAGTGGTCTTGCCGATTTTGTCTATTACGCTGTTCACTATCGTTTATAATACGTGTCGGGGGGGTGGATTGAATTTTTATGACTTATTTGGGCCTGCTGATGAAAGTTCGGGAATCGGCGCCATTATTCTTTGTATGTATCACGCGCCTATTGGCGGCATTTTAGGTGCGATTAGTGCTTATTGCTACGGCGAGGCAGAGCAAAAACTCTGGCGGCACGCATATTTAATGAGTCATTGGAGTGGTTTACTGCTCGGCACGCCTGCTTTGGTTCTTACCGCGCTCACTTTAATGGGCGCTTACAAAGGTTGGGTTTTACACGCTTTTTTGTGCGCAGGCCCGTTACTCGGCGCACTTGCCCTTTTCGCCTCCAGTTATTATTTTCGTCGTAAAATGGCGCGCTCTTTTTAGTTTTCTGGCTGGCTCTCCAATGGAGCGCGAGCGAGACGCCCGCGCTCCGTAATAGAAAGCATCAATTAAAAAGATTCTGCGCCGCGAGCGCCGGGTCTTTAGCATGGGTAATCGGGCGGCCCACCACAAGCCATGTCGCGCCTTGTTGCAGGGCTTCGTTCGGTGTCATAACGCGTTTTTGATCGCCTAATGCGCCGCCGGCGGGCCGCACGCCAGGTGTGACGGTGACGAAATTGTTGCCACATTCGGCGCGCACGGCGCTGATTTCTTGCGGCGAACAAACCACGCCATCCAAACCGGCTTCGCAGGCCAAACGTGCCAAACGGCGCACCATATCGCGCGGAAAATCTTCGATGCCCATATCGCGCAAACTGGCGGCATCATGCGAAGTCAGAACCGTCACGCCGATGACTTGCACCTTGTCGTTTTCTTCGCGCGCGGCTTCGAGGGCAGCCTTCATCATGGCTTGTCCGCCGAGGCAATGCACATTGAACATCATCACGCCGAGTTTGGTCGCCGCGCGCGAACAAGCCGCGACTGTGTTGGGAATATCGTGGAATTTCAGGTCTAAAAACACTTCCGATGGCCCGATTTCCTCGACGATGCGCGGCCCCTCGGAGCAAAACAATTCCAAGCCAATTTTATAGCCGCCAACGTGTCCGGCCAATGTGCTTGCCAACGCTTTTGCTTCGGGCGCCGATGGCACATCTAAGGCCACGAAAACGCGCTTGTGATTCTCATTATTCATAAACATCGCTCCATTGTAGCAAAAGAGCGCGCCCTTTCGGAGCGCAAATTTCTCAATTCTGCATTCTCAATTTGTCTCGTATTTTCTATTCTATAGAGTATCACTATGCGAACGCTTGCCATTGGCGACATTCACGGCTGTTTGACTGCGCTGGAAACTTTGCTGTCTTTTGTAGAGGTTTCCGACGATGATTTATTGATTACTCTCGGCGATTACACAGATCGCGGGCCAGATTCGCGCGGTGTGATTGATTTGTTGATTTCGATGTGGTGGAAAGAACAGTTGATTGCGATTCGTGGCAATCACGATTTAATGTTTTGCGAGGCGCGTGAGAAAATTTCGGCCCTTGATAATTGGCGGGCCTTGGGCGGCGAGGCAACATTGCTATCCTACGGCGGCTGTTTTGAAAATGTGCCTGACGCGCATTGGGAATGGATTGAAAATAGTTTAGTCAACTATCATGAAACAAAAACCCACATTTTTGTGCACGCCGGTTTATGGCCCGATGTGCCGCTGGATGAACAACCGGAATTTGTTTTGTTCTTCGAGCGATTTCACCATCCACCGCCGCACGAGAGCGGCAAGATTATGATTTGCGGGCATACCAATCAGAAAAGCGGCCTGCCGAACAACAAAGGCCACGCGGTTTGCATTGATACGCGCGCTTATGGCGGCGGCTGGCTGTCGTGTTTGCACGTCGAAAGCGGGCACATCTGGCAAGCCAATCAGCAAGGTCAAACGCGCGAATTGTGGCTGGATGATTTGAGGTGAATTAAAATCAGCGTGCCGTTGTCTAAATCGCGCTGTTGAAATTTTGCAAGGACAAGAATTATGAAATTTAAAGTGTTGGCTGGTGCAGTGCTGGCCTGTTGTGTGGCAATCGCGACGCCTCAAGTGGCGCACGCGCAAGAAGATTGGGTTTCCATTTTCGATGGAAAAACGCTGGAAGGCTGGAAAGTGGGCGTCAACAAGGAAAGCTTCAAAGTCGAAGACGGCAGCATCGTCGTCAATGGCAAGACTGCTCATTTGTTTTACGATATCGGCGAGAAACCTTTGGTCAACTTCGAGTTCAAGGCCGAAGTGATGACCTTCCCGAATAGCAATTCGGGCGTTTACATTCACACACAGTATCAGGAAAATAGCTGGCCGAAAGTGGGCTACGAATGCCAAGTCAATCAAACGCAAGGTGACCGCATCAAAACCGGCAGTTTGTATAACGTGGTGGACGTTTATAAAGTGGACGTGCCCGAAGGCCAAACCTATCAGCCGAGCGTGAAAATCGAACCCAATCGTATCTTTCTCATGGTGCCCGACGCGCCTGCCAAAGACAACGAATGGTTTACCTATCACATCACGGTCAACGGTAAGCGCATTGTCACGGAAGTCAACGGCAAAACCATCGTGGATTACACCGAACCCGAAGGCAAAGTTGCGGGCAAAGATTTCACGCGCGTTTTAGACAAAGGCACTGTGGCCTTGCAAGCGCACGACCCCGGCAGCAAAGTGCTGTATCGCAATATTCAAATCAAACGCTTGCCGTAAAAAATAGCCGCGAAAACGCAAAAAACCACAAAAAACAAGGAGAGAAACCTCTTTACCTATGCTTTTTGTGGTTTTTTTTGTCTTCTGGGCCTTTTCGTGGCTATCGCAATACACAACTTCAGGCGTTTTTTAAAGTCGAAAATTTTGTTTAGTCGGAGGTTTTTATGCGACGTTTTTGGGCAATCCCCGCGTTTTGTTTGCTGACAGCTTTGCCTTTGCACGCCAAGGATTTGGACTCGCGCCCGCACATTGATATGGTCTTCGCCATTGATTGTTCGGGCAGCATGGGCGGCGTGATTAACACGGCCAAGCAGAAAATTTGGAGCATCGTCAACGAAATTGCGAAAGCCAAACCAAGCCCCGTTTTACGCATCGGTTTGCATGGCTACGGCGACGCCGAGCGCACTTTTCGCAATTACCCGCTGACCGATGATCTCGATCAGGTTTACGCCGATTTGATGACTTTCAAAGACGAAGGTTGGGGCAGCGAATACGTTGGCCTTTCGGTGCAAAAAACCACGCTCGAAATGGACTGGAAAGATTGGCAAAACAGCGGCGCCAGCAACATTTTGCGCGTGCTTTATGTAGTGGGCAACGAGACCGCCGAGCAAGGCCCGATTAGCTATAAAATCTCCGCGCCCGAAGCGTTGAAAAAGCAAATTTTCGTCAACGCGATTTATTGCGGCTACCGCGATGGGGGCGGCGTGCCCAACGTGATAAACGCGCCACCAAGCATTCCACCTAATGCCTCGCCAAAGGCATCCGCCAATCCTCCCGCTAATTCGCCAGCACAAGGGACGCTAACGCAGCAGCAGAAAAGCATCGCGGCTACAATGGCAGTAAAAAATGTCCCTCCCAAAACAGCGATGCCCACTGTTCCGCAAACCGCCAAAACCCGCGTCGCTTATCTGCCGCCGACAAGCGAACTCAACGAAATTGAAACGTGGAAAGAAATGGCGCGGCTGGGCGGCGGCGAATTTTCGCAAATTTCTGCAACGGGCGGCGGCGTCACCATTGCCACGCCGTATGATAAAGATTTCGTCGAATTAAACAACAAACTCAACGGCACTTACATCGCTTACGGCACACGCGGCGAGGCGCTCAAAGGCCGTCAGGTGACGCAAGACACTAATGCTTTAGCCGTGGGCGGCACAGCAAACTTGGCCTCGCGAGCGCAGGCCAAAGGGCAAATGCAATACAACAATCGCGGCTGGGATTTGGTAGATGCCAGCAAAGAAAAAGATTTCGACTTAGCGAAGATTTCCAAAGAGCAGTTGCCCAAGGAAATGCAAAACATGACGCCCGATCAACAAAAGAAATTCATCGCGACCAAAGACAAAGAACGCGGCACTTTGCAAAAGCAAATCGGCGAATTAGGTCGCAAGCGCGAAGATTTCATCAATGCCGAACTGAAGAAAAGCAACGTGAACCTTAATCAGGCGCTGGATGAACAAATTCTGCGCACCATTCGCAGTCAAGCCACACGACGCGGCTTTCGTTTTTGATTTTCTTAGCGTCTGTGTTCAAAAGCCTTTTTACCGAAATAACCAATAGCCAGAATCAAAAATGCAATGGACTTCTCGCCCCTCAAGCGAGGCGATTCATGGCGTGCAAATAGATTTATGTGGTGCGAATATCTTTGTGCCCCATTAACTCTTGCACGGTGCGAATATCGTAGCCCGCTTCGGGCAAATGCGTGGCGAAAAAATGACGCAAGGTGTGAGGCGTCGCGCGCTTGGTGATTTTCGCTTTAGTGGCAGCTTTTTTTTGAGGACGCTTTGGGGAGTGTCTTTGAGAAAATGGTGGCACTTGGGCCATGGCGCCTGCGTGTGCCTTGGTGGTGCCAATTGAGGGTTTGGACGCCGGGAAAACGTATTGCCAATTCCAATCGAAAGGTGCGCGGGATATTTGCGTTCCAGAGCCTGCGGCATCGAAACTGGCAGGCATTCCTCGTTATTTCACGCGGAGGAGCGACATTTTCTTCGGCAGCTAAAAAGTTTATTCTTGGTCAAAGGTTTGATTGTTTTCGTTCATACTGGGCGCTATTATACCAGTAATAGCGGTATTATCAGGAAAAATTTCCGTATTGGCCGCAATTTGGCGCGCTATACGGAAAATATTCTATATAATCGCCTAATTAACGTCATTTTACAGAATATTTTC
>JANMKN010000193.1:0-3181 GCA_031372065.1 Abditibacteriaceae bacterium | reverse complement strand
GTTGCGATGCCCAGCTCTTTGACCGCGCGTCCACACACCGCGCTGATCTTGCGTGTAGTTTGGTGGCAGTAAAAGAGTCGAAGCGGAAGCCGCAGCTAAAACACCAGAACACAGTTTTTTGTGGCATAGCCAATGAAAAGTTGCAGCGTCTTTTTGTTTTGGCCGCGCCCCGTTTAGCGTGTTCAATAATTCTTTGCTTGGTGTCTTTAATTGAATTTTTTCGAGAAAAGACAGGCCCGCTTTTGCCGCACCCTCTATCTCTTTTTCTGAAATTTCGATTTACCCACCTCCAAACAAGCGCCCGAAAAAGTCGGCTCTTATGGCATTCTCGCTTCCATTGCTGAATTGTAGCCATACAAAACCGATAGGGTTGCTAACAACACGCCAATTATCCCAAATGGCACGCATAGGAAAATAGACGGGAAAATAGCACTCCATCCAGGCCACAGAAACAACCAGACTGCACGCCATGAAAATGGACGTGCCTCTGGAATTTCGGGAATGTGAAATTTTGAGTTCATCGTTTCAACCATCCAAACAGGCCGCGCTTCTGGCCTTGCTCCTCCCGCTGGGCTTCGATCTCGCTGCGCAACGCTGCGTTATCATCCCGCACACGTTTTAGCTCCTCTAAAATCGCCTTCACATCGTCTTTACTGGCCGTTTCCGCCTGCTGCTGCGCATCGGCTGCCAACGCTTGAGTAATGCCCTTCTCGACGGCCTGAGCGACTTCGGTGCGCATCATTTCAGCATCGGGTAAGTTCGCTAAACGTTCCTGAATGGCTTGCATGGCGCCGCCAGCGATGAACGATTTCAACTGCTCAACTTCCTGATTCAAGCGCGCCACATTGCCGCTAATGGCTTCTATCTGACCGTCCGCAGGTATGACCGCAGCTTTGTTTCTACTGTCCGCAGTGTCCGCAGCATTGACCGCAGATAACCCATTTTCTGACCGCAGCTTGTCCGCAGTGGCGTTTTTCTTGTCCGTAGCGTCCGCAGAATTGACCGCAGATATGGCCGCAGCATCTATAAGCCAAACGGATCCGCTTTCGTTGGAATCCAGCCTCGCCGCCAATTTCCCAGCCTCGCAACGCCGCCTTATGGTGCGCTCTGATACCTTTAAAAGTGCTGCTGCTTGCGAGACAGTCAGCCATTGGACGGGAGCTTCCATTTTGCGATAGGCCTCATTGCTGAGACTCATCAGAATGTCGTTGTGCGCGTCGGTCATGTTGTTGATTTTGCCAACAGCGGCACACTTACCGGGTCAACAACGGTAATCCCTTCGGAACTGTAGCGCTTAAAGTCTTTGACGTTGAAGGTCAATAACAGCGGGATGCTGTGCGCCACTACAAAAGCCGCCAGCCGCGCGTCGTGAGTATTGAGGCCAACGACACCGCAAGTTTTCAACAAGCGCCGCCAAATCCCATAAACCGGGACTTCGGCCAAAGGCGGAAATTCGCGCTCGAAAAGATTCAAGTAAGCCGTCGCACCCTCTGCCGATAAACCTAAGCCGCCGCGCGCCGTGCCGGGTCGGGTAGCCACTGCCCAAAATTCATAAAGGCTTTGTGGTGCCGTCACCAAGCGCGCACCGCTTTGGCGCAAAGCGGATAGAGCCAAGCGCGCCGTGATGTGTTGCGTGTGGCTCGATTGTGCCAAGCGAAGCAAAACATTGGCATCAATCAAATAAGTTGGCGCGCTTACAATAGACGGCGGCGTTTGGTTCAAAGTAGGGTAGCCTCTCGTTCAGCGTAAAGCCGCGCAACGGCATCATTAGCCAAAGGTGGCGCGTCGGTTGGGAATTGCTGCGCTATGGCATCCAATTCAGCAAAGAATGGATCGCCGCTGGTTGCGTCGGATTCGTCGCGCGCCGCAAGGTCAAGCAAATAGGCATCAACGGCCATGCCGCGCCGCTGCGCTTTTGCTTGCAGAGCTGCTTCGACTTCCGGCGCAATCTCAAGGGTTAAGGTCATGCCGCCACCTCTTGCTTGCCGCCACTTACGAAACGCTGCAATTCTTCCTCTGTGACCAAAATCGAACGCCCAATGCGCTGCCCTTTAATGCGTCCGGCTTTGTGATACGTCTTTGCGGTCAAGTAACTGACGTTTAGCTTTTCCGCCACTTCCCGCAGGTTGTAGAGCGTTACGCCCATTATTTCAACTGGCATCTTTTCACCTCACGTTTAATTATACCAATTCGTATAGAAAAAGCAAAAAAAATATAAAAATATGCTGTTTAGGTATTGTATTATCTATACCATTTGGTAAAATAGAGTATAGAAGTTGACGGTTAAAGGAAACAAACAATGAACACGAACGCAAAAAACATCTGCCTTGATTGCGCAACCGCTGGAATTTCTCAGGAAATTACCGAAGCCGGCCGCTGCACCTGCTGTGGCACCGTGGCACCGGCAACAATCGAACCGCGCGAATTTTGGGAAACCAAAGAGCAATTCATCGCAAGGGCCATGACTGAGCAAAAAGCCTTCGAGACTGCTTTAGTGGCAGCGGCGCCGGTTGATATGGAAGTGGCTGAGGAAGTGCCCGCAAAGGCGCCCAAAAAGGCCCGTTGCCCACATTATGAAGTGATCCGCCAGTTTGCTGCCCTTGCCCGTGAATTGGGTTTGAACATGAAAGAGCAGGATAGGGCACGCGGAGCGATGGGCGTTTACCTTGGAGTGAAAATCGAGAGCCGCGCGCAGTTGACGGCTGCCCAATGGCGCAACGCAATGACAGGCCTGCGGGCCGGAGTGTTGTTCTGGTAGAAACGAAAAAGCTCTCCTGAGAATATCGGGAGAGCTTTCGTGCCGTGTGTGGTGTTCGTAGCACCGTGCAGGGCGAATACATCTGGAGGAATCCAATATGCAAAAAGAGTTTAGCAGTGCCGCACAAAGCGCCCAATCCGGTGCGCAAAACGACGTAAACAAAGTGCAGGCCACCGCGCAAACCGAATCCATGAATCCGACGCGCCTTCTGGCCCTCTTGGGGTCGCTTCACGAAACGGAAAAAATCGTCCGTTAAGGCGGATTTTTACGTTTGTGGGCGGTTTTTGGGTGTCAAGATAGAGTGGACTCCAACTTAACGTCAGGCCAATTCCTAAAAAGCGTCAGTTTAGAGTGGATTTAGCCGTTTTCTGACACCGACTACCAACGGTTATAGAGCCTATCCTGACACTTTTGGCGGCGTTA
>JANMKN010000177.1:0-18682 GCA_031372065.1 Abditibacteriaceae bacterium | reverse complement strand
CCCCTTGAAACGGCGAAGGGGAAGGGAGAACCACAATCACACGCTCCGAAAGATTAAAAGTTAATTCTGGGCAAAACAGTTAAGACACCCTTCCCCTTCGCCGTTTCAAGGGGAAGGGCCGGGGATGGGGTCTGTCGTTTTCTCCGCCAAAACCGGCAGCGCAAAGGCGAAGTTGCTGCCTTTGCCGAGTTCGCTTTCCAGCCAGATGCGCCCGCCGTGCGCTTCGACAACCATTTTGCAGAAAGTCAGGCCCAGTCCGGTGGACATTTTGCGGCCTCCTTTGCGGCCCTCAACTTGGCCGAACTTGGCGAAAACGCGCTCAAAGGCTTCTTTCGGGATGCCTTCGCCGGTATCAATCACGCGAAAGACAAACGCGTTGGTGCGGCCCGGACGCATGATATATTCCGTTTCCACCGTTACAGAACCGCCGTGCGGCGTGAATTTAATGGCGTTGCCGAGCAAATTTACCAAAGTGCGGCTGATTTTGTCTTCGTCCGCGAAAATCAGCGGCTTGGACGCGCAGTTTTCGCCGATTAAACGCAATTCTTTCATGGCGGCCAGCGAAGTCACTTGCTTTAAAGCGCGGCGCACCAGTTCGCCCGGACTCCATTCGCTGCGTTCGATTTGCATGGTGCCGCTTTCCATTTTGGAAACGTCCAGCAAATCGTTAATCATGCCCAGCAAAAGGTCGCCGCCTTCAACCGACATATCAAGACATTCTTGTTGTTCTTCGTTCAGGTCGCCCAACACTTCGACGGTTTGGATGCCGGAAATTAAAGAAGTCAGCGGCGTGCGCAAATCGTGGACGATCATGTGTGTCAGGCTGTCGCGCAGTTCTTCGAGTTCGCGAAGTTGCTGGTATTTTTCCTTGATTTCTTGGTGCAACGCGATTTCCTGCTCGTGCCAGCGCTTTTTCTCCAGCGAATTTTCAATGCGCGCCCGCAAAAGCGCCGGGTCGGCGGGCTTGTGCAGATAATCGGCGGCGCCCATTTCGATGCAGGCCACGACGCCGGTCATTTCTCCAAAACCCGAAACCATGATGACCGGAATTGTTTTCAATTCTTCGTGGTTCATGATGGTTTCCAGCACTTGAAAACCGTCCATGTCGGGCATTTCGATGTCGCACAAAATCACATCTATCGGCGTTTTTTTCAAGAGTTCAAACGCTTGCGGCCCGCCCTCGACAGCTTCGACGGTGTGGCCGATTTGCGTCAGGCTGCGCGTCAGCAGCATACGCTGCATTCGGTCATCATCAATGATTAAAATGCGTCCCGGTTCGATTTTCATGCGATGTTTGATTTTACAACTTCCAAAGCGAGTTGGGCTTTTTCGTATTCCGTTTCTACTTGCGCGGAAAGTTCGGCGGCGCCTTCGATTTCGCCCGCTTTCGCCATTTCTTCCAAGGTTTTGCACAAGCCGGACAGCGTCATGGCGCCGAAATTGGCGCTGTTCGACTTCAAAGTGTGCGCCGAGCGCCGCATTAAAGTCGCGTCGTTTTCGGCGATGCCCTTTTTCAAATCGCCAATCATCGGCCCGGCGTCCGCTAAAAAGGTATCAATCAGTTCGACGAGGAATTCATCGCCCAAAGTTTCGCGCATTCGCTCGATAGTGGGCTTATCCAGCGTTTCCGCCGCGTTTTCGGCCTCATTTTCGACTTTACCGTCCGAAATCTCATCGTTTTCGTCTTGACGGGAAGCGTTGTCGCCGAGACCTTTGTCGTTACTGCCCAGACCATTGTCGTTATCGCCGAGGCTCTTGTTGTTCTCGCCCAGACCTTTGTCGTTCTCGCCGAGACTCTTGTTGTCTTCGCCGAGACTCTTGTTGTCCTCGCCGAGACTCTTGTCGTTCTCGCCGAGGCTCTTGTTGTTCTCGCACAGACCATTGTCGTTCTCGCCGAGAGCTTTGTCGTGATTGTCTTTAACCGTGTCTTTGGCCTTATGACGCGGGCGGCAATGGCGCAGGGCGGTGACTAAGTCTTCGGTGTGAATGGGCTTGCTGAGATAATCGTCCATGCCCGCTTCGAGGCACATTTCGCGGTCACCTTGCATGGCGTTGGCGGTCATGGCGACAATGCGCGGGCGTTCGTCGCGCTTCCAACGCGCGCAAATGTGCCGCGAGGCTTCGAGACCGTCCATTTCCGGCATTTGCACGTCCATCAGCGCCACATCATAAGTTTGGCGTTCAAGCGCTTCAATCGCTTCAAGGCCGTTGCCGGCAATATCGGCGCGATAGCCCATTTGGTCAAGCAAGCGAATCGCTAATTTTTGGTTTACCGCGTTGTCTTCGACCAGCAAAATGCGCAGCGGCCATTGCTTGCCCATTTCTTTGTCGAATTCGATTTTTTTGGTATCAAATGTTTCGATTTCGGCATCGTCGCAGAACAAGCGCGCCATCACATCGAACATTTGCGATTGCTTGACTGGTTTGGTCAAAAACGCCGCCCAATTGACCATATCGGTTTCGGACATACGGCGGCTAATCGAAGTCGCCATGACGAGCGGCAAAACTTCTTCCGGGCGATGCTTGCGGATTTCCAGTGCCAGCGTCACGCCGTCCATTTCGGGCATTTGCATATCGAGAACGGCCACATCGAAGGGGTCGCCGCGCTTGATCCATTCGAGCGCTTCAAGCGCCGATTCGGTATCGCGCGTCATCATGCCCCACGATTCAAATTGCAAATTAAAAATGCGGCGATTCGTCGCCGTGTCGTCCACGATGAGAACGCGTTTGCCTTCGAGCGCCGGTTGATTGCCCTGCAAACGAGAACGGCGCTGGAGCATCGGCACTGCTTCGGCTTGAATCGTAAAATGAAACGTCGAACCTTTGCCGTCGCCTTCGCTTTCGACCCACATTTTGCCGTTCATGATCTCCGCGAGGCGCTTGGCGATGGTCAAACCCAAGCCGGTGCCGCCAAATTTGCGCGTGTTGGACGCGTCCACCTGACTAAACGATTTGAACAAGCGATCCATGCGGTCAGCCGGAATGCCGATGCCAGTATCTTTTACGGCGAAATGAATTTCGTAGTTGCCTTCTTCTTTCGAGCCGCATTCTCTGCCTTCTCCCGCGCCATCTATGCAACGCGATTTGATGTTCAAAACCACTTCGCCTTGCAGGGTAAATTTCACGGCGTTGGTCAGCAAATTAATGAGAATCTGCCGCAAGCGCGTGATGTCGCCCATGACGGCGTGCGGGGCGTTCTCGTCCCACACATAGGCCATTTCGAGGCCTTTTTCGGCGCCTTTGGTGGCGACTAAGTCGAACGCCGATTCGATGCAATTGCGCAAATCAAAAGGATGATTTTCCAATTCCATGCGTCCGGCTTCGATTTTGGAAAAGTCCAAAATGTCGTTGATAATCGTAAGCAGCGCATCGGCGCTGTTGCGAATAATTTCGCCACATTCTTTTTGATCGCCATCAAGTTCAGTGTTGAGAAGCAAGCCGCTCATGCCGATAATGGCGTTCATCGGCGTGCGAATTTCGTGGCTCATGCTGGCTAAAAACGCGCTTTTGGTGCGGCTGGCACTTTCCGCCATTTCTTTGGCGCGGCGCATCTGTTCGGCGTTTTTCTCTTGATCTTTTTCGTATTTCTCGATGTCGGCTAACATCGCATTGATGGCCTGCGCCGCTTTGGAAAGTTCATCGCGTCCTTTGGTGTTGAGGCGCCGCGATATATCATGGCTTTGGCCGATGGCTTCCACATCATCACTAAAACGCGCCAAGCGGGATAACACCAACTTTTCCAACATCAGCATCGTAACCGCCGCAAAAACCAGCCCGACCACGGCAACCGCCGAAAGCAAATAGGCCAGATTTGATTTGTTCGCTTCCGCATTGCGGCGGGTCATGGTGGCGCGCATCATCAAGGCCGGTTCGTCATAAACATCCTTTAATAACGCATACGCGGCCAGATCATCAGCGTCCAAGGAGCGCACATATTGATTAAAAGCCGCGCGCTCACCATCGCTTTGCTCGCTGTCTTCGACATTCGCCGGTTTGCTGCGTTGAATTGCCGTTTTTGCTTCCACGAAATCGCGCGGCATTTTGTTTTTCGCGGGCATGACGGTGAGATTCAAATGAGTAGTGGTATTGAGTTGGTTCAGGCTGCGGGCATCCAAATCGCGCCCGGCGATCATCGTGCCGCGAATCGGGCCTTGTTTTTGGCTATTCAAAATGGGACGCGAAGCCAAAAACAGGGCGCCACGACTCGTCACAAATAAACCAGAGTGGCTATCTTCCTTTGTGGCGTGCTTTAAAAGCGGGTCACCGCTTTTCAAATGCTCTTGCAATTCAGGAGGAACGAGAGTTTTTTGTTTGGTCTGACTATCGAAACCCGTCGCGTAAATCACACGCTCATTGCTGTCTAAAAACGCTATGAAATTAACACCAAGCGTTTCCATCGCGCCGGTTGCCAGATTGGAATCTTTGAATTTTGGATTGCCATCAAGGACAAACTGATAGGCCGCGTCCGAAGCTGAAAGAATCGCCACTTGATCGCGGAATTGATCGGCTTCCTGCGTGAGGGCGGTCACTGCCGTCGCCATAGACTGATGGGCGTTTTCCGTTTCAGCGCTGTCCAAATTGCCCACCAAAGCCGTCGAAGCAATTCTGAACAGCACAGCGACCAGCGCCAACAAAGTGGCGCCTGTAAACAGCAGAGTTTTGAGTCTTAATGTCATGGAGATGAAGAAAACCTGCAACGAAAGGGAGTTACGGAGAATTTTACAAAAATTGTCCGCGCCCGACGCGGCAAATTGCCGCCCGATGCCTGAACACTAAAAGTCATATGCTCAATTTCTCAACTCTTTGGCAAACAACTCCGCAAGACGAAGCCGCGTTAAGCGCCTTACTTTTGCGTTTGGGCTTGTTCGAGCGCATCAAGCCCGTTATCAAAAAGAAAAAATGGGGCGCCGCGCCCGCACTTGAAGCGCAGATTTCCACGCGCCGCGCCTTGCAAATCATCGAATCTTTGGCGCGCCCCGAAGACGAACGCGCAGCTTTGCTCGTTGTAATGGATGCTTTGCTGCACGATTTCTCCAGCAGCGCCGACCCGTTTCGCGCCTTGCTCAACTTTTCGCGTTTGGCCGACAACATGGGCGATAAAGCGGCTTTTTTCGCCGAATTGCAAGCGCACGCCACGCTGCGCCATCGTTTGTGCAAATTGCTCGGTTTTTCTCAATCTTTGGCCGACACATTGGAACGCCAAACCGAATTATTAGAAGTGCTGCGCCACAAAGCGAAACCTGTTTCGCGCCCGCAATTGCGCCTTTTGGCGCGCGGAGCGATGCAAAATAGCGCCACGCGCACTGAAAAAATGGACGCCCTGCGCCGTTTTCGTCGCGCACAAAGTTTTCGCATCGGAATTCTCGATTTAGACCGCCAAACGTGGCGCAAAAGCGAAGATTTCACACTTGTGGTGCGGCAAATTTCCGATCTCGCGCAAGTCATTGTGCAAAGCGCGCTCGAAGTTTTAAGTGATGAATTCGATACGCAAAATTTCGCCGTCTTGGGCATGGGGAAACTCGGTGCGCGCGAACTCAATTACTGGTCAGACCTCGATTTGATTTTCATTGCCGAAGGTGATCAAAACACTGCGCGCGAGTTAGGCGAAGCACTCTTCAAAGAACTCAACGCCACCACAGCAGCGGGCGCGATGTATCGTGTGGATATGCGATTGCGTCCCGAAGGCGCCGCTGGGCCGCTGGTCACGCCAATGGGCTACGCTTTGGGCTATTACGAAAGCTTCGCCGCCGCGTGGGAATGGCAGGCACTCATCAAATGCCGCGCCCTTGCGGGCGATGCCAAACTCGCGCGACGCTTTCGCAAGTTCACCAAAGGCATCACTTGGGCCAAGCGCCCCGACGATTCGCATTTGCGCGCCGTTGTGGAAATGAAAAAGCGCTCCGAAGCCACGCCCGAAGGCAGCGACGAAACCAACGTCAAGCAAGGGCCGGGCGCCATTCGCGACGCCGAATGGGTGGTGCAGCAACTGCAAATGATGGTCGGCCCCGATCATCCGCGCGCCCGTGTGCCCGATACACTAAGTGCCTTGCGCGCCTTGGAAGATTTCAGCGCGCTTACCCAGCGCGAAGCGCGCGAACTCTGCGATGGCTATTTGTTTTTTCGCGCTATCGAACATCGTTTGCAATTGCTTGACGAACGCGCCATTCGCACTTTGCCCGCCGCCGAACACGAACGCGCCGCCTTAGCGCGGCGATTAGGTTATTCATCTCGCACCGCGTCCGCTGCCGAGCGCATGGCCGAAGATTTAGCCCGTTATCGCAGTGAAATTCGCGCCTTGTGCGAACGATTATTTTGGGGCTGGCAAGAAGTGGAAGCGGGAGGCAGGAGACAGGACGCAGGCGGCAGTTCACAGCCTCCCGCTTCCGGCCTTCTGCTGACGGAAGCGAAGCGACTTGACCGCATCGCGCATGGCTCGCCCACGCGCCCATTTCCTGCACCTTTGGCGAGGCAGATCGCAGCGGCTTTGCCGCCGGTTTTAAATCATCTGGATCACGCCGCCAATCCCGAACGCGCCTTGACCAATCTCGAACGCTTGTGTGATGCCTCCGGCAATCGTCTTTCGCTGCTGCGCGCTTTGGGCGAGGCGCCCGAATTCACCCGCGCGGTGCTTGCGATTTTGGGCGGCGCTTCTTTGGTGGCCGACACTTTGATTTCGCAGCCCGAACTGCTTGATTTGGCCGCGCAACGCCCACTTTTGGCCGAGCCAAAATCGTGGCAACAAGCGTGGGGCGATTGCCGCAGTTATTGTCTGGCCTTTCGTGATCGCAAATCTGCCCTGCGCCGCTGGAAAAAGCGTGAAATGTTGCGCATTGCGCTACGCGACTTGGCAATCGGCGCGGCGCCGCACGAAATCACCGCCGAAATCGCCGACCTTGCGCGGGCCTGTTTGAACTTGTCCACTGAAGAAGCGGGCGTGAATTTGCGCCCTCATTCTGACCGCTTGCGTTTTGCCGTTTTGGGCATGGGCAAACTGGGCGGCGGCGAAATGCATTACGCGTCCGACTGCGACGTAATTTTCGCTTATGAGGCGCCAAATCCGTGGCCCGGCATGGGCGAAACCGCTGTCAATTGGGCGCGCGAAATTATGAAATGGATGAACGAACCCACCGAAGACGGCACTTGTTTCGAAGTGGACGCGCGCCTGCGTCCGCACGGACAAAGCGGCGCCTTGGCCTTGCCGCTCTCGGCGTTTCACGAGTATTTTGAAAACGAAACAACCGGCCTCGCGGTTTGGGAACGACAAGCCTTAACGCGCGCCCGCTACGCGGCGGGCGATGCCGAAATCGGGGCCACGCTTTTGGCCGCCACGCGACACGTTGCCTTTCCTGCCCTCTGGCGCGCTGGCTGGAGCGATGAGTTGAGGCACATTAAAAATCGCGTCGAAACCGAACGCGGCGGCAAAAGCGCCAAAGCCACCGGCAAAGGCAGCGGCGAATTATTCGATGTAAAACTCGGCTCTGGCGCTCTGAGCGACATCGAATGGTGCGCGCAATGGCTGGCCTTAAAACACGGCGCGGCCTTTGGTTTTCTGCAAACGCCCAACACGCGCGGTCAAATTCGCGCCGCACGCGAAGGCGGTTTTTTGAACGAAGATGAAAAGACCGCCCTACTCGACGCTCACACGTTTTTGCGCCGCGCCGAACTGCGGTTGCAACTCACCCAAGAACACGGCGGCCACGCCGCGCGCAGCGGCACCCGCGAATTCGCCGCGTGGTCGCGCGCCGTTTTTCCCGACGAGCCAACCAAAGTCGCCGAGGAAAAATTCAGCGAACAATGGCACAGCTTCACGCAAAAATCCCGCGCCGTCATGGAACGCGTGCGCGATGAGTTGTAAATTGATTTTGGAGAAGCATCATGAAAAAACCCTACAACCTCTTAAAAGAACCAATGTTTCGTGAAAAGCCGGGAATGTATTTGGGAGAAGGGCCTTGGCTGACAGCCTTATTTCATTTTATAAATGGTTACAACTTCGCGATGCTAAACGAATTTTCAAACAAAGAATCTCGTTTGCTACCTTACGAGTTTTTCGATTGGGTAGCGTATCGCTTGGAATTTACCGACTCTGTAAAAGGTTGGAAAAACATGATTTTGGAACGTTATCCCGATGAAGATGAAGGTTTCAAAGTCTTCTTTCAGTTGTTAGATGAATATGAAACTCGCGTGGAACGTCCATTTGCCTACGTTGAAATGAAAAGGAAGGATAAGCCTGAAATTACAGAGCGAATAAAATTGGTAACTTATGGCCCTTGGCCGGGCTTTTTCGTGTTGCCGTGGAGTGAGTTTCGTAATTGGCCCTTCGTTGGGTTTTCGCCAGATATAGAGTGGTTTGAGTCGTGGTATCGCATCAAACGTGATCGCCTGATTATCACCGACCAAGAAGAATACGAGCGGATTCTCAGTTACGAAGATAAGCCTTGAATCATGCCGCAACTTAACGAAATTCGCGCCGATTATGATGCGCGTAGTCTTGTGGTTTATCAGGCGTTTTCGCCCGCGATTGCCAATGCCGCGATTGAGGCAGGACGTTTTGTGGCGCCGTTTTCGTTCACTCGCATGACGTGGATTAAATCTTCTTTTTTGTAGCTGATGGAGCGCAGCAATTGGGCACAGAAAAGTGGGCAGGAGTGCATTCTCAAAGTGCGCCTCAGCCGCGCCGGTTGGGACGAAGCATTATCACGCGGTGTGCTAACGAGTTTTGTCCCAAGCGCGCATCGCAATGCTCAAATTTGGCGCGAAGAGTTTGAAAATGCGCCCGTTCATGTGCAATGGGATCCCGAACGTTCACTACGCGGCGCGGATTTGGGTTACAACAGCATTCAAATTGGCATCAGCCGCCATTTGATTGAGCGTTATGTCAACGAATGGGTGCAAAGCATCAAAGACCTTACGCCACAAGTGCGCAAAATTCATAAGTTGCTACAAAATGGTCAGGCTTCCAAAGCCTCCGCTTTGTTGCCTAAAGAGCGCGTCTACGAAGTCGCACCCGAAATCAGGCGCCGATTAAACATCAACTAAAAATACGCAGCAGAAACGTAGCGGCGCGAATTAATCCAAAACAAGGCGGCCTGCGCCTTCGAGTCGCCAGTTTTCGCGGCCTGTGCCTGTCCAGACGAGCCAATCATCCGCTTCCAAGCGCCGCGCGCCGATATTGAAGCCTAAAATTGTCTGAGGTTGAAAGGTAACGCCCGCCTCGGCCAAGGGAATTGACCATTCGCCTGTCCACGAATCGGCATTCGTTTTCGCGGCGAAACTCGCGCCTTGTTTTAATTTCGCAATCGCCTCCTGCGGCGCGCCTGCATCGGGCGAAAGCAGAAGGCGGCCATCGGCGAAGCCTTGCAAAACGAAAGTCGCGCCGGGCGGTTTGCCTTGCGCGCCCTGACGACGCAAAACCACTTCCACCGCGTCAGCACTGCCCCAAGTGCCCGCGCCGGAAATCTTCGCGGGCTGTTTGAGCGGAATGGTAACGGCCACATAAAGGCGCTTGCCATCATGCGAAAGGCGGGCGATGCCCGGCGCGTTTTTGAGTTTGTCGCGGCTGGGCGTTTCGGCCAAAGAGAGCGTCACGCCCCCGTATTCGTCGGGCGAAATTACGCCATCAATTTTCGGCGCTTTGGTCACGCGCGCCACAGCCAAGGGCGGCTCGGAACGCGGCTTAACGCCATCGCCGCCGCCTTGCGGCCATGTCATATAAGTAATCGTGTGCGAAACAGGCCACAAAACGCGTTCAGGGCTTTTGACAAGGCCGATTTGCCCGCCGGGAAGCGGTTGAAAGCCGATTTTTTTCACGGTTTCGTTGAAATTTACATTCGGCACCGCGCCTTTTTGGAGCAGCGAGCGCGGCGCTTCGAGCAGGTTATTTTCCATCTTGACATAGGGTTTGGCCTTGCCTTCGATGTCGTCCCACTCCGAATCAATGAAGATATTGCGCGCCACGACAACGCCTTTGGGTGCCATCGGTTCGTCTTGCAAAAGCGTCAGCAATTCGGGATAACGCACGCTCCACGGCGGCGTTTTGTAGGGCCATTGTTCGAGTTTTTGCTTCAATTCGTCGAAGCCATAAGCGCGCCAGCCCAAACCGCGCGCGTCTATGTGCAGGGCTTTTTTGCAATCAATAAACAAGTTGTTTAGCACCTGATGATCGCGCCCGCCGCCCAAATGAATCGGGCGCTGCGTCTGCTCGAAAACATTGCCTTCAATCGTCGCCGACGAGAAATTATCATCCAAATAAACGCCGTTGGCGCCTTCGGCTTCGCGCCCGTAAATGTGATGAAAATAGTTGAAGCGAATTTTGTTGCCGCGCGCCGACCAATCGTTCCAGCCATAAAGCGCGCCGGCGTCATTGGTTTCTTCGCAGACGTTGTGAATTTCGTTGTATTCGACAACGTGATCGTTGCCGCCCAAATTCATCGCCTGATGCGGCGCGTCGTGAATGAGGTTATGCAGCGCACGGCAGCCGACGCCATTCAAACTAATGCCCGCTTGATAAGTCCTGTCCCAGCGGCTGTATTTGTAGATGTGGCAGTTTTCGACAACGTGATTGGCGGGTGTTAGCGTGGCGCGATCTCCGCCACTTAAGTTCACGCCGCCATCGCCCAATCCGGTGATTTCGCAGCCGCGAATCGTGCAGTTTTTGCCACCGTCCACGCGCGCGGCCCATTTGCCGCTGTTGCGAATTGTGCAAGCGTTAATCTGCACATTTTCGCAATTAGTGAGCGTAACGGCGTTATCGCGCGCGCCTTCAAAAACGAGGCCTTGCAGCGTGATATTTTTCGCATTTTTGAGGTTTAAAACCGACGGCAAAACCGAAACCATCGCTTGTTTGGGCGCGGCGTCCGTCGGCGGCAAAACGTAGAGTTTGCCGCGCTCGCGGTCAAGATACCATTCGCCGGGCTGGTCAATTTCGCCCAGCAAATTGAAGCCGTAAAAATACTGGCCTTTGCGGTAGCCGTAGCCATGCCACGGCGCAGAAAGCGTGATTTTATCGCCGTCAATGGCAGCGATTTTCTGGCGTTCATCGGCCCAATCCCAAAACCAGTAGCCCAAAACGCGCGCGTCTTTTTCGTCTTTCCAACGTGTGATGCGCGGGTCATCGGCGCGAAAAATGCCTTCTTTGGTGCCTTTGGAGCCGCGCACATCAATCGGCGATTCGCCCAGCGCTTCGGTGACGTGGATAAAGCCTTGGTTGGGATAGCGCGAAATGTGCATCGGCACATCGTCAATGAACAATTCAAGGCCGGTGTTGCCGCTTTTGCCGAAACCACCACTCATTTCGCCGTAATCGGTGATGCCTTGCGCTTTCAGGTCACTTTCCCACACGCGATCACGCACGGTGGCATCCCATTTTGCGCGCACTGCCGCGTCGGAAACTTTGCGCCAGTTGGAAACAGTGCGTCCGGCACTCAGGCGCACGGTTGCGCCTTTGGCGGCGTGCCAGAGAACAGGCTTTTCGCTTGTGCCCGAATCGGCTTCGCTCAGTTCCAAAGGCGTTTTCAGCTCGTAGTTGCCGCCTTGCAAAATCACGTCGACGCTTTGCCCGGCTTTGATTTGTTCGCGCGCCACATCGCGCGCCCGCTCTGGCGTAGCAAGCGGCTGTTTTTGCGTTCCGGGCGCGGTATCACTGCCATTCGGCGCCACAAAAATCTGCCCGGCGTGCGCCATTGTGACACTAAAAGCTAAAGTCAAAAAAGGGAGTGCGTTTTTCATGAGTTGATTCAGTGTAATTGGATTGTCAAGGCGCGCGGTTGTGTCTCACATTGAAAAATTTCTGCCGCGCTACTGCGCCGTTGACTCATTTGTCTTAAAAAGCCAACTATGAAAACTCATTTTCTTCTCGCACCTCTTTTCTGCCTCCTTGCTCCAGCTTTTGCTGCTGATTTGCCCGCTGTGCCCGCCGAACCGATTGCCAAAAAGACAGAACTGCTTTTCTCCGACGACTTTGAGCGCGCCGAACTCGGCAAGGCGTGGGGGCCGGTTGTTCCCACTTACGCACTGGAAAACGGCGCTCTCAAAGGCACGCAAACGCGCGTCAATGCGCCCGCCGCCGATGGCAAACCGGCAGTTATCGGCCACGCGGCGGTCATCGGCACCGACACACCGACCAAAGACAGCATTATCGAATTAAAATTCCGTTTCGCGGGCGCCACGGCGCTTTCGGCAGAATTTGATGACCGCAAATATACCGGCTCGCACTACGGCCACATTTGCCGCGTGGTTGTCACGCCGAAAAACGTCACGCTGCGCGATGAACGCGACGGCTCGATGCGCAACGATATTTACGAAATGAACAACGACCCCGCGAAGCGCGATGAGCGCAACAAACTTCTCGAAGGTCGCAGCGCCACTTTTCCGGTGCAGTTTGATTTGGAAAAATGGCACGATTTGGTTTTGGAAACTGTCGGCGACCAAATGCGCGCCACATTGGACGGCAAGCCCGTGGCGTTTTTGAAATCGTCCGGCATCGCGCACGCCACCAAATCGAAAGTTGAATTTGGCTGCGCCGGAAAAGATGGCTTTTTCGACGACATTAAAATCTGGAATGCTGAACCGATTACGCCGTAACGCCATAATAAAGCGCCGCGCATTTTCAAAATGCGCGGCGCTTTTTGGTGCTTAGATGGCCTTTTTAGGGCGAGGGCGGCGTAGTTCCGGCGGTTTCTTCATTTGTTTGCGCCGGGCGGATGATGGATTGGTCGAAGAAGGCCAAGCCTGCGTCTGGGTCGCCGAGGAATTTGATTGCCAAGGTCAGCAGGTTGAGGGTCAATTGCCGTTCCAGCGCCTTGCGCGCGGCTCTGAGGTCGGTGCGGCTGTCCGAGACGACGCCTTTTTGCTCCAACTGGGCGTCACGCGCCTCTTGAAACGCCGTGCGTGCGGCGGTGAATTCATCCAACACGCCCTGCCCCAATCTGGCTTTGTTAGCATCGGCAGCGCTGACGAGGCGATCCATTAGCATTTGCGCGTCGGCGAGGTCAGCGTTGGCGTATTCCGACATACCATGCGGGAAAAAGGCCTGATATTTCGCCGAATGCCGACCAAATTCGCCGCGCACCGTGCCTTCGCGACGGCTGACGAGCGCTTTGAACGCCTCAAACGCCAAATCCATATCGCCGGTCAGTTCTTCGCGCTCCGCCGCGCCGGTGTCGGTGCTGGAGATGCCTCCGAAATAGGCATCGTAGACCGTTGTGGTGGCCGCAATCAGGCTGTCAAACTCGTGGCTGGCATTATTGGCCCTCAAGCGCGCCAAATGATCCTCGCTGAACTTTTTCAGTTCGGCAAAGCTGATTTCTTCGGGGTCGTCGAAGGCAATTTCAAAATACATCCGCAGATTCTTCATAGCATTTCTCCTTGTAAAAAGCTTGGGAATTGCTTCCCGAAAACTCCGGCTGGGCTTCTGAAGTTTCAGCGGCGCCCCCGAAGTTTTCAAGTGCCTGTTCCGAAGTTTCCGAAGCGGCACCGGAGTTTTCCGGTGCCTGTTCCAAAGTTTCAGACCTGCCACCGGAGTTTTCCGGTGCCTCATCTGAAACTTCAGGAGCGGCACTCAAGTCTTCATGTGCCTCGCCTGAAACCTCAGACGAGGCATCGGAGTTTTTCGGCGGCAACTGACGCAAGATTACACTTCAATGGTCAAACAAGCGTTATTTTCATTCTTTATTTTCGCTCGCCGCGTATGAACATAATTTATCCTTCACCATTTCGTCGCCTCACCATTTTATGTGCCGTCACTGGCTTCGCATCGCAGGCCCGCGCCGCCGAAGTGCCGAATGCGCGCGATTTGGAGTTTTTTGAGGCCAAAGTGCGGCCCGTTTTGGTCGAAAAATGCGTTTCGTGTCACGGCGAGGCCAAGCAAAAAGGCGGGCTGCGTTTGGATTCGCGCGAAGCGATACTGCAAGGCGGCGACAATGGGGCGGCGCTTGTGCCCGGCGATGCGCAAAAAAGCCTGCTCATTCGCGCCGTTCACTATAATAGCACCCTCAAAATGCCGCCTGCTGGCAAGTTAAACGACGAAACCATTGCCGCGCTGACACAATGGATACAAAACGGCGCGGTGTGGCCCGAAAGTGCCGCTTCGCCCGCTCCGACCAACGGATTTACGTCCGAACAACGCAATTTCTGGTCGTTTCAGCCTGTAAAAGTGCCGCTTGTGCCCAAAGTGAAAACCAAGCGCTGGATTCAGTCGCCGATTGATAATTTCATCTTGGCCGAACTGGAAAAACGCGGTCTGCAACCGGCGCCGATGGCTGACAAGCGAACGCTCATTCGCCGCGCGACTTTTGATTTAACTGGCCTGCCGCCCACGCCGGACGAAGTGAAAAACTTCCTCGACGACAAAGCGCCGGATGCTTATGCCAAAGTGGTTGACCGCTTGCTGGCCTCGCCGACTTACGGCGAACGCTGGGCGCGGCATTGGTTAGATGTGGCGCGCTACGCCGATTCGCTCGATTCACGCGGTAGCGGTGGCGATGGCGACATTGCGCAAGCGTGGCGTTACCGCGATTGGGTCGTGAACGCTTTCAACGACGATATGCCTTACGACCAATTCATCACGCAGCAAATCGCCGGTGATGTTTTGGCGCAGGAAAAATACGATTCGCAAAAAGTTGTCGCCACGACGCTTTTGGCCATCGGCAACTGGGGCAACGGCGATGCCGACAAAGAAAAAGTGCAAACCGACATCGCCGACGATCAAGTGGACATCGTTAGTCGCGGTTTTATGGGCCTGACTGTCGCCTGCGCGCGCTGTCACGATCACAAATACGACCCGATTTCGACCAAAGATTATTACGGCATGGCGGGCATTTTTTTCAGCACACATATCTTGGCAGGCATGGCCGCCAAAGGCGCGGGCGAAAGCATTCAGCGCGTGGCGCTTTTATCGCCCGATGAACTGCAAAAACGCGCGCAACACGAAGCCAAACTCAAAAACGGCGAAGAAAAACTCAAAGCCGACACCAATAATTTTTACGCGGCCTACGCAAAAGCCATGCAAGGGCAAACCGCGCACTATTTGATGGCGCTTTACGATTTGCGACGCAGCAATTTACCGGCAAACGAGTTCGCGGCGCAAAATAATTTGCAGCCGCACGCCTTACGTCAATGGCTAAGTTTCACCGGCCTCGGCGATTATAAATTGATGGCGATGGCGCAGCGCGACGTGCTAAACACTTCCGGCGTGCATGGTTTTCGCGGTGGCGAAGACACACCGTCGCTTTTAGTGAACACCAACGACGAAGCGCGAAAACTGCTAACGTTTACCATTCCGGCGCGCAGCGTCAACCTTCATCCCGGCCCCAAAGATGGCACGGCGATTCTATGGAAAAGCCCCATTGAGGGCACCATTCAAATCAAAGGCGGCCTTACTGACGCCGATGGCGCTTGTGGCGATGGCTTCGCGTGGGCCATTGATTTTCGTCAGAACGGTGTGAGCCGCGAAATCGCGTCCGGCGACGTGGCTAACGGCGGCACGCAAAAACTTCCTGAAACGCTGATGAATATCGCTCTGCAAAAGGGCGATTCGCTTGAATTGCTGGTTCTTCCCAAAGCCTCGCACGTTTGCGATTCAACAACGGTTGATTTCACCATCGAAAGCGGCGACAAAACGTGGAATTTAGCGCATGACATCGTGAAAGATGTGCATGAAAACGCCAAAGGCAACCCGCACAGCGATTCTTATGGCAACGCTGCGGTGTGGAGCTTTTGCGACATGGCGGGCACACTGCGCGGCAAAAAAACCGAGGGAGATTCGCCCCTTGCGCGCTGGCAAAAGGCTATAAACGGTTCGCGAGAAGAAGCCCAAAGTGCCGCCGATGATTTTCAAAAAAGTTTCACTCTTGCAGATAATTCCAGCCCGTTTTGGATCAACAATCGCGACGATGAAATGGCACTACCCAAAGAAGCGCGCGAAAGTTTGCTGGCGCAAAATATCGCGTTGGAAGCACTCAAAAAAGAACCGCTGCCTCCATTGGAATACGCCAACGCCGCGCAGGAAGGCGGCGTTCCCGGCACGCCTTACGAAGGTTTTCACAATGTCAAAGTCCATAAGCGCGGTAGCTACACCAAACTCGGCGACGAAGTGCCGCGCGGCTTCCCGACGGTGTTGAAATACGACACGCCACCTGCCATTGAAAAAGGCAGCGGACGCTTGGAATTGGCGCGTTGGATTGCGGATGAAAAACATCCTCTCACGGCGCGCGTTTTGGTTAATCGTTTGTGGCAGCATCACTTTGGCGAAGGCATCGTGCGCACGCCGAGCAACTTCGGCTTTTTAGGTGAACGCCCGACGCATCCGCAATTGCTCGATTATCTGGCCTTGGAATTTGTGCGCGGCGGCTGGTCAATCAAGAAAATGCAGCGCGCGATTATGCTTTCGGCGACGTATCAGCAAAGCAGCGCGGCGCTACCCAAAACCAAAGCCGCCGATGCCGACAACCGCTTATTCGGGCGCATGAACCGGCAACGTTTGGAAGCCGAAGCGATTCGCGACAGTTTGCTTTTCGTGGCGGGCCGCTTGGATTTACAGCGCGGCGGCCCATCGGTGCGCGACTTTAAAACGCCGCGCCGCACGTTGTATATCACGACAATTCGCTCTGACCGCGCTGGCTACGGCCCGCTATTCGACGCCGCCGATTCCAATTCCAGCATAGATCGCCGCACCGTTTCAACCGTTGCGCCACAAGCGCTTTTTCTGATGAACGACCCGTTTATCATCGAACAAGCGCAAGCGTTAGCCAAACGCGTCGAAGCTGTGACCGATTCGCGCTCGCGCCTTGTCGAACTGTATCAACTGTTGTTTGGCCGCGCGCCGGGTGAAGCCGAAATCGCCATCGGCCTGAAATTCACCGCCACGCCGGACAACAACACATGGACGCAATATTGCCAGATTTTATTGTGTTCCAACGAGTTCGTTTATCGAGATTAAAACGAATGGAACGCGGAGCTTTGCTACGCGGAAACGACACGGATTTTCACTGTTTAATCCAAAAAACCGTGTTCATCTGTGGCCGTTTCCGTGAAATCCGTGTTCTATTTAAAAGTTCTCGGTTCAAGAAAATATGCAACGTAATCATCCACTTCACAACGCACGTCCGGCGCAACTTTCGCGGCGCGAAATGCTGCGCTATTGCGCTAACGGTTTTGGGATGCTTGGCTTATCGGCATTATTAGCGGATGAGGCTCGCGCTGCTGCTGTTACAAATGCTGTTACAAAAGCGGCGGCGCCAAATGGCAACGCTAATAATCCGTTAGCGGCCAAGGAGCCGATGTTTGCGGCGCGGGCCAAGCGGGTGATTTTTTTGTTTATGGCGGGCGGGCCATCGCACGTTGACACCTTCGACCCCAAGCCGCAGTTAGCCGCGAAAAACGGCCAGCCGTTGCCGTTTGAAAAGCCTCATTTGGAGCGCACAAAAACCGGCAATTTGTTGGCTTCACCGTGGTCTTTCAAAAAATATGGGCAGTCGGGCATTGATGTCAGCGAATTGTTGCCCAACATCGCCTCGTGCGCCGACGATTTGTGCGTGATTCGCTCAATGGTGGCCGACAACATCAATCACAATGGCGCGTGCCTGCAAATGAACAGCGGCGAGCAGGCGTTTTCGCGGCCTTCGATGGGTTCGTGGTTGACTTACGGACTTGGCAGCGAGAATCAGAATTTGCCCGGTTTTATTGTGATCAGCCCAGCGCAACCGGCGCAAGGCGCACCGCTGTGGAGTTCGAGTTTTCTGCCCGCCGCTTATCAAGGCACTTTGGTCAAAGACTTGAAAAATCCCATCGCCAATTTGTCAAATCCCAATCTTTCGCTTGACCGCCAACGCGAACAATTGGATGTGCTGAAACAACTCAACGAATTGCATGGCGCCACGCGCGACGATGGGCAATTGAACGCGCGCATTTCCTCGTTTGAACTGGCCTTTCGGATGCAGCGCGAAGCGCCCGAAGCCTTTGATGTGGAAAAGGAAAGCGCCGCCACAAAAGCGCTGTATGGCATGGACGACAAAACAACGGAGATTTTTGGTCGCCAATGCCTGATGGCGCGTCGCCTCGTGGAACGCGGCGTGCGTTTCGTGCAGGTTTATCACACCGAAACGTCCAAGCGTTCAAGCTGCCAATTATGGGATCAACACGCCGGTTTAAAAGAGGAATTGCCCAACAATTGCGCTTCGACGGATAAGCCGATTGCCGGATTGTTGAAAGATTTAAAATCGCGCGGAATGCTCGAAGACACGCTTGTGATTTGGGGCGGCGAATTTGGCCGCACGCCCACTGCTGAAGGCGATAATGGCCGCGAGCATCATCCGTTTGGCTTTACGATGTTTTTGGCCGGCGGCGGCATCAAAGGCGGCATCATTCACGGCGCGACGGATGAATTTGGCTGGCACGCGACGGAAAACAAAGTTCACGTTCACGATTTGCACGCCACGATTTTGCACCTGATGGGCATTGACCACGAAAAGCTGACCTACCAATACGGTGGCCGCAACTACCGCCTGACCGACGTTTCGGGCAATGTTGTTCAGCCGATTCTTGCCTGACGAAACACAAAACCTCGAATAACGTGTGACTTCTCGTTACAAAAGCGGCTTTGGCGCTCTCAAAATTGAGAGTTTCCAAAATCGTTGAGAAGTCCATGAAAACCATTTCTGCCAAACCCATTCTGCTGGTCGCCTGCGCG
>JANMKN010000130.1:0-6141 GCA_031372065.1 Abditibacteriaceae bacterium | reverse complement strand
GGGGTCGCTTCACGAAACGGAAAAAATCGTCCGTTAAGGCGGATTTTTACGTTTGTGGGCGGTTTTTGGGTGTCAAGATAGAGTGGACTCCAACTTTACGTCAGGCAGATACAGAATATGCGTCTATTTAGAGTGCGAATTATATTTTCTTGACACAATCTGTCAAAAGTCTTAGACCCTATCCTGACACATTTAATCAGGAGGCTTCTCGTGCGTGGTCAACGAATTGGATATGTTCGTGTCAGCAGTTTGGACCAAAAGCCAGAACGACAATTAGAGCAAGTCCAACTGGATCGGCTCTTTACCGACAAAGCATCAGGCAAGGATATGCAGCGTCCCGAACTGGAATCGCTGCTTGGCTTTGCGCGCGAAGGTGATACAGTCGTGGTGCATAGCATGGATCGGTTGGCACGCAATCTCGATGATTTGCGCCGCATCGTCCAAGATTTGACAAAGCGCGGTGTGCGCGTCGAATTCGTTAAGGAAAACTTGACCTTTACCGGAGAAGACTCACCGCTGGCTCATCTAATGCTTTCGGTGATGGGAGCGTTTGCTGAATTCGAGCGGGCTTTGATTCGTGAACGTCAGCGGGAAGGCACCGCACTCGCCAAACAACGAGGAGCGTTTCGTGGTCGCAAGAAAGCATTATCGGTTGATCAAGTGACCCAACTACGGCAACGGGCTGAGGCGGGCGAACAAAAAGCAAAACTGGCCCGCGAGTTCGGCATTAGCCGCGAGACTCTTTACAACTACTTGCGAATGGAAGACTGAACATGGGAGCATTTCATGCCACGCCGTCGCTTACTGACGCCATCCGAACGTGCGTCGTTACTCGCTTTTCCAACCTGTGATGACGAGATGATTCGCCACTACACATTTACAGAATCAGATTTGTCTGCGATCCGACAGCGGCGTGGTAACCAAAATCGCCTTGGCTTTGCGGTTCAACTTTGCTATTTGCGCTATCCCGGTTTTGCTCTGCCAACTGAGGGCGAACCACCGGCTGCTTTCCTCTCCTTTGTAGCCCGCCAACTTGGCGTAGAGGCTTCTCTCTGGACAAAATACGCTCAACGTCCCAGCACGCGACGCGAACACTTGGCGGAATTGCAAGCATGGCTTAAGTTAACGCCATTTGGTCTTTCCGATTATCGTCGTTTCGTTCGCTTCCTCAGTGAATTGGCCCAACAGACGGACCGGGGCATCGTGTTGGCTTCCGCTTTTATCGAGGTTGTGCGGGAACAGCGAGTCCTTATGCCGGGAGTTGAAGTTATCGAGCGCGTTTGTGCTGAGGCACTCACGCGTGGCACCCGCCAAGTCCATGAAGCCTTGACCGTCTCACTTTCGGAGAATCATCGGCAGGCACTGGATAATATGCTGTCTGTGCGAGAAGGCACTAATATGAGTGGCCTCACATGGTTACGTCAGCCGCCGGGTGCCCCT
The DNA here is from genome assembly GCA_031372065.1 of Abditibacteriaceae bacterium. GTDB lineage: Bacteria > Armatimonadota > Abditibacteriia > Abditibacteriales > Abditibacteriaceae > DASWNL01. The sequence continues at coordinate 4,701 of JANMKN010000130.1, read as the reverse complement.
AATGCCAAGCACATATTGAATCATATCGAACGGTTAAAGGCCATTGAGGCGATGGCTTTGCCTGATGGTTTGGAACGGATGGTGCATCAAAACCGGCTTCTCAAACTCGCTCGTGAAGGCGGGCAGATGACCGCGCAGCACTTGCGTGATTTTGAAGACCGTCGGCGTTATGCCACTTTGGTCGCTCTCATTCTGGATACACGCGCTACATTGACTGACGAGATTATTGACCTCAATGATCGTATTATCGGAACGATTTTCAACCGTGCCAAACGCCATCATGCCGAGCGTTTTCAACGGTCTGGAAAAGCAGTCAATGACAAGGTGCGGCTATATTCTCGGATTGGTCGGGCGCTATTGAACGCCAAGCAAAGTGGTGCTGATCCTTTTGCGGCGATAGAGGCCATCCTGCCGTGGGAAGTGTTCACCCAGAGCGTCACCCAAGCGGAAGAGTTGGCCCAATCCGCAGACTTTGATTTTCTGCCTTTGATTAGCGAGGGTTTCACCCAACTTCGTCGCTATACACCAGCCTTGCTGGAAACACTCTGTTTAACGGCGGCACCCACGGCACGCGATCTATTAAAGGGTGTGGAAACACTCAAAGCGATGAACCAAAGCCAAGCGCGCAAAGTGCCCGAAAATGCTCCAACCAGTTTCGTGAGCCGCCGATGGGAAAAGGTGATCTACGCCAAGGGGTTAACCAATAACGGGGGCAACAATGACGGCATAGATCGCCGTTTCTACGAACTGTGCGTGCTATCGGGATTGAAAAATGCGCTCCGCTCCGGCGATATTTGGGTGCGGGGTTCTCGCCAATTCAAAGACTTTGAAGAATACCTTTTACCCGCACTGCGTTTTAGCGCGCAACGCGAACGGCAGGAACTCGGTTTGGCTGTAGACACAGACTGCGAACGCTTTCTCCAAACCAGACTGGCGTTGCTGGAACACGAATTAGTAAATGTCGAACGACTGGCCGCTCAGAACGAACTGCCGGACGCAACCATAACGGACGGCAGTCTCAAGGTGACTCCATTGACCAATGCTGTCCCCACAGAAGCCGAAACATTGATACGTCAAGTTTCGGCGCTCATGCCTCACTTGAAGATCACCGAATTGCTAATGGAGGTGGATGGTTGGACTGACTTCACCCGTCACTTTACTCACCTCAAAAGTAATGAACCGGCCACCGACAAAAGCCTGCTCCTCACCTCCATCCTTGCCGATGGTATCAATCTCGGCCTCGCCAAAATGGCAGAATGCTGTCCCGGCACAACCTACGCCAAGCTCTCTTGGTTGCAAGCGTGGCACATTCGCGATGAAACCTATTCCGCAGCCTTGACCGATTTGGTAAATGCACAGTTTCAACAGCCCTTTTCGACTTGGTGGGGCGAAGGTTCAACTTCATCATCCGATGGGCAATGGTTTCGGGCCGGTGGTATGGGGCAGGCCGCTGGGCACTTGAACGCGAAATATGGCAACGAACCGGGTGTTACATTTTACACTCACATCTCGGATCAATTTGCCCCGTTCCATACCAAAGTCATCAATGCAGCGGTGCGTGATGCGACCTATGTGTTGGATGGATTGCTTTATCATGAATCCGATTTGCGCATTGAAGAACATTACACCGACACCGCCGGTTTTACGGATCATGTCTTCGGCCTTATGCCGCTTTTGGGATTCCGTTTCGCACCGCGCATCCGCGACCTCAAAGACAAAAATTTGTATGTCCCTCCTGCCCCCGGCAATGCCAAGACGTATGCCAAAGCGTATCCCACATTGGAAGGATTGATTGGCGACAGTGTCAAGGTAAAGCACATTCGCGCACATTGGGAGGAGATTCTGCGCTTGGCAGCGTCCATCAAACAAGGCACTGTTACAGCCTCTCTTATGCTGCACAAACTCGGCAGCTATCCACGCCAAAATGGATTAGCAGTAGCTCTGCGCGAACTGGGACGTATCGAGCGCACGCTGTTCACCTTAGATTGGTTGCAGAATGTCGAATTGCGCCGCCGCGTGCAAGTTGGCCTTAACAAAGGAGAAGCTAAAAATGCCTTGGCTCGCGCCGTGTTTTTTAACCGGCTGGGAGAGTTGCGTGATCGCAGTTTCGAGAATCAGCGTTACCGGGCTTCGGGCCTGAATTTAATTGTTGCGGCTATTGTGCTGTGGAATACGGTCTATTTGGAACGCGCCATCCATGCACTAAAAACACACGGCCAAACGGTGGATGACACGCTACTCCAACATCTATCGCCTCTGGGTTGGGACCATATCAATTTGACCGGCGATTATGTCTGGCGCCAGAGTAAACGGCTGGAAAAAGGCAAATTCCGGCCCCTACGACCAATCGCCGCGCCTTAACGGACGATTTTTTCCGTTTCGTGAAGCGACCCCAAAGGGCGCTGAGCAGGTTGATGCCTTTGACGGTGCGGCCTTGGGAGTGGTCGTAGTGCCAGGTAACAAGTTCGCTTTCGTCCGTGTAGGGTTTTTCTTCGACTGTATCGTCAAGGATCAGTACAGCCCAACCGCGTAAGGTGAGTGTATAAAGAACGTTCACTAACCTCACTCACTGCGCCAACCCGATATAACGCCTATGTTGTAACCTCCACTAATTTTTGGCCCTGTGGAGGGTGTTGGAAAAAAGTCGTCTCGCATTTCCAATTTTTTGACGTGCAATTTTTCTGCGAGAACATCAGCGTATCCGCGTTGCATCAGGTGTAAGAAGGTTCCTACCCAGTAATCTTCTACCCACTGCAATTTTTGTTCATCGTCTGTCTTTTTATAGCCTGAAAGCGGGTATATCGGCGGCTGCGATGTAAACCACTCTTGCCGAATGCCCCACGCCATCAAGCGCCCCATGACTAACGATGTTGCACAACATGGAACCGAAGCGGCGCTTTGAAGCTGTCCATACATCGAACGTGCATTATCGCCCTTACCCTCTAATTCCCACCTAACAGCGCCCGGCGGATAGCGGTCACTATGAACGGCACCTGCGTCGTAAACGCGGACATAACTGCCAGAATTACGGCTACCCACGCCGCACGTATGGCCCGTTTTTGCCGGACGCTCAAGCGAAAGATTGACACCTCTAAACGTCGCTGACTGTGTTTGATGTCGTCTAAGGTTGTCAAAAACGCGTTCGGGTTGCGGACAGTTTTCCTCCGTTCCTTTGACTGTGACTTGCGCGTCGAGGCGGGTAACGTTGCCATGAAATTCAACTCCCTTCATGGTTTGGAATGCTGTGTTGGCAATCGCGCCTTGTGCCTCAAACAGAAAACCATCGTCGCGGCTCATAATCATTAAGCCGCCGCACTTGCGGCCCTGATAGTCCAAAAACTTGGCGGGGAGCATATCATGGCCTTGTGATTCAGCATCTTTTAGGAGTGCTGACCACTTGTCGTAAACGGGCGGGAGTGTTTCGCCCTTCTTTAATGTGAGCCTCAGATAATCGCAACCCGCGTCAATTATCTGGGGTATGGATAACTCCTGATTTGTTGTCAACTTTAGCCCTTAAAGTTGTGTCCTACCCCCGTATTACAGAGCGGGGGTAGACTGTTTTGCTTCGATACCAGTCACGAAACAAAATGACAATAACACTTTGATACATCACCTCGCTTTCTTTTTGCGGCGATTTTTGGCCGTCTCTCTGGTTGTTTCGGCTTCGATTCGCTCGCGCAAGTGTCGCAACCCGTCCGGCGTTGATTCGCAGTCGAAGTCAAGCGTTAAAGTGACTTGCTGCCCTTGTGCAGCTTTCAGCACTTCGTTTAGGCTTTCTGCCTCCGCTGTGACCATTTTCATGTAAAGCATCGCCTCGCGTTGTCGTTGCCTGTAAACGCGTTCGGCCCTGATTTGTGCTGCCTTTGGGTCTGCGACTTTGGGCCGTCCGCGTTTCCGCTTTAAATTTTCCTCTGGTTCCATAGAAAAATCAACCTTTCAGGCGATTTTGCACCGCTTAAATATAAGTGTTGATTCATCATCGTTGACATATATGGAGAAATTGGTTTATAATTCCTTTTACACCCGCGTGAGGCGGAACGCAGTCCGATGACGTAGCAGTTGGCAACAACGAGAACGTTACAGAGCGTCCGCCAAACCAAAAACAAAACCGCAATCGGCATAGCCCTCCGATTGCGGTTTTTTGTTTGTCTATTCCCGATCTGCAACACGAGATCACGAAAGTAACGTTACTTTCGTGATCTCGTGTTGCAGATCACAGAAAATTTTCTTTCATTTTCCCTTCGACATATCCCTGCCTTGTGCCGCTTTTACAATCGCCGCGTCTAAGTCCCTGTAAAAACCCACAGGGTCAACGCCACTTGCAGGAATTTCAATTGTGAGACTTCCGCCTGCATAAGTGCGCAATCTAAAAGCTACTTCTTGCGCGACCAATGCAAGGTCACGGTGATAATTCTCTCTGTTGCTTTTCCGTTCCCTGTATTGCGCCTGTTTTTCCGCATTGGTCAAAGTAGTTGCTTTGCGAGGAATCTTCATAAAAACACACTCCTAAAGTAACGTTACTTTATTCCGGGTATAAATACAACAAAGCCGCGTGAGAATTTCTCACGCGGCTTTGTTGGGAAAAAGTGTGCAAACAATAATTCCCAAAAGTGCAGGGAAGTGTGACACGGAATTTTAGCACCTATTTTCAGGGCGAAAATAGGTTATGAGAATGACAATTCCCATATCGGAAAAACCGCC
>JANMKN010000335.1:0-14195 GCA_031372065.1 Abditibacteriaceae bacterium | reverse complement strand
TGGAACTGGTGCAGCGATTGGTTCAGCCCGTTTGCGCGCAACCCGCAAAGTGGTGATCGTAAAGTGATTAAAGGCGGCTCGTATTTGTGCCACGCCAGCTATTGCAATCGCTACCGCGTCGCCGCGCGCACCGCCAACACGCCCGATAGTTCCAGCAGCCACGCCGGATTTCGATGTGCAATGGACGGGTAGTGAGCGAACGTCCAGACGACGTTAATTCGGCAAGAATTCGCGCAGCGCTTCGCCCCAAATCGCATAGCCTTTGTTCGTCGGATGCAGAAAATCGCCCAGAGTATCGCGCGAAATGGTGCCGTCGGGCTGCGTGAGTTTTTCGCGCAAATCGAGAAACGTGATGCCTGTTTCTTTGCCGTATTCAGCTAATAAACCATTCACTTCGGCGATTTTGGCGCGCATCGGGTCATCGGCTTTTTCACCGCGCGGAAAAAGGCCCATCAACACGATTTTCGCGTTGGGAACTTTGGCGCGCACGCGCAAAATCACTTCGCGCACACCTTCGGCGATTTCCTGCGGCGTGTTTTCACGCGCGTTTTGTGTTCCGGCAAAGTTGTTGGTGCCGATGTTAATCACCACAAGGCGCGGGCGCAAGCCGTCCAGTTCACCGTTATCAAGGCGCCACAAGGCGTTTTGAATGCGATCCCAGCCGAAACCCAAATTCAGCACGCGATGCCCCTGAAAAGTCGCGTCGAACGATGGCCCGCCGTTCGGCTTGCGATTCGGTGTTTCCGGCACACCGCCCCATAAATGCGTGATCGAATCGCCAATCAAAACAATATCGGGATTGATTTCGGATTTGATTTGCAATGCTGCGTTGTGGCGCGCCCACCAATCGTAGAAATCTTTTTCCAACTTGCTGCGCGGAATGAGCGCTGAGTTGGCGGGTAGGGCGATGCGCGGCTCATCGCCGAACAGTTCTGCGAGTTTCGGTTCCATAGCGCGTGCCCATTCCAGCGCGCCTGCGGGCGAAGGATGCAATTGGTCGGGCATGAGTTGCGCGTCGAGCGTGCCATCGAGTTTTAGAAACGCGTGATTCACATCAAGGAAAAACACGTTTTTGTTATCGGCTAAAGGCGCCACGAGTTCACCAGCGCGCAAGTTGGTGGCGAAGCGCTTTTCGGCGCTGCCGCGCTCGGTGCCGTCGGCTTTTTTGTAAACGTTGGTGCGCGGAAAAATGCGCAACAGCAAAATTTTGGTGTCGGGCAGTTTTTCGCGCAGCAGTTTCACAATCGCCGCCGTGCCTTCGGCGATTTGCTCTGGCGTGTGGACGACTTGAAAATTGGCGTCATCCGAATTATTGGTGCCAATCAGCAGCGTCACGACTTTGGGCGTTTGATTGTCCAGTTCGCCATTTTGCAGATTCCACAAAATATTTTCGGTGCGCCCGCCGCTGTAACCCAAACTAATCGCGTTGCGCGGCGCGAAAAACTGCTCGCACACCGCTTTGTATTCGGTCTTATCGAAGTTGTGCGTGATCGAATCGCCGATTAAAAGCAAATCGTATTTATGATTTTGCAACGCCGCGACTTTTTCGGCGTGACGCTTTTCCATGCCGCGCTGCGCCGCCGGAATCGTCGCCGGATTCGGCGCTTCCTGTGCGAAGGCAATGCTGGAAATGAGAAGAAACAAAAACAGGAATGGTTTGGATTGCATACAGATATTTTAACCACAAAAACAAAAAGCAACGCCAAAACTGGCGTTGCTTTTTGCGGGAGCTACCAAATTTTATTTGCGGTCTTCCACCGGCGCCCATTTCAGGTTTTTCGGGCCGACATAATCGGACGAAGGCCGGAAAATGCGATTGTTGGCGTATTGTTGCATGATGTGCGCTGTCCAACCGGCAACGCGCGAACACGCGAAAATCGGCGTGAATAAATCGTCGGGAATGCCCATCATGTAATAGGTTGAGGCCGAATAAAAATCCACGTTCGGATAAACGCCTTTGGCTGCGACAGTTGGCTGAAATGTCTTCTCGACGATGCGACTCATATCGAACCATTTGCTGTCGCCTGTGCGCCGTCCCAGTTCTTCGCTCATCTCTTCGAGAATCACGGCGCGCGGGTCTTTAGCTTTGTAAACGCGATGGCCGAAACCCATAACTTTTTGCTTGTGGGCAATCATGTTTTCCACATAAGCCTGTGCTTTGGCCGGTTCGCCGATAGCGCGCAGCATTTTCATAACTGCTTCGTTGGCGCCGCCGTGCAAGGGGCCTTTGAGCGTGTTAATGGCCGCGACAACCGCCGAGTGCATATCGGAAAGCGTGCCCGCTGTGACGCGCGCCGAAAAGGTGCTGGCGTTGAGTTCGTGGTCGGCATGGAGAATCAGCGCCACATCGAAAGTGCGCACCGCATATTCATCCGGCTCCTTGCCTTCGAGTGTTTTGAGAAAGTTGTAAGCGATGCTTTTGGTGCGGTCGGGTGGAATCGGTTTTTGGCCTTGATTGATGTGATGCCACGCCGTTGTCAAAAGCGGCAATTGCGCGGTCAGGCGGATCGCCTTGGCATAGTTGGCTTCAGGCGCATTGTCTTCAGCCTGCGCATCGAAAGCGCCCAAAGCCGACACGCCCGTCGCGACAGCGCGCATAGCGTCGGTGTTTTTGGGCAAAACGCGCAGCAAATCGTAAATTGCATCCGGCAAAAACATCGCTTGCGATAAAGCGCGATGCAATTCTTTGAGTTCCGTGGCGTTGGGTAGTCGGCCATTCCACAACAAAAACGCGACTTCTTCGAACGTGGAATGCTCGCACAAATCATCAATATCATAGCCGCTATAAACAAGCTGACCGCGCTTGCCATCAATGTAACAAATATCTTGTTCGCAAACGACGACATCTTCCAGACCGGACGGTTTTTTCTCTTTAGCCATAGTTCCCCTGTGATCAGTGAACGGTGTTCTGTGGCCAGAAGAGGGGTTTACTGATCGCTGACCCCTGCTCACTGACCTCTGTTTTACTCCGGCAGCACCTGCAAAATGCGATTGATGCCTTCTTTGATGTTTTCCATCGAGTTCGCATACGAAAAGCGAATATGTTCGGGCGCGCCGAAGCCTTCGCCGGGCACAACGGCCACTTTCGCCACGCGCAGCAGATAATCGGCCAGCACCTGCGCGCTGGTGATTTGCAAATCGCGTTCGACCATCACGCCAAAAACGCCATCCACATTTGGAAACAAATAAAACGCACCTTCGGGCTTGGCGCACTTGAAACCCGGAATATCTTTGAGAAGTTCGCGCATCACTTTGCCGCGCTTTTCAAATTCGGCCATCATCGCGCTGTCCACAGGATTACTCACAGCGGCAATGGCTCCGGCTTGGGCAAACGCTGTCGGGTTAGACGTGGATTGGCTTTGCAATTTCGTCATGGCTTTTGCCAGTTTGGGCGACGAGCAAGTCCAGCCGATGCGCCAACCCGTCATGGCGTAAGATTTCGAGCAAGATTGCACAATCACGGTGCGGTTTTTGAATTCTTCGCTGTAACTTGCCACGCTCCACATTTGGTGCGGCGCGTAAACCATGTGTTCGTAAACTTCATCCGAAATCACCAGCACATCGGGATAGTTTTCGAGAACGGCGCACAGTTCTTTCAAATGATCAGGCGAATAAACCGCGCCGGTTGGGTTGGACGGTGAATTAAGCACAACCGCCTTCACACGCGGGTGCGTCTTCAAGCAATCGTCCAGTTGTTGCGCAGAGATTTTAAAGCCTTGATCTTGCTTGGCGGTAATGATGACCGGCTCGCCATCGGCTAATAAAACCTGATCGGGATAGCTAACCCAATACGGCGCCGGAATGATGACCTGATCGCCGGAATTGAGTATGCTTTGAAAAATGTTGAACAAGCTGTGCTTGCCACCAGACGACACCACAATTTGATCGGGCGCGTAATTCAGTTTGTTTTCCCTCGCCATTTTTTCGCTGATAGCGGCCAACATTTTCGGTGTGCCTTGGGCAGCGGTGTAGCGCGTTTCTCCATCGCGCAGCGCTTTGATGCACGCTTCTTTGATGTGTTGGGGCGTATCGAAATCGGGTTCGCCCACGTCAAACGAAAGAATGTCTTCGCCCGCCGCGCGCAGGGCTTTGGCTTTGGCCGAAATTGCCAGCGTGGGAGACGGTTGGATGCGGTTGATGCGTTCTGAGAGCATAATTATAAAGTGCGCCTTCGGGAAAATTCGCAGCGAAGTAGGATGTTGAAAAAGTGGATTCTCGCCTGATGCCTGAGGTGCGCCGCGCAAAATCTTACCGTTGATAAGGGGCGTTGTCAAACCAAGCCAGCGGCAAAAAGCATCGGAAAAACGGCGCAAAGTTCGTGCTATTTTTCACTTACCCAAACAGTTCTAATCACACCATTGCGGGCCATGACCGAAATCATCGAAGAAACCTCAAATCAACCAGAAGAAATGACACCTGATCAGCCAAGCGAAGCTATTCATTCGCCGACGTGGGAAGACGACGAAACTGCGGCGACTTTTGTCATGCGTGCCTTGGCGACGCTGCTTTGCGGCGCGTTTTTGGCGTGGGCGCAATACTTCGCGGGCATCAATAGCACCACCGAATGGAGCCGTTGGATTTGGATGTCGGTTGTTTCCAATTTACTGTTTCCGCTCGGCATTATCTGGCTGTTTTTCGGGCAGGGCATTGTTTATCAGGACTGGCTCAAAGACCAGCGCTCTAACGCGTGGAACTACGGATGGAACTTTGGCGAATGGCGCCGCCATCTAAAGTGGGCGCTGCTTTTTTCGGGCGTTATGCTGATAATCATGGCGATTTTCCGCTTTACGCCACAAGGCAGCGAAGCCGCGCAATCGTATCGCAGTGGTTACTTGCCGCCGATTACCGGCGTGATGTTGTTCGTCACGATTGTCGTTTATATGTTTTGCTGGGAGTTCTTCTTTCGTGGTTTCATGCTGTTTGGCATGGCGCAGGGCCTCGGCCCGGTAGCTGCGATTTTGTTGCAAACCGCGATTTTCGGCGCCGCGCATTGGGGCAAGCCGATGCCGGAATTTTACAGTTCGTTTGCGGGCGGCGCGCTGCTCGGCTGGATTTGCTGGAAAGAAAAATCGTTCGCCCCGGCCTTTTACACGCACGCGGCGGTTCACGTTTTGTGGTTAGCCTTGGTTTTGATTTGACATTATGAAATTCACTATGAAAAAAATAGCTTTGTTTCCGATTTTGTTGTTAGTTCCTGCCCTCTTTTCGGGCTGTGCCAAAAGCCCGGCGGGCGCCGTTGCGCCGGGCGGAAAAAATCGCCTGACGGTCAACATGACTTTGCAGCAGCCGATTACGCCGACGTTTTATTACGATTTCGCTTTCGATGACAACGGCAACGCGGGCGATGGCCCGGCGGCTTTTATCGGCACCACTACTTTTGCCAATGGCGTGGTCGGCGGCTCGTTTCGGGTTTTGGTGCAATATCGCGGCGGCCAGTTTTTGGTGTTTCGCCGCACCGATAACGGCAACGGCTCCGAAACTTTGGAGCGCGCTTCCAACGCGTTTATCGGCGTGCCAACAGCGGGCGGCACCAGCATCAATTTCACTTTGGATTTGGATGCCACTGTAGATAACGCCGCCACGCCGCCAACTGCTGCTGATCGCTTATTTGCTGCCAACGCGACGCAGTTGGATGTGAATTTCGTGACGACTTCAGAGATTATCCGCGACCCCAATAACTTGCTGCTCAAGCCCTTCGATGCCTTGGGCGAAGTGCCGGGCGCAGCCAATTTGTATGAAACTTTCAACATTACCACCACACGCACTTATCGCAACGCCGACACTGTGCGTGAACCAACAGGCGATGCCAATCCAGGCAATTCCAATATCACCACGCAGCAATTGGCTTCGCTGGATATTACCGATTTCACCCTTGACGTGCGCCGCTCCAATTGACGCCTGAATCTCAAAAGCAAACTCCCTCGATTTAATTATCGCGGGAGTTTTTGTTGATAAACCTGAAAATTTATCTAACGAACTTTGCGCCCCAATTGGTTCTCCAATGTGCGATGATGAAAAAAACTCCCTGTCTTGCCCTTTGCGTCTTGATGTTATGCGCTTCATCTCGCGCCGCCATCTTGCGCGGCACCGTTTTACAAGCCGATGGAAAAGCGGCGGCTGCTGCGCAATTGGCGTGCTTTCAATGGGATGAGGACGCGCCGGTTTTCGATGAAGAAAAGCCGCTTTTTTGTGTGCGAGGAAAAGCCGACGTGTCAGGAAAGTTCGTGCTTAACGTGCCGGATTTATCCAGCGAAAAAACGTCCAGTTACCTGCCGACAATTGTCGCGTGGCAAAGCTCGGCGAGTCCGGCTTTCGCGCAAATTTCAAATAGCACAGATTTAATTTATCTGCGTCTTGCTGCGCCCGTTTCAACGCGTGTTCGCGTGAAAGATTCCAATGGCCAGCCGGTAGTCAATGCTTTTGTGCGTCCGACTTTTTTAGTCGAAGACGGGCCGGATTGGATGGAAAACAAGAGTATTCCGCGCCTTCCGGCGACGTTATCGCGCATTTTAGGCACGAAAACCGACGCAAAAGGCGAAACGCGCTCGGTTTTCGCTTTTAAGCAGGGCGTGAATGCCTTCTTTATCGAAGCGCCCGGCTTTCATGCTGAAGACTTTGATAACTGGAAAAAAACGCCGGTTCTTGATGTGACATTGCAGCGTCGCGCCGCTTTGCATGGCACGATCAAGAGCGATGCGCCTTTTGATTTCAAAAATACCAAAGTGCAGGCGCATTTCAAAGGCGACTGGTCGCGCGGCGCAATGCTTGCAGATGTTGACGAAAACGGCAATTTCGCTTTTGAAGACGCGCCGCTTGGCGCGGTGAAATTCACGATTTACAGCGAATCAACGCAAGAAAATCAACTGTTCAGCGAAGTTTCGGTGACGATGCGCGAAGGCGAAAACCAAAATGTAATTCTGCCCGCGAAAATCGTCAAAACCGCGCTTGTTTCGGGCCGCGTCATGCACGACGACGGCACTTTGGCAGCCAATGTTAGAGTTGGCGCTTATCAGCAAAACGCGCAATTATTCCGGCGTGTGGCAACCACGGACGCAAACGGACGCTATCAATTTTTTGCCTCGCCTGATTCCTATGTGTTGCAGTTCGAGAAAGCGCCGCGCGGCTGGGCGCGGCAATGGGAAGGCGATAGGTTAGTCATAAAAGTCAGCGACGCCACGCCGAAAATCGCGCCTGATTTGACTTTGCTGCGCGCCCACGATGTTGCGGTGCGTGTCGTTAATGATAAAGGCGCGTCGGCAGCGGGTGCGCAGGTTCATCTTATGCCGAAAAAAGGGATATATTTTTCTGATTTTGCACGTAGCGATGTCAATGGCAATGCGGTTTTTCACGATGTGCCCTCTAACACGCCGTTTTCTGTCGAAGCGCGTGACGCGGCGCATTTTGCTTTGCCCAAAAAGCAACCGCAAGGCACAACGCAAGTCACGCTGTCTTTAAAAAGTGGGGGCGCGAAATTGAAAGTGCGTTTGGTGGATGAAGCCGGGAAAACTATCGACAACGCGCAAGGAAAACTGAGCATAGCGCGCCATTTAGAGCGACGCGAAAAGCCAATTTCGTTTGATAAAAACGGCATAGCCACAATGGGCGCTTTGTGGCCGGATGCGAAATATATTTTGAGTGCTGCGGCGCCCGCACACGATAGCGCCACAACTGCCGAATGGCAAGCTGCGCCGGGGCAAAACAAAACTGTTTTCCTAACCTTGCGAGGACGTTCTTCTGTGGCGACGGGCATAGTCTTTGATGCGCAGAAACATCCGGTTTCCGGTGCCCGCCTTTGGGCCGTCGAAATGGAAACCGAACCATCCAAAACCGCTTTGAACGCCGCCGAAAGCCAAGCCAACGGCGCTTTTGTGTTGAACAATTTATCGGCGGCGGCGCTGATTTTATTGGCCGAAAAAAATGGTGTCATCGGCGGCGCGGTGTGGCAGGGCAAAGCCGTTTCTATCATGTTGGGCGCCGCTCCTGCGCTGCCAACTTACAATGTGCGTCCGTTTGCTGTGAAGTGGTTGAGCAAAGCGATTGCACTTGATCCGAAAAATTATCAATTGTTCGATTTGCTGGCGCGTTTTGATGGCGATTTGGCTTGGAAACTTGCCAAAACAAAGGCATCGCGCGACGCCGTTATCGCCGCGCGCGGCGCCGATTCGTATTACGAAAAACACAACCTGCAACGGGCGATGGCGCAATGGAATGGCATCCAAAGCGCCGCCTTGCGCGCGGGCGTTTTACTGTCTGCCGCCGAATACGCTGCGGTATCCTATCCGGCAGACGCGCCGCATTTTTTTGCTGCGGCCTTAGCCGCCACGCGCGCCATGACAACTCCGGCCCAAAAAGCGCGTTATTTAGCGCGTTTGGGTGAATTGTTCAAGGATTATCAGCGCGTGGGCGGCGACGATTTATTGCGCGAGGCTGCGAAAATTGCGACTAACATTGGAATTGCGCGGCCCGATGATGAAGCGCGCATTGCGGTGGCGCATTCGCTGGTTTCTCTTAATGAAAACGCAGCCCGCGCGCTGCTTAATCCGTTGCTCGAAAGCGAAAAAAAGAAATACGCGCTGAGGAATTTAGAAGATAAAAGCCCATCTCTGCGGCGCTTGGCGCGCAACGATTTGCAAGCGGCTTATATGTTGGCGATGAAGGAGAAACGCGATAATAACCGCGCCGCGAAATTATTATGGCTTGCGCGTGCCAGTTTGCATCGCAACGCCGCGTTTTCAGCAAAATGTGCCTGCGAAACGGCTCGCCTTGCGATGCAAACTCCTGAACAGATGGATTGGAACGAAATCGAAGTTCGGGCTATGTTGTTGGCTGATTGTGCCACGCTTGGACGCCGTTTAAAACTGCCCGAAGCGCCGCAATGGGCATGGCGCGCTTTGCAAGTGCGCGGGCGCTTCTCGGAATTTTCCACCGACAAAACACAAGGCTTTTTTCATCACGATGTTTTTCTGATTTTAGCTTTGCAGGATTCGTATCTGGGCGTAGCCCGCGAGTGGTTTAGTGTGGTAAAGCCGCGTTTAAATCAACAAAAACTTGACTTTAATTCCTTCGCCAATTTGCTGTTGCCCGCCGCTGCGTTGCCCTTTGACGCGTCACTTGCCGAAACTTCGATGACAAACACGCCGCGCGAACAACTTTCGTTTCGCCTCAAAGAATTCGGCCCGCTGTTAGCCGGCAGCATAACAAAGCAAACCGCGTTGGATGAAATTGCGTTTTTGCCATTTTTAATGGATGAGGAATGAAGTTTTAGCGCTTTTATGGATTTTCGGCGCGATGTTTTTCGTGGCCTTCGACATCCCAGTATTGGGTTTGGCCGTAGTGCGTGAAAAGTTCGACTTCGTAATCGCGTGTCACGGGCAAATTGGAATCAAAAGCTGGGCTGCTTTGAATGGCTTCACGGGTGAGCAGTGTATGAACTTTGGCATCGGCCCATTTCACTCCTTCGATCCAGGCCGGAGCCAGCAAAACTTTTTTGCCGGGCCACCATGCGCCGGTGTCAATCACCAAATAACGAATGGCCCAGTTGCTGTCGTCCACGATGAAATCGGTGACGTGACCAATGTCGCCGTCGGCGGCGTGGATTTGATAACCGGTCAAATCGCTGGTGCTTTCGAGGTGCGAATCTTCTTCGCCTGAATCCAGTTCCGCTGGCTCTGGTTCCTGCTCGGCCAAAAGCGAAGGATACGCTGCCACGCCCCACAATGCTGCACCGGCCCAATATGCCGGCCATTCGTAATAGGCGTGATAGCCCGCTTCCCAGCGGCGCGACAAAGGCCGGTGAGCATCCACGCCCGGCGAATTTTTGACTTGTTCGCGCGTGAGATTGACGTGCAATTTACTGTTGCCCCAATCGGCGCGCGTGATGGCAATCGGCGAAATCAAAACTTGCTTGCCGGGCAGCCATGTGCCGGTGTTCGCCACTAAATAACGCACGGCCCATTCGTGATCGTCAAAGAAAAATTCATCGGCATGGCCAATGTCGCCATCACTGGCGTGCAATCCGTAACCATGAAGTTCATTCACACTGCGCAACATAAAAATCCTTTTTTGATTTCACTGCAGAGACGCAGAGAAAAGACATGGAGACACGAGAAGGGCGGGCAAGCAGATGCAGAAAAAATCTCCCTTTTCCCTATCTCCGTCTCTCCTCTTCTCTCATTTTGCGTCTCTGCGGTGAATCATCCTGATTCCACTTCAAAACCCGCTGCTTCAATCCAGTTTTTCACTTCGCCGTGCGGGTCGCCGGGTGTGGTGAGATAACCATCTACAAACAGCGAATTGGCGGCGTAAAGCGCGAGGGCTTGTTTTTCGCCCAATCGTTCGCGGCCCGCTGAAACGCGCACTTCTTTGTCGGGGTTCATAAGGCGCATCAGGCACAGCGTTTTCAAAGCGCGGTTGGGGTCAACATCTTCTTGGCCTTCGAGCGGCGTGCCATCGAGCGAGAGCAGCATATTCACGGGAATGCTTTCGATATTCATCGCGCGCAAAGCGAAAGCCATATCAATTAAATCTTCGTCGCTTTCGCCCAAACCGATGATGCCTCCGCTACAGGTTTGCAATCCGGCGCTTTTGACGTTGTTTAGCGTTTCCACGCGGTCGGCATACGAGTGCGTGCTGCAAATTTTTTCGTAGTGGCTTTCGGATGTGTTCAGGTTGTGATTGACGTAATCCACGCCGGAATCTTTGAGTTGCTGGCATTGTTCGAGATTCATCAAGCCCAGCGAGGCGCAAATTTCGATGTTTTGCGAAACCGGATCGCTTTTGATGCGCTTTGTGGCGGCGCTGATGCGGTCAATATCGCGTTGCTGCGGCCCGCGTGCGGCGATGACAATGCAAAAACGGCCTGCGCCCGATGCGGCGGCGTCTTTGGCGCGCTGCACCATGACATCTTCGGGCAAAAGTTTGTATTTATCAACCAGCGCTTTAGATATTTTCGATTGCGAACAATAATGGCAATCTTCCGGGCAAATGCCGCTTTGCGCGTTAAGCAAAACGCACATTTTGACGCGACGCCCAAAATACGTTTCGCGCACGCGCAAAGCGGCGGTGAGAAGTTCATCAAGTTGCGCTTCGTCGGCGGCCATGATGGACTGCGCTTGCTGCCGCGAAAGGATTTCGCCGCGCAGGGAAAGGTCGGCCAGTTCTTGAAAATCGGTCATTGTCAAAGAATTCATTGCGATTTCAGCATGGCAAAGCCCGCGCGTTGCGTCAACAGGCAAAATTGCGTTTGGCTCAAATATGTTTCGTTTTATGGCAAGACTGGGATATTGAAAACGCTGTTGAATTTTTCTTGAAACGGAAATTCCATGACTGTAACTTCTCCCTCCACTTTTGCGCCCCGCATTGAGCCAAACCCCTCACACGAACGTCGCAGTCCGTCACGGGTGTTGATTGTCGAGGCAGGCGAGGCCATCGGTCAACAGTTACTGAACACCTTGAAAAAGGTCGAACGCCTCGACCCTCGCCGCGTGCTGGGCGAAGACACCGCGTTAGAGCAAATCCGCGCGTGGCATCCGCAAATTTTAATTGTCGGCGACACCTTAGCGGGCACAACGGGCCTGAAATTTTGCGAAAAACTGCGCGAAATTTCGTCGGTGCCGCTGATTTATCTCACTTCCCGCATCGAAATGCAGCATCAGATTCAATGCCTGAACACCGGCGCTGATGATTGCATTCTTTTTCCTTACGCAGAACCGCTTTTAATCGGGCGCTTGCTTTGTTTATTGCGGCGTTCCTATCGCTATAGCCTGCCCCCGTTTCCCAATTCACCACGCGGCGCCGCCCAATTCAAACAATCAGGCCGCCCTCGTAACGAATAAATTCACATTTTAGAATTCACCTCGCTATTAAAACGCGCGCGATTTCTTGTAAATCGTAAAGCGGCGAATCGACAGTCCAGCCTTTGCTCTCGAAAATGATTTTCACATTGTCAAACTGTCCGGCGCCCAGTTCACAGGCGAAAAAGCCGCTGGGATGGAGCAAAATGCGACATTGGGCGGCAAGCGCGCGATAACAATCGAGGCCATCAGCGCCGCCATCCAGCGCGCTGTGCGGTTCGTGCGCGGCCACCGACGTTTGCAGTGTTTCGATTTCGCCGCGCGCAATGTAAGGAGGATTGGAAACAATGGCATCGAAGGTTAATTTTCCCAACGGCGCGGCCCACTTTTCGCTTTGGCCTTGCTGAAAATGCACGCGATTTTCGACATTGTGTTTTTGCGCGTTGGCGCGGGCCAATTCCAACGCGGCGGACGAAATATCCGTAGCCCAAACTTGCGCATTGGGCAAATGATAGGCAAGTGAAACCGCGATGCAGCCGCTGCCGGTGCCCAAATCGGCGAGGTGCGGCGCAGAATAATGTTCCAAGCACTCTGCGGCAAATTCGACTAATAATTCGGTTTCCGGGCGCGGAATTAAAGCGCGGGCATCGCAGAAAAAATCTAAGCCGAAAAATTCCTGATGACCCAAAACATAAGGCAGCGGCTCGCCCCACGCCACGCGATTTAATTGCTCGCGCCAGCGATTTTTGGTGGCTTCATCCAAAAATTTTTCCGGCTGCGATAAATGCGCAAAACGTGTTTGGGCCGCGTCGTCGGCTAACAATCTGGCGATGAGGCGCGCTTCGTTTTCGTCGTGATGGGCGGCGCGTAAAAGCGTTAGGGCTTCGCGGTAAATTTCGGTGATGGTCATGGGAATCAGGGCAGCAACTGGCAGAATACGCCTCAAATCTGGCATCCTATGAAGTAGTCTATGAGCAATCACGAGTTAGCACTTCGCACCGCGCAGTTGTTGGATAAAAACGGGCATCATTTGGATGAAATGCCCTCGTTAATTGGTTTTGACGGGTTCATAGACACCATTTTACACGTCGTGGACAAGCGCCAATCGGCCACCGAATACACGCGCGTCCAAACCATCAAAGCCTTTGGCAAGCGCATTTTGGATGCGTCGGGCCAAAGCACCAACATCGAATTAGTGGTGCAAGCCGTGAAATTAGGCGGCAACGGCCCGATTATGGCGAACGCGATGGCGGCTTTAGGCGCGCCCATCACATATTGCGGCATGACGGGCTTTCCGCACACGCAAGACGTTTTCAAAGAATTGGCAAGTCGCGCCAAAATGCTGCCGATTTCTGATGCGGCGCTGACCGACGCCTACGAATTCGAGGATGGCAAACTGATCGTTGGCAAACACGAAAATGTGGCGCAAGTGTCATGGCAAAATTTGCAGGAGCGCGTCGGTGATGTGGCGTGGCGCGTGGCGTGGCACGCCGCGCAGTTTGCCGGCATCGTCAACTGGACAATGTTGCCGCATTTAACGGAATTTTGGCAAGAAATGCAAGAGCGCCTTGAAACTGAGCCTGTGGAACCACGCAAGACCTTATTTTTTGATTTGGCCGACCCTGAAAAGCGCACGGCGAGCGATTTAAACGAGGCGCTGCTAACCATTGCGAAATTCCAAAAATGGCACGATGTTATTTTGGCGCTCAACGAAAAAGAAGCGCAGCAAGTCGTGCAAAATCTCGGTTTACCGGGCGCCGATGAAGGTCTGGAACGCAATACTTCAGAGCATCGGGAAGAGATTCGCGGCTTTGCCGTCGGCGTGCGTGAGAAATTAGGCATTAGCGTTTGCGCGGTGCATCCGACAGCGTTTGCGGCAGCGGCCAGTTCCACAGAATGGGCTGTTGTAGACGGGCCATTCACGCCCAAACCGAAAATCACAACCGGCGCGGGCGATCATTTCAACGCTGGTTTTTGCGCGGGTTCTTTATGCGGCGGCACTTTGGAAGAATCGCTGCAATGCGGCGTGGCGACCAGTGGCTTTTATGTGCGCCACGCGCAAAGCCCAACACGCCTTCAACTCGCCGAATTTTTACGCGGGTTGTGAGCCTTATTTTGTCACGCTAATGGGCGCGTCCGGTGGAAAAAGTGCCTTGAATTCATCGGCGCTGAAACTGATATTCACTGCCGGACCAGTGTCGTTTTGAATCTTCTGCGCGATGGCTTTGATGATTGGATTGACGATTGTAAAATGATCGTTGCGCTCGATAATATAGGCGCGCAAATCTATGCCCTGACGTTGCGCATTGGCTTCCATCCATTTGGCATCGGCGACGTAAAACGATTTTTCGCCTTCAAAATAGTAAACCGGCGCCCGCATCAGCGAAACCCATTCGCCCGGCG
>JANMKN010000124.1:0-29232 GCA_031372065.1 Abditibacteriaceae bacterium | reverse complement strand
CTTGCCTTGAGGAGTTGTGCCATTCTTTTTGATGTGGCCACTGCCACACCTCGGACAGGTGTTCTTTTCGGTTTTCACATCCCAAAAAGAGCCTGTCCGAGGCTTTATGCTCCCTCAGCATCATTTCTGTAACATGACCCTCGATTTTGGTTGTGCCCTTGAGTTCCGACCTGTTCGGTTTGAGGATTTCCCCGGTCATGTTGCCGTCGTTGTCAATCGTGCCTGCCGTCTCCCAGGTGAACTTGTGCGTCTTGTTTTCCCATGCTCCCTCAAAGGTGCCATTGTCGTAGACGGTGAGGGATACAGTTCCTTTCTGGACACCGTTACCAATCTTGGCGGTGTAATTGCCCTTCCATCTGCCCTTGAAGGGCGAGCCATCGGCCCGGACGGCTGCGGCCTGGAACGCGGCCATGAGGCCGAGAACCAGAACCCACATCAATACGTGAACGCCCATCTTTTTCATGGTCTGTCTCCTTAGTCCCTTGATCGTTGCTCTGGGTTACGCAAGAGTTCTGTCTCCCGGCGGGCAACATACACCGGAACAGACAGACGACCGAACTTCTTGCGGCATTCCTCATCCCACCAGCGGCGCCACCACGTAGCGCTCGTGTTCTTTTATTACGACAGCGGAGTGCCGTGGAATCCGAATGTGGCAGATTCCACGGCGTTCAATGCGGCTTACTGTTTTTCCAAAACCCATTTGTTGTCGTGGGCTTCGTTGCGCGAACGGATGATGGTTTCTCCTTTGTCTTCGTCGTTGATATAAAGCGCGCGGCCACCCATCTTCTCGTTGACGAGCAGGAGCGCGTCACCATTCTTTTCAAAGCGCCAAAACTGCTCGCCTTCAGGCGTGTCGGCTTTATCCATCAGCTTGAGTTCTCCAGTGTCATCGTCGGAGGGAACGAGGCACTGATTGTCTTTGGCGGCGGGAACAATGCGGAAGGCCTTGGAGAACTGATCTGGCGCCTTTTCAAACTTCCATTTACGCAACTCTTCCGGTGCGTCTTTCTTGGAATGCACGCCGTCTTTGCCGTCGTTGAGCGCGAAGAAAAAGTCGTCTTTCTTGATGATGTAATCGCCGTCGGTGTCGGGCAGAAAGAAATCGGAGACGACCTCTTTCTGCTCCTTGAGTTCGTTGCCATCGTAGGCGCGGCGAAATTCCATGACGCCGGTATCGCCGTCCTGTGAAGCCCAGCGGCCTTTGAGGTATTCAAAATCGTCGTCGCGGCTGTAAACCAGCGAGCGAATCACAGTATTGGCGATCTTGTTAGGGCCTTCGAGCAGTTTGTCCGGCGTCCAAACCATGAGTTTCTTCTCAAAATTGAAGTTGCCGTCGAACTCGTATTTGCCCCAACTTTTGGCGTTGGCCTTGTTCTTCGCGGTGTAAGTTCCGGTCAGGTTTTTGAAAGGGCCATCAATTTCCAGCGTCACGAACCAGCTCGTGGCACCCGCGATAGAGGGAAAATTCCAGCCTTTGCCCGTCTTCCAGTTGTAAGCTGCGTTGGCCGGAATTTTTCCTCTCTGGGTCACCATGTGGCCTTGCCATGTGCCGCCCAGCGTTTCGCCTGCCGTCGCCGGAACTGCGCGGATAAGCGGCAACAAAACGAGGCCGGATAGCACAGCTTTTTGGGTGATTTTCGTCAAATTCATGCTATTTCTCCTTGAAATTGCGGATTACTCCGCGAGGATCTGTTTAATTGGCCTTAATAATTTGCACGATGGCGACCAGCACCAACGCGGTTTCGCCGTTATTCTTGACCGTGTGCTGCGCGGAAAATTGTGTCTTCGGCCCGCGTTTGTAAGTCACCTTCGGGTCGTTGTTGGTTTTTTCCTCGTCCTTCGGCTCGCGCACGATGCCGTTAAGGGTCATCTCCAATGCATCGGTGTTGTCATCGCTGGAAGCGATCATCAGGTATTCCGTGCTGGTGTTGAGGTTGTGGCCGTTTTGCGAACTGGAGCCTTTGGGAATCACGCCACCGTGGATGCTGAACCACGCATACGAAAGGTCGGCACCGTTGGGATTGGCCTCGCGGACTTTGTCGAGGCGCTTTTGCAGCTTGGTCGCCGCTGTTTTCATGTTTTCCAGCGGCACGTCCCAACCTGCGTCTTTGCGAAGCAGCACAAAGGCGACGTAAGCGCTGGTCTGTCCGGCGTTTTCGTCCACGTCTTCGAGCGTGATGCGGATTCCCGCGCCCTGTTTCTTGTTCAGCTTGAAAACCACGCCCGGCATATTGTTGTCTTCGGTGCTTTCCGTGAGGACCGGGTCTGTGTCGTTCGCCATGCGAATCTGTCCGCCGGGATTGAGAATCGAGATTTTGATCTTCTTGGCGGTGTTGTCGCCGCCGCCGATCACGGCGTATTCCACGCCGGGTTCGAGTGTCGGCGTGTTGATTTTCGCTTCGCCCTTTTTCATCCAGCAGCCTTTGATGCTGTGGTTGTAGCCAACGGGCGTCGTCGCTTGCGTCGAGTTGTCGAGGCCATATTCTTTGAGTTCATCGGTCTGGCTCCGTTGAAAAACGCGGTCTATGGCCTGAATCAGCGGATGATCGTCCGCCTGCGCGCTTTGCGGCAGTGCGATGGCTGCCGAAAGCAGGGTCAAGGCCGCAATAAAGCAGCGCGTTTTACGTCGTTGAACAGCTTGCATAATCATCAATCCTTTTTGTGGTTACGGGCGCAAATCGAGATTGCCCGTTGCGCCCGCGAGAGGCAATTTAAAGGTTTGCAGGTTTAGATTGGAGTCGAGAAGATTGAGCGAGAGAGATTTATTGTCTTCGTCGCCCGTGAGCCACGCGGCTTTGCCGCCGAGCGCAAAAGCATCGTCAAAAGCCGAAACGCGAATTTTGCCGAGGTCTTTAATGCCGGCGCGATTGACACGCACATTGTCACCCGCCGAATTGAGCATGATGGTCGCGGCTTTGGTCGTGACGTAAGTTTTATCGGTCATCATCTTGTCCCAAGTGGCGCGTTGACCGTTCCATTCTTCCCAAATGGCAAGGTAAGAATTCGGCGCGAGGCGCACTAATTTGGGATGGACAACAGTGGTGAATGCTTTACCAACTTCGGGCAACTGGCTCGCGTTTTCAAAGGGCACGCCGTAGTTGGTGAGCCAGACCACGCCGCCGGTTTTGCGCTGACGCTGTGCCAATGGCCCCGCCGCGACGAGTTTGGCGGTATCGGCGTTGTAATTCGGCCAATCCCAACCATCGTTTTTGGCTTGGTAATTAGTGGTTTTGCCGGTGCCGAGGCTATTGACGACGCTGGTTGTGTCCACCAATTTCGGCGCTTGCGAAATCAAATTGCCGTCAACGGCAACTTCTTCGGGAATACTTTTCCAGTTGATTTCCTGCTTGTCGAAATCTTTTTTGACGTGAACTACAGCCAAATCGCGCGGCGCGAGTTGACCGCCAAGGCCAGTTTGCGTGGCGGGCTTATTCAAGCCTTCCATTTGGTCGTCCCAATCGCGTTCGCTGGCGAAAAGCACCAAATAACCATTGCCGTCGTCCACTCCGGGCGCAATGTCGCCCAGTTCGGTAAAGATGCTGTTACCGTTGTTGGTGCGTGTGTATACCGAGCGCAAACGTTCGGCATAAGGCTCGAAAGGATATTTTTCCGTCGGGCTGAATTTCATCATGCCCAAGGTAATTTCGTGGTCGCGATTTTCAATGGCGAGAAAATCTGTGCCATCGAAAAGCACGCGCTGATCAACATTGTGATGCCACAGAGTTTCTTTCGCCACACGGCCCGGATTAACAGCCGTATTTTCTAAATCCAAAAGCGCATTATATGCGTGTGCGGGCATTAAATTGATGTCTATGAATAATTTGCCCGCGCCCGTTACAATTTGCGAAGTGCCGTTATCCAGTGGCAATTTGGGCGATTCAACGGGCTTATCACCGTCTTTGAGCAGCAAATTCCAAAATGCTTGCTTGTTTTTGTAAAGCAAAATGCGTTTGGTCGTGTCGCCGTCGCCTTTTTGCGCCGTCATGTGATAAACGTTGCCCTGCGCGTCCTTACTAAAGCCGCAGAGCAGGCCCAAACTGGGCAATTCGTCGGCACCCACACGCGAAAAGCCATTGTTGTTCGGCGCGAAACGCGTCAGATAAATTTTCGGTGTTGGCGTGGCATAATCACGCCACGCGACATCGAAAGTGCCATCGGCGTTGGCGAATGGAATCGCTTCCGGCAAGTTCATCCACGCTTCGGGTTGGCGTTTATTCGGGTCAAAAGGCTTGGGCGCATTTTGCGCCGTGAGAGGCAGACAAGTCGCGACGAGGCACGTCGCCAGCAGAGTTTTTGAGCAAGATTTCTTGAGGACGCACGACAAAATAGCGTTCATAAAAGAACACTCCTTTGACAAAAAAATGGACGGCTCCCCCCGACTGAACCGGCGTGACGAAACGAATTCTCGTTAGTTTGAATTGTTTTTTTTGCCTTGTAAATCTTGCCACAAGCGTGATAATGGATTGTTTGCCCCGAACGCTAAACTCGAAGCGCTAAGGACAACTTAGGGAAAACTTTTTGGATAAGTAAAATTGGCCTTATGCAATGCCTGAAAGTCCTCTAAGAAGCAATAAGCCCATCGCCCGCAACAGGCCGAATCTGCTATACCAAAATGCAGCTTCGCTGAGTTTTTGCCAGCTTTAGGTTTCCACTGATGTCCAAATGTCCCTGCGGTTTTTGCCACCTTCACGTTCACTCTGAGTATTCGCTGCTCGACGGCGCTAATCGCGTCAAAGACCTCGCCAAGCGCGCGGCGGAAATGGATATGCCCGCGTTGGCGCTGACCGATCACGGCGTCATGTATGGCGCCATTGACCATTATGAAGCGTGCCTCAAAGAAGGCGTCAAGCCGATTATCGGCGTCGAAGCGTATGTGGCTCCGCGCAAGCACACGGACAAAGATTCGCAAAAAGACTCGCAGAAATTAACCAATCACTTGACTTTGTGGGCCAAAAACCTGACGGGTTACAAAAACCTCGTGAAGCTCACTACGCGCGCCAATTTGCACGGTTTTTATTACAAACCGCGCGTTGACCACGAACTATTAGCCGAATTTTCCGAAGGTTTGGTAGCTGGCAGCGCTTGTTTGGGCGGCGAAATTCCGCAGCTTATCATCGGGCAAAAGTTGGACGAAGCGCAGCGTCGCGCCGAAAAATACCGCGACATTTTCGGCAAAGAAAACTTCTTTTTAGAATTGATGGATCACGACCTGACGGGACAGGATGAAGTCAATCAGCGCGTCATTGATATTCATCACAAAACTGGCATTCCGCTCATTGCCACCAACGACGCGCATTATCTGCGGCGCGAAGATGAGCAGATGCACAAAATTCTCGTCTGCATCGGCACCAACACCACGGTGGACAAAGCGGCGCTGCATTACGGGCCGAATTTTTATCTGAAATCGGCAGACGAGATGTATGAAAAGTTCAAGCACGTTCCCGAAGCGCTGGAAAACACCATGCGCATCGTGGATATGTGCAACCTTGAACTGGATTTAAAAACCACGCACTTTCCCAACTTCGATGTGCCTGCCGGACACGACCTTGTGTCGTTTTTGCGCGAACTTTGTAAAAAGCGTTTCGATTCGCGTTATCCCGTCGGCCATGCGCGCCGCGCCGAAGCGATTCCGCGCATGGAATACGAACTGGGCATCATTATTCAAAAGGGCTACGCCGGCTACTTTTTGGTGGTGCAAGATTTCATCAACTGGAGCAAAGAGCGCGGCATTTTAGTTGGCTGTCGCGGCAGCGCGGCGGGATGTCTTGTTTCTTACGTTTTGGGCATCACCAACCTTGATCCGCTGCCGTATGGCCTGCTTTTCGAGCGCTTTTTGAACCCGGATCGTGTGTCCACCCCGGACATTGACGTGGACTTTCCCGATAAGCGCCGCGATGAAGTTTTGCAATACGTTTCGGGCAAATACGGCAAAGATAAAGTCGCGCAGATTATCACTTTCGGAACGTTGGCCGCCCGCGCCGCAATCAAAGACACCGCGCGCGCCACCGGTCTTGATCTGCAAATCGCCGATAAAGTTTCCAAGCTGATTCCCGCTATCCCCGGCCATCCGATTTCGATTATGCAGGCTGTGGAGCAAGTCAACGAGCTAAAAAACCTCTACGAAACCGATTCCACCATTCGCCGCCTGTGCGACACGGCCAAGCAAATCGAAGGCATGACGCGCCATGCTTCGCGCCACGCGTGCGGCGTGGTTATCGGCCAAGAAGCGCTGGATGAATTGGTGCCGCTCGAAGAAAAAGACGGCGTTGTGATCACGCAATATCACGCCAAAGCCGTCGAAAAAGTCGGGCTGGTCAAGATGGACTTTTTGGGCCTACAAAACAATACGGTCATCAACGACACGCTCGAACTCATCAAAGCGCGCCACAACACCGATATTGATTTGGAAAACATAGACCTGAACGACAAAAAGGTTTACGACATGATGGGGCGCGGCGATGGCGTCGCAGTTTTTCAGATGGAAGGCACCGGAATGCGCAATCTTTTGCGCGAAATGAAGCCGGAAAATCTGGAACACATCATCGCGCAGATTTCGCTGTATCGCCCCGGCCCGATGGATGAAATTCCGCGTTACATCGCGGGGCGCCACGGCGGACACGTCACTTATCCGCACCCGAAATTAGAGCCGATTCTCAAAGACACCTATGGGATGCTGCTTTATCAAGAGCAGGTCATGCAAGCGGCGCAAGCCTTGGCCAATTTCACTGGCGGCCAATCGGAAACGCTGATGAAAGCCATGTCGAAAAAGAAGGCCGACGACATGGCGAAAATGAAGCCGCTGTTCGTCGAAGGCTGCCTCAATAACGGCATCACGGAGAAAGACTCTCTGGATATTTTTGACAGAATGGAGTCTTTTGCAAAATACGCTTTCAATAAAAGTCATGCGGCTTATTATGGCCTTGTTTCGTATTGGACGGGCTATTTAAAGGTCAACTACGCCTCGGAATTTATGGCGTGCAAGATGACCAGTTTGCTGGACAAAAAAGACAAACTGCTGGTCGTGATTGACGATTGCCGCAAGCATAATATTGATGTTTTGCCGCCCGATGTCAACGAATCGAATTTCGATTTCACCGTTGTGGGAACAGGCGACAAGCCGCCGATTCGCTTTGGTTTGCAAGCGATTAAAGGCATTGGCGAAGGCCCGATTAACGCTATTTGCGAAGCGCGCAAAGAAGGCGGGCGTTTCGCTTCGCTTTTAGATTTTTTCGAACGCGTTTCTTCGCGTGCCTGCAACCGCAGCGCGATGGAAACGCTGATTAAATGCGGCGCTTTTGATACCTTGCATGGCAACCGTCAGGCGATGCTGGAAATTTTGGATGACGCCATCACTTCCGGTCAAAAAGCGCAGCAGGACGCGCTTTCGGGTCAGATGAACATCTTTGCGATGGACACTGCCGAAGTCGGACGCCCGAAAGCGCAGGGCGAGTTGCCAAACGTGCCCGATGCCGACCGCGACACGCGACTTTTGTGGGAAAAAGAGTTGCTTGGCCTTTATATTAGCGACCATCCGCTGCTCCCTCTCAGCGATTATCTCGATCAAAATACCATTTCCATCGCCCGTTTGGGTGAAGACCGCACTTTCAATGATGGTGACCGTGCTACTGTTGGCGGCATGGTGACGATTACGAAGAAAATGGTGGACAAAAATGGGCGAACGTGGTGCGCTTTCACCATCGAAGACCTGACCGGCTCGATGGAAATTTTAGCCTTCGCCAAAACCTTCGATAAATGCAGCGAAATCGTCAAAGAAGACGCGAAATTACTGGTTACAGGCCGCCTGGCTGCCGATAATCGGCGCGGCAACCGCATGAATTCCGAAGACGACGAAGCGGGCGAAGAAGTCACGGTTTACAAAATCATGGCCGACAGCGTGGAACTAATTCCGCAGGATGCCCAGCATCTCGTTGTTGATAATCCTATGGCCGCTGCGCCGCCCCCACCCATCGAATTGCCTTCTGAAATCCAAGGTCAGACCGTTTATCAGCCCGCCGCGCCTCTTAAAGCGCCGCTTCACACGCCCGCCAGCGCCGTGAGTAAGCGCAGTTATACGATGGGCACCAACGGAAATGGAAACAACGGCAATGGTTATTCCAACGGCAACGGGCACAATGGCAATGGCAAAAACGGCTACAACGGCAACGGCCACAGCGGAAACGGCAACGGACGCCAAGTGAACAACACACAAAACGCGGCACCGCCTGTTGAAAATCCTCGTCCTGAAGCGCCACGAGGCCCGGTGCGCATTGGCCGCGCTTTCGCCCCGCCGCACGATGCCATGCACGCTGTTCATATGCACCTCACGCAAGAAATGGCGACAGCGGATATTATCAATAAAATCTGGAATATCTGCCGCGCGCATCACGGCAAATGCGAAGTCTGGCTGCACATTGATAACGGCCTCGAACTGTTACAACTGCGCGTCGCGGAAAACTTTTTCGTCGAACCTGATCAGCACTTTGTGGATGAAGTTCTCGATGTCCTCGGCGATGGAAAACTTCTCGTGCCAGTGCCGTTGACGTAAAGAGATTAGTGCCACGACACTTGATTCAACCGTAGAAAAATGGCAAAAATGATCGAGGTGCCGTAAAAAGATGTGGAGGTATGAACAATGGATGATTCATTAGAGATTTCAAATGGGCAAAGTCCGTTTGAGCAAATCAAGAGAGTTGGTCGGTCAGGCAAAGAGTATTGGAGTGGGTGCGAACTTGCTACTGCACTGGGATATGTGGATTGGAGCAGTTTTCAAAAGGTTATCCAAAGGGCACAGATAGCTTGTGAAAGGTCTGGCTTTGACCTGCGTGACCATTTCCGCGACGCTACTGAAGTGGTTCAAACAAGTAGCGGCGCGGATAGGCGAGTGCTTGACACTTTCTTGAGTCGCTACGGTTGTTACTTGGTGGCGATGAATGCAGACCCAAGAGAAAAGATGATTGCCGAGGCACAGACGTATTTTGCCTTCCAAGCGCGGCGGCAAGAAGAACTTGACCAATTGACCGAAGACCAGCGCCGGATTTACCACAGAGAGCGTGTCAAAAGTCGCAACGCAATTTTAAACAACGTAGCTCATCAAAGCGGAGTAGAGGACTTCGATGAATTTCAGGATGCTGGTTATACCGGCCTATATGGTGGTTACGATGCAAAAAACTTGAAGAGATTGAAGAAAATTCCTGCACAAGGCGAATTGTTGGATCACATGGGGCGCGAAGAATTGGCGGCCAATGAATTTCGCATAACGCAAACGGAAACCAAACTCCGAGCAATGCAAATTCAAACTGAGAGAGAGGCAACAGATACTCACCATCAAGTAGGCAAAAAGGTGAGAAAAGCAATCGAAGATATCGGTGGTATTATGCCAGAGAAACTTCCATCTGCGCCTGATATTCGTGGTATCATTCGCGACCCCGCTAATACAGAATTTGCAATGAGGTTAGCGGCTCCAACTCATCAACCGGAGATGCTGCGGCGCCCCACTGTATCCATTGTCCCCAAAGATGCAAAATGGAAAGACGGGACGCCAGTTGTGGTTGTAGGAGTTGCTGCGGATAGAATTACGGAAGACGGAACGGGATACCAAAACTTCCCTAACTTAGAAACGGCGCGCGAAGTGTTCGCCGACTTGGACACGCATAAAGCAGGACCACGCTTTACTCAAGCTATAGGTAATCCTCAGAAGGATAAAATGCGCTTTGAAACATGGCGGGCGTTTGAACTGTATGACGAAAAGTCGCAATAAAAATCTGTTGATGTTTTGACTTCTCGGACAGTCGCCTTAATTTACGGACAAAGCGAAACGAAGTAATAGAACGTCCATCCATTTTTGCCTCGTTCAGATCAGAGCCAATTATCTGATAGACAGTTCGTGGCACTGAATTCCATTTTACTTAAAAATTTGGCACGTCCCTTTCACTGTCACGCATTCGCAAATCAGTCAAACTTGGCAACAACTTCATGCCACGAATTTCGCTTTCGCCTGTCACCGCTGTTACTTGCAATGGCGCGTTTGATGTTATTGGAAACGCCGCCATTTATATCGAAAATTCGCGCCTCGTTTATGTCGGCCCAGCGCAATAGGCGCTGGCGTTCGACGTTAAT
Source organism: Abditibacteriaceae bacterium (assembly GCA_031372065.1). GTDB lineage: Bacteria > Armatimonadota > Abditibacteriia > Abditibacteriales > Abditibacteriaceae > DASWNL01. The sequence goes on along the minus strand of JANMKN010000124.1, from coordinate 19,116 downwards.
ACGGCGATTGGTGGCGCGTATTTGATGGCAATATTGGGTTTTGCGATGCCTGTTGCAGCATGAAACTGCCAAGCGAGTTGTGCCATATTCTGTGATCTTAGATTTAACGTCGTTTTTAACTGTTGTGAATATCCTGTTATACTTGGGGGCACTGCTTGTCGGGTGGCTCCTTACTTCATCGTTGTTCGCTGAGGGCGTTTTGGCGCAGTGTTCTGCGCCACAATTCGCTTTAGGCAATGGCAGCCGGGAGACGCCGCGTGAGTGACTTACCGAAAGATTTACGCCGGGATTAACACGGAAAACTCAGGTTTCCATCACGGATTGTGGCCGGATTTTAAGGCCAAAGCAATCTACCTTCATCAAACGCGAGACTTATTTTTCAGTCGCGTTGGATATTGGGCCATCAGTGGCATCGTTTTTCGATTGAAAAATCTTTCAAAAGAACCAACGATGCGCGAGAATTAAAGGAACTTAAGGTCATGTTTGCGCTTAACGTGCCGCTTTGGGGACTATTTTGGGGATTTTTCATGGCAACGGGCTTGTCATTGTTGGTTTTACCCCTTGTTCCCTGTGTGGCGGCCTGTTTCAAGACAAATGGCGCGTCCTTTTTTGTTGCTCCGCTGCTGGTTTTGAATTGGGAAACCCCTTTACTGAAGTGCTGTCTTGCAGGCGGTCTTAGTGGCCGACCACTGCCTTCTCCGGTTTTCGCGTGCCCTGCTTCGTTCTCTTCGACCTCACCGCTTTTTTCCTTTCTTTGCCCGCTTCTTGCTTCTTCGCGCCGGTCAAACGCTTCTTTTGAAGCACGGGCCGGTGTGCGTCGCTTTGGAATCAAGAATTTGAATGGATTGCCTCCCGTCACGCAGCTTAAATCTACGCTCTGCTTGGTGTCGCTTTTTTAAGAAAAACGGCGCTGGACGGGAGATAACATGGAATTATCCGCTTATATTTTGGCGGCTGTTTTAGGGTTGGTGGGTCTGGTAGTTGGAATTGTGGCGGCGCAGTTGAAAGCCAAAGTGCAATCGGCAGAGGCCGCTGCCAAGATTCAGATCGCCGCCGAAAAATTAGCCGCTGCTGAAACCAAATCGGTAGAAGCCGATGTCACAATCGCCGCGCGCCACAAAGAATTGCAGGTCGAAGCGCGCGAACAAGTGCAGGCCGAAGTGCAACGCTTGCGCGAAACCATCGAAAAAGAAACGCAAGACCGGCGACTTGAAATCAAAGAAACCGAAAAGCGTCTGCGCGAGCGAGAAACGCATCTCGAACGCCGTTTACGCCAGATTGATGGACGCGAAAAGGCGCTCAATCAGCGCGAAATCGAAATCACCACCCGCATCGAAGAAGCTGAACAGTTGGTCGTTCAGCAGCGCGATGCCTTGGAACGCGTCGCTCAATTGCCGATTGCCGAAGCGCGTGAGTTGTTGCTCAAGCGCGTCGAAGAGGAAACCCGCACCGAGATGAATCGCGTGGTCAAGCGCGTCGCCGAGGAAGTGCAGGAGCAATCCGAAGAAAAAGCGCGGCGCATCATCACGATGGCGATTCAACGCTGCGCCGTAGATCAGACATCTGAGAGCGCTGTTTCCGTGGTGCCGTTACCCAGCGATGAACTCAAGGGCCGTATTATCGGACGCGAAGGCCGTAATATTCGCACTTTCGAGCAAATGTCGGGCTGTGATCTCATCATTGACGACACGCCAGAAGCCGTCGTGATTTCCTCCTTCGAGCCAGTGCGCCGCGAAATCGCGAGGATCGCTTTGTCCACGCTGGTCAACGATGGGCGTATTCACCCGGCGCGCATCGAAGAAGTGCTAAACAAATCGAAGGCGGAAGTTGACCAAAAAATGCGTGAAGCCGCCGAACACGCCACCACGCAAGCCAAAGTGCGCTTGCCGCGCGGCATCATGGAAGTGTTTGGGCGCCTTCTCTATCGCACCAGTTATGGTCAAAATATCTTAAAGCATAGCGTCGAAGTTTCGGTTTTGGCCGCTTCGATAGCTGCCGAATTAGGCGCCGATGTAAACACTTGCAAGCGAGCCGGATTGTTGCATGACATCGGCAAAGCGCTGGACTGCGATCAGGAAGGCACGCACATTGATTTGGGCATGGAACTTCTGCGCAAGCATCGCGAAAGCGAAACGGTTATTACCGTAGCCGGTGAGCATCACTTAGATCCCAGTGCCATGACCAGTTTAGAATCGGTGATTGTGCAAGTGGCCGATGCCATCAGCAGCAGTCGTCCCGGAGCGCGGCGCGAGAATGTGGAAACCTATATCAAGCGTTTGCAAAACTTGGAGCGCATCGCCGACTCATTTGAAGGCGTTGAAAAGTCGTATGCCATTCAAGCGGGCCGCGAAGTGCGTATTGTCGTGAGGCCCGAAAAAGTGGATGATTTAAGCAGTTTGCGCATGGCGCGCGATGTGGCCGCGCGCATTCAGGACGAAATGACGTATCCCGGCGAAATTAAAATAACCGTAATTCGCGAAACGCGAGCGGTGGATTATGCGAGATAATCTCAAAATTTAAAGTTCAAGATTCAAAGTTCTCAGTTCAAAGTTGAGGTATTGAACCTTGAACTTTAAACTTGGAACTTTGAACTGAGAATCCCGAAGGGAAATTAATGGAAACCTTGCGTGTGTCGGCCAAAAGCAAACCAAACACTGTAGCCGGGGCCGTGGCAGGCGTCATCCGCGAAAAAGGCGTCGTTGAAGTTCAAACGGTCGGGGCGGGTGCCCTCAATCAGGCGATCAAAGCGATTGCTATCGCGCGCGGCTTTTTGGCGCCATCAGGCGTTGATTTGATTTGTGTGCCTTCGTTTTCCGACATCCAAATTGATGGCGCCGAACGCACCGCCATTCGCTTATTGGTGCAGACGCGAGATAAAGGATGACGGACAAACGTGAAATGCGAATCGCGGAGTGTGAAATGATTCCGCACTCGGCATTCTGCAATTTGCACTCCTCACTATGGAACGTCTGGCCATTATAGCCAATCCGACGGCGGGCGTGGCAGCGGGCCGAGGGGGGCGTGAGCGCCTGATAACGGCGGCGCAGAATGATTTGGAACGCTCGGATTTTCACGTCGAAGTTTGGCGAAGCCATAATGCCGAAGAAGTTTCCGAACTGGCGATAAAAGCCCTTGATTCCGGCATTACCAATATCGTCGCAGCGGGTGGTGATGGCACGGTCAACGGCGTCGTCAATGGCCTGATGCAATGGCGTCAAGAGCAGGAAACTGAGCTTGATGATGTGACTTTTGGTGTTTTGCCCATCGGCACCGGCAATGTCTTTGCTTACAATATGGGCATCCCGCGCGAATGGCGCGGAGCCTGTCGGATCATACGCGCCGGATATATTCGCAATATTGATGTAGGTTTGGCGACGCAGTTGCCCCCCGATGCCGCAATGGAGCCGCGCAAGACCGTTAATGCTCACTCGTCACGCAGTCAACTTCAATCGCAGTATTTTCTTTTGATGGCTGGCATCGGCTATGATGCCAAAGTTATCGAAGATACGAGTTTGCGCTTGAAATTCGTGTTGCGGGATTATGCTTATGCGTTGCGTTCTTTGCAAAATGTGGTTTTGCATCAAGGCACGCAGGTGACCTTGCGCTTCGCCGATGGACGCCTTTATGCCAATGAATCGTGGTTGGTGATGATTGGCAATGCGGCCAGCTATGCATGGGATATCAAAGTCACCAAACACGCCGAACTTGACGACGGTTTGTTGGATATTTGCCTGATGCCGTTTGAAAATAAATTTATTTCTGTGCAACAAGCGATGCAGATTTTAATGGGCCAACACATCGAACGCGGCATCGCACAATACTGGCAATCGGCGGGCGTGACCGTTTCAAGTGATCCACCGATCCCCGTGCAACTTGATGGTGATGCTTGGGCCACCACGCCTGTCGAAATTAAAATCATCCCCAACGCACTCAACGTGTTCGCGCCGCAAATAGATAAAGAGTGAGCAGCAAGCTGAAATAACGTTTTGGCTTTTGTGGCTTAATTCCTCGCGCTGGGCGGCAACAAAAGCGTGCGTTGCGCTTCGTTGAGTTCCCCATAAAGTTCTTCATAATCGGCGGCGCTGTAATAACTTTTCGACCACGAAAGCGGATGGGGCGAGTATTTTAAAAACAGTGTGCGCCGGTCATTCTGGCCGCGCCATGGCAAGGTGCCATGCGTCAGTGCTTCAGTAAAAATAATCGCCGAACCCGCCGGGCCATAAACCGAACGCACGAACGGTTGATTTTCGTTTTGCATCAAATCGCGCCATTCATTGGGATACGAAAAGTTGCTTTTATGACTACCCGGCACGCACGCGAAGCCACCCTCGCCGGGTTGAATGTCGCACAAATTATAAGCGACAACCGTTAGACCGTTGTGAAAACGCCCGTCCCGAAAATGAAAATACTGGGACGGGTCGAACGGAAAACTGCCGCCATGCAAACCGGCTCCAATTGGGCCAAGTCTGAGCGTTCCATCGCCGCGAATGACATCCAAATAATCGTGATCGAGCCGCAAGCGCGGGCTGATAATTTTCTGCAAATGCGGCATGATTTGCGGATTATCCAGCACCTCGAAAACGCTTTTGCCCCACGTCAAAATTTTGCCAAAGCGTTTGTTGGGCGCGTCGGGAAATTCCTCCATGCGCTCGTCCACAAGTTCGTTCAAATGCGCGATTTGAAAGACATCCAGCGCGTTTTCAACGAGCAAAAAACCTTGCAAATCAAAGAGATATTTTTCGTAAGCGTTCATGGCTATCTTTTATGCGAATTACCATCAGAAAGTTGGAGCTTTCTTAATTTCTGTCTTCGCGCCTGGGCGGGAGATTAAATTAATTTTTGCAAGCGCGCATTCGATGGCGCAACGCCATTTTTAAATTGCTTTAACGCGGCAGGCAAATGATGCGCAATATCGCCTGCGATAAGGCCGTTATCTTTGCTTTGATAAGCCAAATCGCCCGCCAATCCGTGCGCGTAAACGCCGAGCAGTGTCGCGCTTTGGGCATCTTTGAGTTGGGCCAAAAGTCCGGCGATGATGCCGGTTAAAACATCTCCGCTGCCGCCGGTTGCCATGCCGGGATTGCCGGTTAAATTTACCCACAACTTGCCGTCTGGCGCTGCGACAACCGAACGCGCGCCTTTGAGAACGACAAACGCCCCGAATTTTTCGGCGCAGGCTTTAGCGGTTTCCAATCGCGTCTTTTGCACTTCGGCAATTTCAATTTGCATCAGTTCACCCATTTCGCCGGGATGCGGCGTGAGAATCGTTGGCGCTGTGCGCGCTTTGATTTGCCTTAGGATCGGGCGCAAGGCGTAAAGCGCGTCGGCATCTACGATGAGCGGCGCGGGACATTCGCAAACCACGCGCCGCGCAAATTCGAGGGCGCCGCTGCTGCGCGAAAGGCCCGGCCCCAGCGCCACGGCGTCCATGTTTTCCCACAGGCGCGGCACGTCTTCGAATGAGGCTTCGACAAGGCGGCCTTGGGCATCATCCAAGAGCGGGCGCGACATTGCTTCGTTTTGCGCGCCCGCGAAAATCGGCACCACGCGATTGGGCAAAGCGGTAGTGACAAGCCCGGCCCCAGCGCGCAAAGCGGCGTGTGCGCTCATGGCAGGCGCGCCGCTTAATCCGAGGCTGCCGCCCAAAATTAAAACGCGTCCGGCATCGCCTTTATGGGCGTCCAACGGGCGCTTTAATTTCGCCGCCAATTGGCGCGCGACTGATTGATTTAAAACTTCGAGGCCGGTTTCGGCGGCTTCCATCACGCGTTGCGGCGTGCCGATGCCTCCGACCCAGATTTCGCCGCACAAATCCAAGCCTTGTTGCACAAACAAACCGCGTTTGGGTGCCACCAAAGTGACGGTGAAATCGGCTGGGAGCGCTTCTTTTGCGGCTTCGCCGGTATCGGAATTCAAACCCGATGGTAAATCTACCGCGACGACGGGCGCGGGCGCGAGGGCCGCCATTTCGAGCGTGTGTTTCAATTCTTCGCCGCGAATTTCGCACTTGAAGCCGGTGCCAAGCAGCGCGTCTATAATCACATCAAAGGTGTCCCAGCGTAAGTCGCCGCTGCGTGTTCCGGCGTGCGCAATAGCCGCGCCGCTCGCGCGCAGAATCTTGAAATTAATCAGCGCATCGCCTTTGAGATCGCCCGGCGCGCACGTCATAAAAACCGTGAGATGTTTCGCCTTTTGCAAATGCCGGGCGATGGCGAATCCATCGCCGCCGTTGTTGCCCTTGCCGCACAACACCAAGATTTTTTTGCCGGAAAGTGGCGCGAATTGCTGTTCAAGAAATTCCACCACGCGAAGCGCGGCGTTTTCCATCAAAACAATCGAAGGAATCAGGAATTGCTCGCTTGCCGCTTTGTCAAAAGCGCGCATTTGTTCGGCGGTGAAGATTTTCATAGGAGGCAGAGAACGGGAGGCCGAAGGCGGGAAACAGGCGCTTCTAACCTGCCTCCTGCCGACTTAGGAATAATCCTGTAGCAAAGTCACAGCGGCATCAATGATTTTTTGGGCGTCGGGCAAAGCGGCGCGTTCGAGAACATCGGCGCAGGGCAAAGGCGTATCGGCAGCGGCGACGCGGCGAACGGGCGCCTGCAAAAAGTCGAAGCATTCTTCCATGACGCGCGCCATCACTTCGGCGCTGACGCCCGCTGTTTTGCAATCTTCGGCGACGATAATGGCGCGTCCGGTTTTTTCGACGCTGGCCGCGACGGTATCCATGTCGAGCGGCGCAAGCGTGCGCAAATCTACCACGTCGCAAGTGATGCCGTTTTGTGCCAAAGCGTCGGCGGCTTTTTCGGCTTCGACGGTCATGCGCGAATACGCGATCAGCGTTAAATTTTCGCCTTGGCGCGTGAGTTTCGCTTCGCCAATCGGCACGGTATAATCGCCGCCCGGCTCGCCAAATTCAGGCACTTCGCCTTTGATGCCGTAAAGCAATTTGCTTTCGATAAAAAAGACCGGATTATCGTCGCGGATTGCCGATTTGAGCAAGCCTTTGGCATCGTAAGCGTTGGACGGAGCGACAACTTTGATACCGGGAACGTGCATAAACCACGCTTCCAAACTTTGCGAATGCGTCGGCCCATAACAGCGCCCGCCGCCCGCCGGAGTGCGAAAAACCACCGGAACCGTGCATTGGTTGCCATACATATAATGAAACTTCGCGGCGTGATTGACAATTTGATCCATCGCCAAGGTGATGAAATCCTGAAACATGATGTCCACAACGGGCCTCATTCCAGTAATCGCCGCACCAACGCCAACGCCGCAGATGGTATTTTCGGAAATCGGCGTGTTGCGCACACGTTCGCGGCCAAATTTTTCGACAAGGCCCTGCGTCACTTTGAAAGCGCCGCCATATTCGGCAATGTGCTCGACCAAAATGAAAACGCTCTCGTCGCGCTCCATTTCTTCGGCCATCGCTTCACGCAGCGCCCACGAATAATAAATTTCTCGCATGATATTTTTGCAGTCTGACACTCAAATTTCGTCCGGTGACAGCCAATTTTTGCCTACTTACAGTCAATTTTTGAAGACTTACAACCGATTTTTGTCTGCTTGCATTCAATTTTTGGAGACTGACAGTCAATTTTTGTCTGCTGACAACCAATTTTTAGAGACTGACAGTCAACTTTTGCTCTCTTACTGTCAATTTTTGCCTGCGTGCACTCAATTATTGAATGCTTACACCCAACTTTTGTCTGCTTACACTCAAAAATTGGGCGCTTACACTCAACTTTTGACTGTTTGGCGCCGACTTTTGACGACTTCGAGTCAATTATGGGACGCTCCGCCTCGGTTTTTAAGAGCGAACCTTTCGACACACGCGACTCTTCAAAGGTTTACGGCGGCGCCGCTTTGTCGTCGTGGCGTGTGGTGAAAACTGTGTTTGAACTTCGGTCAATTGGGAAAAGATATACAATGAATAACGAGGTGCCGCTATGAAAAAAGGTTTTTCGCTGATTGATATGTTGGTTGTAGTCGCGGTGGTGGGCATTGGTGCGGCGTTGGTAATTCCAATTGTAACTCGCCCCCGCGAAAGTGTTAGAGCAAATTGCCCCAACAACTTAAAGCAAATTGGGGTTGCAATGTTGCAATATAATCAAGATTTCGATGAACATTTGCCGCGCGTTGCAAGCGCGAAAATCCCAACGGCGAAAACTGCCTATGGCTGGGCTGACGCCTTACATCCCTATGCCCGAACTTTGCAAATCTTTCAGTGTTTTGCTGAAAAAACGCGCGGTGGAAATGTGGCAACGGCCACCGGCTATACAGATGACTGGTTCAACTCCAATTTGTCAGGTTTGGATTGGGGAAAAAGTAATACCGGGCAAGCCACCATTACCCTCGCTTTTGGTGATGGCAATGACGGAAAAGATTTAACCGATGCGCGCTATAATCTGAATAAGTTACCCGCTGCATGGATAAACGACGAAAAATCGCCTCTAAAGCGCCATTTAGGTGGCGCGAATTACGCGTTTCTTGACGGACACGTTAAATGGCTGCATCCTGACCAAGTAACGAATGAGCCGCCCGCCAATGGTAAGGCGACTTTTGAGGTGAAATGAGGTTTTTGCTTATCTGATGCTTCAAATCGAAGCGTCGTCGTTGAGAATGGTGCCGATGCCGCGCGCTTTGCCGATGCTGGCGTTGACTGAATTTGTGAGCAACATATAAAGCGTTTCATCGCCTTCAAATGTTGTGTCGCTGTTGATAAGCACTGTAATGGTTTTGGTGGTTTGGCCGGGCAAATATGTCAAAGTGCCGCTTTTAGCGACATAATCGCTGGTAGAACGGGCAATTCCATCGGCGGTGGCGTAGTTCACCGTGATCGTTTGGCCGCTGGCGGCAGATAAAGTGATTTGGAAAGTGAGATTTGTGGTGCCGGGTGTCCCGTTAGAGGGCGGGTTGCCTTCGGCGACGCTGACATCGCTGATAGTGAAGGCTGGCGCGCGGTCATCGTTGAGAATGGTAGCGGTGCCGCGTGCGCGCGTCAGAGTGGCATTGACCTCGTTGGACAGTTGCACAGAAAAAACTTCGTTGGCTTCGTTCAATAAATCGCCGTTGATGCTGACTTTTACGGTTTTGCTGGTTTCGCCCGGCGCAAAAGCAAGCGTGCCGTTGGCAGCGAGATAATCACTGCCCGCCGTCGCGCTGCCATTAGCCGTTGCATAATTCACGCTTACGGTTTGCGCGGCGGGCGCGTTAAGCGAAACCGTAAAACTCGCGGTGGCGCTTCCGCTATTGCCTTCGGTTACTGTCACATCGTTAATCGAAATTTGAGTGGAGGGCGGATTATATTCGAACGCGCCTGCCTCAACGCGGCCACCAACCAGACGCGGATTGCCGCCGAAATCAGTTTCACCAGCACCCGCTGCAAACGCGGGGTCGCCCGCATTGAGCGCGGGTGAGGTGGATTTTAAATGAAAATCGGGCAAGGCGGCGTTGACGAATTGCGGGTCGGCAAAAAGCGAATGGGCATCGTTGCCCGAAAAGTTTCGATAGGCGGTAAAGCCTGTTTTGGCGACGTTTTTCCACTGCCATGCGCTGCTCGCAGCGCCGCCCGGCGCGTAGAAAACGTTGTAATCGAAAACGTTGCCGCTATTTTGCGTGAACGGGTTGATGATTAAATAATTTTGCGCGCCCGCCACGAAAATGTTGTTCTTAAAGGTGCAATTGGTGACTTTGAATTGCAAAAGGAGTTCGCCGCTGCCTGAGTTCGACGTATCGTTTTGGTAAAGCGTGTTGTTGGTAAAAACGCAATTGCGCGCATAGCCCACCGTTGTATCGTAGCCACCCACGGAGAGGCCTTCGGTCAGGCAATTGTAAACGATGTTATTGCGCACTGTGATGGTATCGGCAAAGCGCGAAGCGTGTTCGCTGGCGACTTCGATTCCAATATCGCAACCAAAAACTTCGTTGCGCTCGACAAGAACCGCCGCGCCGCCGTCCACATAAATGCCGCCCGCGCTGGGATCGTATTTTGTGCCATTACGATAAGCCGGATTGCCGGTGGTATCAATGTTCCAAACTTTGTTGCCCCGACACACGCCATTGCGCGCTTTATCCAGCGTGCTATTAGCGCAGGTGCCCTCGAAGCCGATGAAATCTATGCCGATATTGTTGTTATCATGCACTTGATTGTAGGTGACTTCAAACTGCTCGACGTTGCCGTTAAGCACACAGCTTTCGCTGGAGCCAGTTTTTAAATTATAAAGTTCGTTGCCATTTATAATGATGTTATTGATGGATTGTGCTGACAAAGTGCCATAAACGCCGATGCCCAGCGCATTGGCTGCCACACCGTTGTAAGTGTTTTCGATGTTATGAATGCGGTTGTTGCGCAATTCTATGTGATGCGTGGCGCCAGTCAAATAAATGCCCGCTGGCACAGCGGCACTTTTGGCCGTGGTGTAATTACGCAGTTCAAAGCCTTTGATGATGAGGTAAGAATGGTTTTCGATGTAAAACAAGGCGCTTTCAAACGAAGGCGCCACCAAACCGGTGCCATCCACAATCGGCGCCTCACCGAGATAGTTTTGAATGGTGATAAAACTGCCCGCCGCGCCCGAAACATTGACGTTCACACGCTCGTTATAAACGCCGCCGCGCACAAAAACCGTATCGCCGGGCGCGGCGCTATTGCACGCTTTTTGAATATGCCGCCACGGCAGCGCTAACGTGCCGGGATTGGCATCGGCGCCGGTTGTCGCCACATACAAAGAAGCCGCATGGCTGGTGGTTGCCATGAGCGAAGAGGCCAGAAAAAGCAAAACAAAACGGAAACCAGAAAAGGGACGCATGGCCCTTAGTGTGCCTTGTTTGTAGACAGCACGGCCAACAAATCAAAAGCGGCAACAGAAATTCTGTCGCCGCTTTTGCGTGTTTTACGCTTCCGTTTTAGCCCGATGCGTCATCGTTGAGGATGGTGCCCACGCCGCGCGCTTTGCCGATGCTGGCGTTAGTGGCGGCAGACAAGAAGACATAAAAGGTTTCGTCGGCTTCGGCCAGCACATCGCCGCTGATGGGAATCACAATGGTGCGCGTCAGCGCGCTGCCGGGCGCAAAGGTTAGCGTGCCATTAGTGGCTGTGTAATCGCTGGCAGCTTTGGCGATGCCATCGGCAGTCGCGTAATTCACTGTCACCGTTTTGGCGCTAATGGCCGATTGCGTCACGGTCAGCACCAAATTCTTGCTGCCCGCATCGCCTTCGCTGACGCTGATGTCGTCAATAGAAAGCGAAGGCGATGTATCGTCGTCGAGAATGGTGCCAATGCCTTGTCCGTCCAAAATGCTGGCTTCAACGGGCGAAGACAAGTTGACCTTGAAGGTTTCGTTTTCTTCGTCCAGCACATCGCCGTTAATCAAGACGCGAACCAGAGCTATTGTTGTCCCGGCGCTAAAGGAAACCGGAGTTGGCGCCACAGCCACATAATCGCTATCGGTTTTGGCCGGAAAAATCGTGCCCGCAGCAGTGGAGAAATTGACGGTTACGACCTTGCCACTTTTCTGGGAAAGCGTGAGATGAAAGACCGCCGAACGGGTGCCGCCGTTGCCTTCGCCGATGCTCACATCGTCAATCGAAATTTTCGGAGAAAGGTCGTCATCGTTAATGGTCGCAATGCCGCGCCCTTTGGCTACGCCCACATTCACAGGCAGGCTCAGAAAACCATAAAACACTTCGTTGACTTCATCCGTAGTGTCGGTAATGACAGGCACGCTGAAAGTTTTGGTGAGAGCCGTTTCGCCCGGCGTGAAAGTGAGATTGACGCGACTGGCCGTGTAATCCGCAGGCGTGCGCGCTGTCCCATCGGCGGTCACACAAGTGATGCCAACATTGCGCCCACTGCGCGCTGAAAGCGTGACCGTAAAGACCGCGTTTTTGATGCCGCCGCTGCCTTCGGTTACCGTAATGTCGTTGATAGCCACACTTGGCGTGGCGTCATCGTCGGCTATGGTGCCGATGCCTTGCGCTTTGGCAATCAGCGCGCCTGCTGCACCCGACAGGTTGACCAAGAAAGTTTCATCGTCTTCGTCCAGCAAGTCGCCTTTAACCGGAACTGTGATGGTTTTTGTCGTTTCGCCGGGCGCAAAGGTGAGCGTCGCGCTGGTCACGGCATAATCGGCGGGCTGTGTAGCTGTGCCGTTTTGTGTGGCGTAATTAACCGTCACGGTTTGCGAAGAGGCTGGCGAAAGAGTCACGTTAAAGACTGCGTTCACAACTCCCGAATTGCCTTCAACGACGCGCACATCGCTAAGGGAAAGGTTCAATTGCTGAGTTGTGAGCGTAAGATCGTTCGGGTTGTAAAGGGCGCTAAGAGTTTTCGTGCCGCCGCCACTGGTGCCTACCGAAGCGAATTTGCCGCTGCGCGTGCCGAATGTGGCAACCTTGAAGGCGGCATCCACAGGCGGCGCATACGAATTTATCAAGAATGCATTGAGCTTGCCCGCAAAGGTCGCGGGGCTGCCGACTACTTGCAGCACATCAAAAGCGCCGTCCGCCGCGCCGCCGATGTCCATGTTCAGTTGGCCCGCCGCAGTTTGCGTGAACTCCTGCGCGTAAAGCGTGCCGATGGTGCCTGCTCCGCCAACATTGACGACACCGCTGTTACTCAGCGTGTTAGCGAAAACAACCGTGTCGCCGGGAAACGTGTTCAGCGCGCCGGTGTTCTTGAAGGTGCCATAAAAAGTGTTCGCGCTCATCACGTTGAACGTGCCCTTGTTGTTGAAGGTGCTGGCGGTCACCGGGGCGCCGCCTTTCCAGTTGATAATGGTGTTGTTAAATATCGGCGCGTCGCCGCCTTTATCGCCCGCGCCTTCAATGGTAACGCCCAGACCAGCGCCAAAGGTCGCCAAAGTGCCAGTTCCTGTAAAGTTGCCCGAAGTCCAATCCACAAGGCCCGTTCCGCTAAAAGTGGGCGTGCCGCTATACGACGAGAATTGAAATTGATTATGGAAAGCGCCCAATTCCAAATTGCCCTTGACGTTGATGGCGCCGATGAACTTGGTGCTGCCGGACTGGAGAAGGCGCCCAGCACCTTGAATCGTGGTGCCGCTGTTAAAGATGTTGGGGTTGTCGTTGAGGCCACCGCCGATTTCCAGCGTGCCTTTCTGCATGTCAATGATTCCCGCGCCGTTGTTCGTCCATTTCTGGTTGAAGTTGGTTGTCCCGGTGCCGACGCTCTTTTTCGCAGTGCCGTTGTTGGTGAATAGGGCGGCGTCATAGATCAGGTCATCGCCCTGAATGTCGAGGGTGCCGTTGTTGGTGAGGACGCTGGAACCAAAGCCATTCAAGCGGCCACCGTTTTTCCAGTTGATAATGCCGTTATTGATTAAATTGCCAACGACTTTATCGGCTGGGCCTTCGATAGTGACCACCAAACCGTCGCCGATGGTGCCGAAGGTGAATTTGTTCGCATCTCCCGCATCATGTCTGAAGCCGCCGCCCTGCCACGAGATGCTGCCGGTGCCCACTTTCTTGAAAGTCGCCACGCCGGTAATCTGTTGACCAAAGCCATCACCGACTGTTCCCCCAATGTTGATGACAAGCGCGCCGCTCACGTTGATGGTGCCGGTCAGGTTGCACACGTTGGACAAAAGCACCTTGCCCGTCCCCGAAGTTGTCAGGTTGGTGCCGCTATCCAACTGGGTGTTGGTGCCGCCGCCGCCGTTGACTCTTTCGCCGGTGGTGAATTCCAAGACACCGCTGCTCGCGCTGATGATGCCGCCCGCTTTGTTGGTGAAAAGGTCGGCGCCCAACTGGCTGGTGCCGGAGCCGACCGATTTTTTGATGGTGCCAAAGTTGTTGAGAGTGGCGATTTCGCCGAAAGGCCCGTCGGCGCGCAAATCAATGATGCCGCTGGCTGTGTTGGTGAAGATACCGGGGGCGTTGATGAAGCGGTTCGACCCGTTCCATTTAACGGTGCCTTGATTATTGGTGTTGCCGTAGTGAATTTTTTCGTCGGCGCCGCTGATAGTCATCGTAGCGCCCACGGGAATCGCAAGCGGCGCGTTGAGAATGCCGCTGGTGAAGTTGAAAGCGCCCGTGATGGTGACGGTGGACGTGTCGTCCAATTCGCCTTGCAGGTTTAAGGTCGAGAGGCTGAGTGCGCGATGGCAAATCACAGCGCGCCCTGCCACGAAGACAGCCGGAATCGTCGCTATGCCGCCGCTGGGAACAGTGCCGTCGTGAACGCAGGGAGACGAATCCCAGTTATGCGGTTTGTCGAAGTCATTCGGGTCGCCGCCGACGGAGCTGCAAACGCCCTGATTGTCGAATTCCAGCCCATCGTAGCCGGAAAATGTTGAGGCGCGGGCCGAACCCGCGCTTAGAAAGAGAATGCTGACTACGGTCAGTGCAATTGCCAATTGCTTGATTGGCGATGGTGAAAACCGCTGCCGAACTACAGAAATCGCGCGGCTAACGCAGCGCTCAACGTTTAACGTCCTGAGAATGTTCATTAAGGCTCCTTAAAAAGGTAAGAGCCTTGGATTTTAAATCAGAGCCATTACGTGCTTGCCATTATAGTCGAAATGCAATGCACAGGAATCTCAAATGTATCCCGATAGTGGCGGGCTTGTGATTTTTCATTTCTACGTTCTCATTAAGACATTACGAAAAACCGCAAAGAAGGCGTCTGAACCTTTCTGGCGCCTTCTTTCTCAGATAAGTTCGGGCAAACACAAGGCTCGCCTGTTTGAACTGCTGCTAAAGTTGTTTTGGGTGCTACCAGAGTTATTTTTGCCTCTACGAAGGTTATTTTCGGTGCTACCAGAGTTATTTTCGATGCTACCAGAGTTATTTTCGATGCTACCAAGGTTATTTTGGGCAAAAAAAGAGTTATTGTGGTGTGAATCCATGTCATTGAGCAGCGGCGCAGAGTCGCGGCGTCTGCCAAAATACTTTGTGGTTTTGATTGGAAATTCCTCTCGATAATGACTCTTTTTGAATTGGTTCTCGATTTGGATCACGCCGACGATGAGGCGATGCGTCGCCGTGTGGCGGCGCAGCAATTAGGCGTCGAAGAAACGCAAATTGTCGCTTTGCGCGTGCGCAAGCGCTCCTTGGATGCGCGCGGCAAAACTGTCAAAGTGCGCTTGCAAGTTGAGGTTTACATTGATGAAACCGCGCCCGAAGAAGAAATTTATCAGCCGAATTATCGGCCTGTTAGCGCAGGGCGCAGCGTTGTGATTATTGGCTGCGGCCCGGCAGGAATGTTTGCCGCGTTGCGCTTGATAGAATTGGGAATCAAGCCGATAATCTTGGAGCGCGGCAAAGATGTGCAAGCGCGGCGGCGCGATTTGGCGGCGATCAATCGGCAGGGCGTGGTCAACCCGCAAAGTAATTATTGTTTCGGCGAAGGCGGCGCGGGCACTTATTCGGACGGCAAACTTTACACCCGCGCCACCAAACGCGGCAACGTCGAAGACGTTTTGAAAACCCTTGTAGCACACGGCGCGCCGCCGGAAATTCTCATAGAGGCGCATCCGCACATCGGCTCGAATAAATTGCCCAAAGTGGTGCAGGCTATGCGCCGCAGCATTCTCGACGCGGGCGGCGAAATTCGTTTTGAAACGCGTGTGACCGATTTTCTTATCGAAGAAAACGGCGGCGAAAAGCACATTATTGGCGCGCTGACCCAAAACGGCGGCGAAGTGCGCGGCGAGGCCGTGGTTTTGGCAACGGGCCATTCGGCGCGCGATATTTTTGGGATTTGTCAGTCCCGCGCCATTGCATTAGAAGCGAAATCGTTTGCGATGGGCGTGCGTATCGAGCATCCGCAACCGCTGATTGACCTGATTCAATACCGCCAGAAAGAGCGCGATGCCCGTTTGCCCGCTGCTTCTTATCGTTTGGCAGCCACTGTCGAAGAGCGCGGCGTTTTTTCGTTTTGTATGTGTCCCGGCGGCTGGATTGTGCCTGCGGCAACCGCACCCGATGAAGTAGTCGTCAATGGCATGAGTTTGTCGCGCCGCGATTCGCCTTTTGCCAATTCCGGCATGGTTGTTGGCATCGAAGCAGCCGATTGGAAAGCCTTTGGCGATGATGTTTTAGCGGGCCTGCGTTATCAAAAATCGCTCGAAGTTATGGCCTGCGAGGCCGGTGGTGGCGCGCAAAAAGCGCCCGGCCAGCGCGTGACGGATTTTCTTGCCAGTCGTGTTTCCAGCAGTTTGCCCGCGTGTTCCTATAAACCGGGTTTAAATTCGGCGCCGCTGCACGAATTATTGCCGCCCGCGCTGGCCCGTCGCTTGCAAAGCGGGCTGCGAAATTTCGCCAAAACCATGCGTGGTTATCTCAGCGAAGAAGCGGTTATCGTCGGCGTTGAAACGCGCACCAGTTCGCCGCTGCGCGTGCCGCGCGATGGGCAAACTTTGCAGCACATCGAAATTCGCGGCCTGTATCCGTGCGGCGAAGGCGCCGGCTATGCGGGCGGCATCGTTTCCGCCGCGATGGACGGCGTGCGCGTGGCGGACGCGATTGCATAAATTCATAGCGGACGAGGTAGGCCGTATTCCTACAAAATAACATTATGTTTTCAACAATGCCACATCGTCGTTTGGGCCGTTTGAACTGCTGCGTCAGCCAGTTGGGTTTGGGCGGCGCCGAATTGACTTCGCAGCTTTATGGGCGCGAAACGTCGGAGGCGGTTGCCATTGCTACGGTGCAGCGCGCACTGGAACTGGGCATCAATTATCTCGACACGTCCCCGCTTTATGGCGCAAGCGAAGCGCGTTTGGGCCTTGCGCTGCAAGGCGTGCCGCGCGATTCGTATTTCCTCGCCACCAAAACGGGAACCGGCACGCGTCCGCACGATTATTCGCGTGAAGGCACGCAGCGCAGCATCGAAAAATCGCTGCGTTTGCTCGGCACCGACTACTTGGATTTGATGCAAATTCACGATCCCGATGCCATTGGTTTTGAACAAGCGCTGGCTTCCGATGGCGCACTTGATGTGCTGCTGGAATTGAAAGAGCAGGGTGTCATTCGCGGCATTGGTTTGGGCGTGCGGCAACACGAATTTTTGCGAACGGCCATTGAACGCGAGGAATTTGATGCGATTCTCACTTACGCCGATTTCAATTTGGTGCGTCAAACGGCGCGCGAAAATTTGTTCGATGCGGCGATAAAAAACGATAAAGCCATCATCCTCGGCTCGCCGCTTTTGATGGGCTATTTAACGGATCGCCCGTGGGAAGATTTATTGCGCGAACATGGCGCCGACGGCACTTCGCCCGATTTACAACGCGTTAAGGAAGTGCGCGATTGGGCGACTCAAAATGGTGTTAGCACTTTGCATCTGGCGATTCAATTTGCCCTGCGCGAAGCGCGCATTAGCACTCTTTTAGTCGGTGCTTCGCGCCCTGAGGAAGTCGAACAAAACGCGCACGCCGCTACAACGCCATTGCCTGAAACTTTGTGGCAGCAATTGAAAGATGATTTGGGAATCGAGTGATTACAGAGCGCAACGCGCGTAGCTACAACCCCTCAAAACTTTCATGACTTCAAAACACGAAAAACCATCTTCCGGCCCCTCGCGCCGCGACTTTTTGAAAGCCTCGGCTGTGGCCGGTTTGGGCGCTTTAACCGCGACGGCGCAAGCCGCGCCCGCTGACGAAAATAAATCCGTCACGTTGCCGAGCGGTATTACGCTTGGCCCTCAAATTAGTGCGACACCGCCGCGCCCGGCGGGGCAAAAGCCAGTGCATAATTTAACCACGAAACCGCTGGAAAAAGTGCGCGTGGCCTTGATTGGCTGTCATCGCGGCGCTACACACGGCAATGATGCGGCGAACATTGAGTTTTCTGAATTGGTAGCAGTTTGCGATTGGCGAAAAAACCGCGCTGAAGCCTTGGCCGATTCGATTGGCAAGCGCACCAAACGGCCCGAAGTGTATGGCGGCACGGAAAATATCTGGGAGCAGATGGTTGACCGCGATGACATTGATGTGGTCTATATCGCCACGCCGTGGGAGTGGCACACGCCAATGGCTTTGCGCGCTATGGAGCGCGGCAAGCACGCTTTTGTGGAAGTGCCAACTTTCGTTGCGATGGAAGATGCGTGGCGCCTTGTGGATACCAGCGAGCGCACACAGCGCCATTGCGCAATTCTCGAAAATTGCTGCTACGGCGAAAACGAACTTTTCGTGTTGAACATGGCACGCGAAGGCGTTTTGGGCGATTTAAATCACGGCGAATGCGCTTATATTCACGATTTGCGCGGCTTGCTTTTCGATTTGGGTGGCGAAGGCGAATGGCGCCGCAATTATCACAAATTGTATGACGGCAACTTGTATCCGACGCATGGCCTTGGCCCCGTCGCGCAATATATGGGCATCGGGCGCGGCGATACGTTTTCGCATTTGGTGTCGCTCAGTTCGCCCGAACGCGGTTTAACCAAATGGCGCGACGAGCATAATCCCAACAACGGCGCGCAGAAAAACGAGGTTTATAATTGCGGCGATATGAACACCACGCTGATAAAAACCGTGCAAGGCCGCAGCATCATGGTGCAGCACGATGTTGTCAGCCCTCGCCCTTATTCGCGTATCAATATGCTGTCGGGAACAGGCGGCGCCTTCATGGATTATCCGGCGCGCTTGACCGTAGATGACCCCAAAAAATACGGCTTAAAATCGCCCGGTTCGCACGAATGGCTTGGCGATGACGACATGAAAATCATGCGCGATAAATTTACGCATCCACTGTGGAAGGGCCTCTTGGAACGCGCCAAAGGCGGCGGTCACGGCGGCATGGATTTCGTGCTGAATTATCGAATGCTCGACTGCCTGCGACGCGGCGCGACACCCGATTTAACGGTTTACGACGCGGCATTGTGGAGCAGCATTGTGCAATTATCGTCGCGTTCAGTGGCGCTGGGCAGTATGCCCGTCGCTGTGCCCGATTTCACGCGCGGCGCTTGGAAAGAACAGCAGCCACTCGGCATCGTAACTTTGTAACGATGCCGTAAAAAAGCCGTGGTCGAAATTCTCTTTTCGACCACCGCTTTTTTGTTAGTCTTAACGCTTAACCCGATGTATCATCGTTGAGAATGGTGCCTTGGCCTTGCCCATCGGAAAGTGTGGCGTTAGTCGCACTGCTTAAAT
>JANMKN010000098.1:0-8927 GCA_031372065.1 Abditibacteriaceae bacterium | reverse complement strand
CGCGCAGAGGTCTTTTTAACGTCCCGAATGTGCCGGTATGCAGCTTACGGGCACTTTCGGACTCTCCCAAAATGCCGGTCGGCTGCTTACCGGCACTTTTCCACTCTCGAAAAGTGCCGGTCGGCTGCTCCTTGGCACTTTTCCGGTCTCCCAAAGTGCCGGTAAGCTGCTTACCGGCACTTTCCCGGTCTCCCAAAGTGCTGGTCGGCTGCTTACCAGCACTTTTCCACTCTCCGAAAGTGCCGGTCGGCTGCTTACCGGCACTTTTCCACTCTCCGAAAGTGCCGGTCGGCTGCTCCTTGGCACTTTCGGAGAGTCCAAAAAGGCCAAGGCCAACGGCTTTTGCTAAGTTGGGTGTCGCTACGCCAAAAATAGCCTTTCATCCCTATAAAACCAACTCAGCCATAACCGCGTGACACTTAACTCACTCATGTTACGCAGTGAGGTTGTGATAGAGAAAAGAGCGACTTCGTCGCTCGTCCCCTCACCCGGCCACTGCCCAGAGGGCGCCCGCCCATTCGCTTCGCTGGGGAGAGGAGTGTTTTACGCAAGCGCTTCTGCCCGATTCAGTAGCAAGTGACGTAATAGTCAAGTTCTCCTCTCCCCACGGGGGAGAGGTTGGGTGAGGGGACGAGCAGCTTTGCTGCTCTTTCCAGTGCCTACCATAAGCGCACTGCGTAACATGAGTTAACTCATGCACTACTGATGAAAAAAAAGTTACACTTATGCCCACTTCGCCGGTTTGGTGAAGATCATCACAGGCGAAGAATTTTTTAGGTTGGGAGCTAAGACTCATGGCAAGTAATGAATTACCTAAAGGACTGGACGAGTTGTTTACTTTGGCCGAGGATATGGCCGATGGGCTGCAACAGGACGCGCTGAACGCGACGCCGATTGACATCAAACAGAACACCGAAGCCATCATCCGCGCGGTTTTAGCGACGGGGATTAGCACGCACAATGCCTATACTCTGGGGCGCGGGCAGAAAAAGACGCTCAACAACACCGTCCTTATCGCCGATTCCAACGGCAGGGCGTTTATCGGCGTCACGCGCGACGTTTTGAAGCCGACTTTGGGCCAAGAATGGAACGACGCGTGGCTGCCCACGGGCTTTCCCAATCAATCGTTAGCCATCCCCGAAACCGTCGCCGAACGGCAGTCGCTTTTGCAATCGCTGAACGCCTATTTCGCCGATCCCGCTCACGCCAGCCAAGAAAATGCCCCGCTGAATATCACGGCGGCCCGCGCCCTGCTACTCTTCAACGCCCTTTCGACAGCGCGCAGTGCCTTAAATACGCATTTGGTCCTGCTCGGCACCAGACAAGCGGCGCGCAACGCGGCAATCAGGGCGCTGCGCACGCGTATGACAGGTTTGGTAGACGAATTGGGCCAACTGATTCCCGACGACGACCCGCGCTGGCTTGGTTTCGGCCTCAATATGCCCGCCGCGCCCGATACGCCGGAAAGTCCCGATGCGCCCGTTTTGACCCAAGTAGATGCCGACAGCGTGCTGATAGATTGGGGCGATATGCCGCGCGCCACACGTTATCGGGTGTGGATGCAAATCCTCGGCACCGACGCCAATTTCATCGCCGTCGCCACGGTGCAGGACAGCGACGCCACTTTGGATAATCTGCCAGCGGGCGCGACGATTCGCATCCGCATCACCGCCGCCAACGATACCGGCGAATCGCCACCCAGCCCCAGCGCCGAAATCACCTTAGCCGCCTAAACAAGCAAAAGCGCGTTCTTCCATCGAAGAACGCGCTTTTTTGTGACAAAGCAAAGAGCGACGGTGTCGCTCGATCCCCTCACCCGACCTCTCCCCCAAACGCTGCGCTGGGGAGAGGGGAGATTGCCGCACACGTTCCTATCCATTTGAAGTGAGAAGAAGCGCAATGGTCTACGCTCCCCTCTCCCCGCGTAGCGGACTGGGGGAGAGGGGCCGGGGGTGAGGGGCTTAAGTTGATGCCTATGGAGCAGCCCCTACGGTTTAGCGCAAATTCAGGTAAAACAGAAAGCGTGAATTCAAGCGGCGCGCCGGAATTATCGGTTCTCATCGTCAACTGGAACACGCGCGATTTGCTGCGCGCGTGTTTGGCGTCTATCCGGCACAATGTTGGCGTGGCGCACGAAGTTGTCGTAGTTGATAACGCCTCGCACGATGGCTCCGCCGTGATGGTGGCAAGCGAATTTCCCGAAGTGGTTTTCGTCGCCAACGATTTTAATGCGGGCTTTGCGCTGGGCAATAATCAGGCTTATCAAAAGGCGCGCGGCGCATGGATTTGGCTGCTCAACCCCGATACCGAAGTTTTGCCGGACGCGGCGGAAACGTTAATCGCGTTTTTGGAAGCCGATGCGCGGCGCGGCGCCGTCGCGTCGGCTTTAATTGACGCGCGCGATGGGCATATTCAGCGTTCGTGCCGCACTTTTCCCACGCCAGCCGCGTTATGGGCGCAAGGCAGCGGTTTGGCGAGCTTTTATCCGCGTTCGCGGCGCTTTGGCTTTTACAAAATGGGCTATTGGAATAGGAAAACAGCGCGCGAAGTAGATCAGCCGATGGCGTCCAGTTTTCTTATGCGCCGCGCGGCCCTCGAAAGCATCGGCGAACTTTTCGACGAGCAATTTCCAATTTTCTTCAATGACGTAGATTTATGCTGGCGCCTGAAAAAAGCGGGCTGGCAAATTTGGTTTTTGCCCGAATCGCGCGTGATTCACTGGGGCGGCGCCGGAACAAGCCAAGTGCGCCCGCAAATGATCGAAGAATCGCATCGCAGTTTGCGGCGCTTCTACGAAAAACATTATCGCGGCCAGATTTCCGCGCCGCTTTATTGGGCAACGGTTGGTTTGGCGCAAGCGACGGGCTGGATAAGAAAGAAGCGGGCGGCATCGAAGTGAGAGGTTACCCAAGTTGCCACCTATTGCAGCCCACGGCTAAAGCAATGGGCTGACCTTTCAAAAGCCTCGTAAACGAGGCTAAAGATGGCAAGTCCAGCCTCGTTCACGAGGCTTTTGATTCCTTTCAGCCCACTCGTTTACGGGTGGGTTATAGGTAGCAACTTGGGTTTCATTCGTGCAAGGACGTTTTGCTTCATAGATAATCAAATATCATGCATGATTTACAAATTCGCCCGCTGGTCGAGGCCGCTTTGCGCGAAGATATTCGCTCCGGCGATGTGACAACGCAGGCGCTGATTCCGCTGGATGCGACGGCCCGCGCCACAATTCGCTTTCGAGATTGGGGCATTTTGTGTGGTTTAGATGTGGCGCGTATTGCCTTTGAATCGCTGAACTGGCCGGTGACTTTTGAAGAAATACTGACCCGCGAAGATGAAGTCTATGAAGGCGGTGGGGGCGGTGGGGATGATGAGGACACAAAACCGCGACCTGTTTTCGCGGATGGCAAAGAAGTAATCTCTGGGCAAACCGTTCTGGAAGTCTGGGGCAATGCGCGCGATATTCTCACCGCAGAACGCGTGGCGCTCAATTTTATGCAGCGTCTTTCAGGTATCGCCACGCTGACGCGACAATTTGTGACTGCTGTTGAGGGCACCAAGGCGCGCATCGCCGACACGCGCAAAACCACGCCGGGCTTGCGACTCTTGGAAAAATACGCCGTGCGTTGTGGCGGCGGCAGTAATCATCGTTTCGCTCTGGACGACATGATTTTGATTAAAGACAATCACATCGCGCTTTGCGGCGGCATCGAAGCGGCGATTGAGCGCGCCCGCGCCCATATCGGGCACAGTTTGAAAATCGAAGTCGAATGCGACACGTTGGAGCAAGTGAAACTCGCCGCGCAAGCGGGTGCCGATATTATTTTGCTGGACAACATGAAGCCCGATGATTTGCAACGCGCCGTTGAAATTATTGATAAGCGCGCCCTCAGCGAAGCCAGCGGCGGCGTCAATCTCAAAACAGTGCGCGCCATCGCGCAAAGCGGGGTAGATATAATCTCAGTAGGCGCCCTGACTCATGGCGCACGTTCTTTGGATATTGGTTTGGATATTGAAATCGGGTAATAGCTTATGCACCGGCATTTAAAAGAAACTGATTCGACCAACGAGGAAGCCTTGCGCTGGGGGCGCGAAGGAGCGCCGCATGGCGCCTTTGTTACGGCAGATTCTCAAACGGCAGGTCGCGGGCGGCGCGGGCGCACTTGGAGTTCGCCGCCGGGCAGCGGTTTATATTTATCGGTTATTTTGCGGCGCGAAGGCGAAGACCATCTCACGGGCAATCATCTCGCCCTTGAAACCGTGCCGAAGTTGAATTTTGTGGCGTGTCTGGCAACAGCGCGGGCGGTGCATGAATTAACCGGACACACCTGCCACACCAAATGGCCCAACGATGTTTTGTTGAATGGCCGGAAAATCGCGGGTGTTTTGAGCGAAGTCGAAATGCGCGATGGGATTTTGGATTTTGTGGTCGTCGGCATCGGATTAAACATCAATCAAAGCGCGGAAGAATTGCCGGAGCGTCCTTTGTATCCGGCGTCGTCTTTGTGGCTCGAAACGGGGCATAACTGGCCCGTCGAAGCGGTTTTACAAGGTTGGCTGCACGATTGGTGGGTGTATTACCATCGCTTGATGGATCGCCAATGGAACGATTTACGCGATGAATTCTGGCGCCGCTGCATCCAACGCGGCCAATCGGCGACAATTCAGCAGGAAAATCGCCTCCTCACCGGCATCGCACATTCATTGGACAGCGACGGTGCGCTACTTTTGGAAACGGACACCGGACGCCAGCGAATTTTGGCGGGCGATATTTTGTCAACCACGGATGAACACAGATGACACGGATGAATTTCTTCGATTTGTTGCGAGAAATATGAAACTCCTGCGCATTGAAAAATTAGCCTTAGCGATAGTGGTGGTGCCAATTCTCTGCTATGCTGCGCAAACAAGAGTATGTTTTGTGCATCGCACATGGTTGATTCAAGGAACAGCGCTTCCGCGTGATTGTTCAGCAAGCGAGGTCTATTACAGTTGCAAAACTGCAAATGGTTGCCCTAAAGCTGGTTTAGTCAGTAACTTTGCTAATTATACAGTCCGTTTTTGCCCTCGCTGTCGTGCAAATTTATTAAAGCACGAGTTTTAGGGCAAACTTTGTAACTTGCATCCAACGCGCCCACCCGGTAAAATGTGAGCGGACTTTAGAGGAGAACCAAACGAATGCCAAATCTTGCATCGGCGAAAAAGCGCCTGCGTCAGTCGGAAAAAAAGACGCTGCGCAATCAGATCGCCAAGACTCGTATTAAAACTGAAACCAAAAAAGCGCTGGTCGGCGAAGGCGAACTCGGAGCCGCACAAAGCGTGATTGATCGTGCTGCTGCCAAGGGCATCATCCATCGCAACACTGCGGCTCGTAAAAAAAGCCGTCTGGCAAAGCAAGTCGCTGCCAAAAGCTAAATTTTGAGGTGCAGAATGCAAAAACCGCGAGGAAATTTCAAATTTCCTCGCGGTTTTTGCATTTTCGCTGTCTACAACTTGATAATCTTGGCACGCGGGTTTTTCACACTCTGGAAAGCATTGCGCGTATCAAGAATGAGATGGGCCTTGTCCGCAATGTCTGTGTAATCGTAGGCTTTGTGATTGGTCAGCAGCATTATACAATCCGCATCCAAAACTTCCTCAAGCGGGCGTGATTTGAAAACCTGATCGGCGATTACAACCGATTCGACGAACGGATCGTTATAAATCAACTCGGCGCCCATTTCGCTAAGAAGTTCGGCGACTTCCAGCGACGGCGATTCACGGCAATCGCCGACATTGGCTTTGTAACTCATTCCCAGCAGGCCAATACGTGAGCCGCGCACGGCTTTGTGTTCATCATTGAGCGCATGAGCCAGCTTATTGACCACAAAACGCGGCATGGCATGGTTGATTTCGCCCGCTAATTCAATAAATTGCGTTTGAAATTTAAATTCGCGCGCTTTCCAACTCAGGTAAAAAGGATCAATCGGGATGCAATGCCCGCCCAAGCCGGGGCCGGGCAAAAAACGCGTATAACCGTAAGGCTTGGTGGAAGCGGCATCAATGACTTCCCACACGTCAATGCCCATGCGGTCACAAAGCATCGCCATCTCGTTGACAAGCGCGATGTTGACCGAACGAAAAATATTTTCCAGCAGCTTGGTGATTTCGGCAGTCTGTGTGGAGGAAACCGGCACGGTGCGTTCGACGATGCTGTCGTAAACGGCGCAAGCCACAGTCTGGCAGTCCGCCGTGTGCCCGCCGACCACTTTGGGCACTTTATGAACCGGGTATTCTTCGTTACCCGGATCAATGCGCTCTGGCGAAAAAGCCAAGAAGAAATCTTCGCCCGCCACAAGACCGCCTCTTTCCAAAATCGGGCGAGCGACTTCATTGGTGGTGCCGGGAAAAGTCGTGCTTTCCAACACCACCAACATACCTTGATGAACGTGCGGGCTAATCGACTCGCAAGCGGAAATGATGTATTTCAAATCAGGGTCGCGCGTATTGGTGAGCGGCGTGGGCACGCAAATAATAGTGACATCGCAGTCAATTAGCCCGGCGAAATCATCGGTAGCCCTAAAAGTGCCTGCGCTAACCAAATCTTTGACGGTTGTTGCGGACACATCGCCAATATGCGAATCGCCGCGTTGCAACAAATCAACTGTGGGACGATGGGGGTCGAAGCCGATAGTTTTAAAACCAGCTTTCGCAAAAGTGGTGGCTAAGGGCACACCAACATAACCTAAGCCTAAAACGCCAATAATAGCTTGACGGCTGGCGATTTTATCCAGCAATTGTTGTGTCAGGACATTGTTAGAACAGCGAGAATCACGAAGAGTCGGGTGTCCGTTGCAATGGGAGGGCAGTTGGGAGTCGTCAATGCGTGAAGCATCGCGAATCATAGTTTCCGGCATGAATCAACCTCAAATCGAAAGCAGTGGGTTCAACAGGACGCCCTGGCGGTGAGTTACCGTGAGATAACTATCCATTAGAGTGACCTTCATTTTGGTGACGAGGAATAACAACACACCTCGTCAACGTTTCTGATGTGGCTCTTTCATTTTACATCATGGCAAACGCTCCTGATATTTTATCACGGCGTCTTTGCTAATCGCAAACTCATCTGCTTGGTAACGAGCCTGACAAATGCTCATGGGGCGAGAAGGTCTTGATTGCGAAAAATGAACTCGCTTGTTATATTGCGGGGTAATTGCCATGTGTTTGAATGTATCGTCCCCGCAAAATAATAAACCAAGCCAAAACTCCAGTGGCGATGCGAATGATGAGCAAAGCGAGGTTCTTGCCATTTGGCAGGAAATAGAGCGGCGCATGAGGTCGGCTTGTGTGCGGAGTGGGCGCGATGCCGATAGTCTGACTTTGCTCGGCGCTACCAAAACCGTAAGCGCCGCACGTTTGAGAGCGTTTATCGCCGCCGGATTGACCGATGTAGGGGAGAATTATGTGCAGGAAGGCATCGCGAAGAAAACAGTGTTGAACGCGCTTCCGGTGCGGTGGCATTTGATCGGCGCGCTGCAAAGCAAAAAAGCCAAGATCGCTGTGCGCGAATTTGAAGTGATTCATAGCGTTGACCGTGCTTCGTTGGCACAAGCGCTGAATAAAGCGGCGCGCGAAGCAAATAAAGTGCAGGATGTTTTGCTTCAAGTAAATCTTGGTGATGAAGACAGTAAAGCCGGTTGTGCGCCTGACCAATTGATGGAATTGGCGCACTATTGCGCGCCGTTGGAGCATCTTTGCCTGGGCGGTCTGATGTGTTTGCCGCCTTATGATGAAGACCCCGAAAAAACGCGTCCTTATTTTCGTCAACTGCGTGAATTACGCGACGAATTGAGAGGACAAAACTGGCGCGGCGCGCGAGATTGTCAAGAACTTTCGATGGGAATGTCCGATGATTTTGAGGTAGCTATAGAGGAAGGCGCGACGATTATTCGCCTCGGCACAGCGCTTTTTGGGCGTCGCGTGAAATAATTCGGGGACATATAGACAAAAATTGCTGAAATTAGTGTAAACTCGGCAGTCAAGTTGGCAAAAAGCCTTCGGAACACAGCATCAACGCACCACACATCGCAGTTAAGAACACATCTTGGGAGGCAGACCATGAATCTCTTTGGCACGGTGCGCCGCATTTGGGCGCACGGAGATGACGAAGAAGAAGAGAACACCCGCGATTTCAACGACGCGGACAATGAAGACCTTGACCCCGATTACGCGCGGGGCGGGAGTAATCGTAACTACTCTGGCTACAATGCCGATGCAGGTTACGACGACTCCACTCACTCCTCTGGCGCTGGCGGAAAATATGCTTCGTCGGCTTATCCTGCTGACCGCAGCAGTTATGTTCCACCCGTTTCGGGGCCGAGCATTCCGCTTAGTAGCGGCTTAAGTGGCGGTAGTGGGGCAGGGCGTATGCGCTCGGCGAATCCGACGCTGCGTGCGCGGGAGAAGAACATTTACACCATCAAGCCCAAACGCCTCGATGAAGCCACTGTCGCCGCCGATTGCCTGAAAACTGGCTCGGCAGTGATTGTCAATCTCGAATCGGTTGATCGTGTAACGGCTGTGCGCATTGTGGATTTCATGAGCGGCGTGTGTTACGGCATTGACGGCGCCCAAGGGCGTCCCGGCCATGCCATGAAACTCGGTGAGATGATTTTCCTCTTCACGCCAGCCGATTTTGAAATCACCAGCGACGAAACCGATTATGCAGCCAACAGCGAGCATTTCTTCCGTGAAATGACTGACGCGCAAACTGCACCTTCGTCGGCTGCTGCGCCCGGTTACACGCCATCGCCCGCTCCACCCTCCAGCACTCCTTCTGCGGTGCCACCAGCAGGCGGTTCCTCTTTTGCTTCCAGCTACACGACTCCCAATTACGGCGCCGAACGGCGCCCTTGGGACTAAAAATGCAGAGTGCGAAATGCGGCATGTCG
>JANMKN010000090.1:0-16948 GCA_031372065.1 Abditibacteriaceae bacterium | reverse complement strand
CAAAAGCTCTTGCCCGTTTGAGTAGAGAAAAAGCGTAATAGTTGATTTCTCCTCTCCCCACGGGGGAGAGGCCGGGTGAGGGGATTGAGCGACGCAGTCGCTCTTTCCAGTGCCTACCAGAAGCGCATTGCGTAACATGAGTAAATAATTCAGCGCGCCGCTTGGTTTTACAGCGAATACAGATTTTGAAACTACAATAAATGATGTCCACGACGACTCCCTCTCTGCTACGTCAGACCAGCGATTCAAAATATCACGCGTGATTCATCAAATATCGCGCGTGATTCATCAAATATCGCGCGTGATATTCAAAATATCGCGCGGTATTCATCAAACATCACGCGAGATTTATCAAATATCCGACGTGATGTTTTGAATATCTCTTTGGCGCATTGACAACGCAGGCCAGATATTGGAATAACTCCGGCAGAGAAAGCGAATTTCCGGCTCCGTCCAAAGGAACCGGGGCAGGCAAACGAATTAGATTAATCGTCGGCGTGGCGCGTGCGCGGCGTGGCATTCGATAGCGGCGTCGCAAAAGGCGTCGCTTGTGGCTCGCCTTGCAGCCAATTGTTCGATGACAATTGCTTCCACCATGACACTTCGCCCGCTTGTCGAATGGTGTTGATAGTGCGTTGGCCGCGCGGTGTGAGGATAATCGCCAACGCGAGAATTAATCCCAAGGCCGCGCCGACCATCACGGGCGAACCGTGACGGAACAAGCCGCGAGGCACCAAGCTGTCAAGCCACAAAACGCAGCGTTTCCAAGGCGAAAGACGCGCGTGGGCGACTTGATCTACGCGTTGCACAGTGTTTTGCGCGGCTTGCAAATGCGCCAATTTATTTAAAGCGCGTTCGTTAAAGTCGCCTCGTGCGTGCTGCTTTGGCATATCCTTGAGCGCGATGTGAATCACGAAAATGGCATCGTGCAGCGAACGGCAATTCTCGCAGATTGACAAATGCGCCGCCACTTGCTTTTCGCTTTGGGCATCCAGTTCGTTGCGCACATAGGCTTCCAGATTATTTTTAAGATGACGGCAGTTCATAATCGGTTTGAGCGAAGAGTTTTGAGTTGTTTGAGATAACTCAACGCTCTTCGAGATTCCCCCACGCTTCGCGGAATTGTCGTCGCGCTTCGTTGAGGCGCGAACGCACTGTGCCAATCGGGATATGCAAAATCTGCGCGATTTCTTCGTAAGACAAATCGTGCATTTCGCGCAACACAAGCGCGGCGCGCAGTGGCGGCGAAATTTGCGCCAAAGTTTCTTCGACCATCAACTTGGAGAGCGCTTTTTCACCGGGCGATGCACAAAAATTTGCATCTAACGTCGCGCCGTCGTGGAGAGTTTCGTCATAAGGTTCGGTGGGCCGCTGACGGCGCCGCCGATGCGCACATAAATTAAAAGTAATGCGATAAAGCCACGTCGAAAACTGCGCGTCACCGCGAAATTTGTCCAAGGCCGCAAACGCATTGGCAAAAGCATCCTGCGCCACATCTTCGGCTTCATCGCGGTCATGCAGCATTTGATAAGCCAAATTTAAAACGCGGTCACGATGGCGCGTCATGAGAATTTCAAACGCCGCGCGTTCACCCGCGCGCGCATGAATCACCAGCATCGCATCGCCCAGTTCCGCTAAGGAAACTTCGACTTTGCCCTGCCCGGTTAATTGCCCTGCCCGTAAATCGAGAACCAACGCCGTATTCACCCGCGTGCCTTTCTCCGCCTGTTTCGGGTTTGGATGCTGGCGCGCTGGTAAAAAGTTCGGTAGCGAGAATTTCATTTTGAAATATTTTAGAGATTCATAGTTTTCTAACTTTGGCGTTACTTTGCCCAAATCGCTGCCCGCCATGCTTAATTTTCAGCGATTGTGGCGCTTTTGCTCTTCTATAGATGCAATCTTTTGATTTCATCTATGATTTGTTCAATGATTTCAGGATTGGCTATTACTTTTTTATCGCCTTGTTTATGCGAGACGACAGTGAAGACTTTACCGCCATACTGCGCTTGAAATTTTTGATGAGAGTTGTCTTGCACATCCTGCCAAAGATGCGCTTGCTGCGCGTTAGCGAACGTGACCGGTTTGATCTGCAAACCGATAAATTTTTCTCCTACGCGAATAAAAAAGTCTACGTTGAAACCTCTATCCCACTTATCAGGCGCGGGTTCGATTTTCGTCCCAATTAAGCCTTCCAATTGCTCATATATCGTCGTTTTTTCTGTTTCATAGCCATCGAAAGTGCGGTTGATGACAAGATTCAACAGATAGTCAATGCAGTCCTGTTCCGTAATCGAATTCAGTTCGGCTTGAATGACTTCGGACAACTTGACGTAAAGTCGCCTCCCTAATTCTTCGATATGCTCGCGCGAGCGCACTTCTGCGAAGTAATACGCTTCCCATTCTTTTTGGTCGTGGGGCGAACACTGTCGGATCGCTTCAGCGACAGCGCCTACATTGCGTTTGAAGTTGAATTGAAAGCGATTAGTTGCCGCATTGAGCAACCATTCCTTGGACATTAAATGCCTTTCTCCTGATAGTCCAAAAATCTTTTAGCGTAATGATGCTGTGAGTTTGGGTCAACTTCGGCCAATCCTTCTTTCAACAACTTGGCATTGATGAAAGTTTTGTTTTCCATATAAACGTAAGCACGCAAGGCACCATTATGTGGCTCGGCGTGTTTGAGAAAAATGGCGCGATTCAAAATTTTTGAGGTGAGATATGCGACCGCCTCGTCTTCTTTGCCATCGCGTGGACGAATACCCAGCAAATGCACAATGCCACCATCGGTAAGACGCACTTGGTCGGGCGCTAAAATTTCGCGCACGCGCATTCCTCTCTCACGCGGTTTTTCGGCATCGCCCAAACCGATCACTGAATTGAAACGAAACTCTTTGGAATCAACTTGCCGCATTAAAGGATTAGCTAATGTCACAGGAACGTTAGCCAATTTTTCCGTAGCCCGGCTTTCAGTAAATTGCACGCTGTCTGCATTTGTTTTATCCAACTCCAAACGCTGGCAAATAGCACTTTTAAAATCGCGATTGATTTCGTAGCCAATGCCACTGCGTCCTAATTCCATCGCGGCGCGCATTGTCGTGCCGCTGCCAAGAAATGGGTCAAGCACCGTTTCTCCTGGAAACGAAAACATCCTAATCAAACGGCGCGGCAACTCAAGGGGAAACATGGCGATATGACCGTCACCTTGCCGCTCTCCGGCAAAATTCCAGTGGCCGTTAAAATATTCGTTCCATTCTTGCGTTGTTAAGGCGGCATCTTGTTTTTGTTCAGGAGTAGGTTTGGGCGCCTTGCCGAGCTTTTTGAAAAGCAAAATGAATTCGTAATCAATTTTCACCACACCGTTGCGCGGATAGGGAAAACTGCCCATCACGCTACCGCCACCACTGGTGTTCATGGTAGTATTTTTCTGCCAGATAATCGCGCCCATGTAATCGAAGCCGATTTGTTCACAGCTATGAATCACGGCTTCGTGCAGCGGAATCACCTTATAGCGTCCATAGTGCGCGGCGCGGGCGAATTGGTCGCCGATATTCACGCATAAACGGCACCCAGAATGTAAAACGCGAAAGCATTCGGCCCAAGTCGCGTGCAGCGACGTCAAATATTCTTCGTAGCTTTCATCAAAGCCAATTTGTCCCGGCGCGCCGTAATCTTTAAGTTGCCAATACGGCGGCGAAGTGACGACAAGATGCACACTGTTTGCAGCAGCATCCTCCATATTGCGCGCATCGCCCCAGAAAATTTTGTGATTCATGCCTGACTCAAGTATCCCATTGTTTTATACAAAAGGCGCGCGATGGCAAAAGCGCTGGCGGGGTTGCCGCCGATGAGTTCGACACAATCCAAAGCCCGCACGCGCTTTTGTAAACAGACGGCGCGGATAATGTCGCGCACCTGATAATAGCTCAGGCCGCCCGGTTCGGGCGTGCCAGTGTCGGGCATCCATGACGGGTCACACACATCAACATCGAAAGTTAAATAAACGTCGTCGCCGATGCTGTCGAGGATTTGTGGCAACGCGGCGGGAAAGTCATTTAATATGTCTTCGGCCCAAAATTGCTTGACGTTGGAGGGCACATTTGCGTATTCTTCCTGCGAAGTCGAACGCAGGCCGACTTGGACAATGTTCACGCCGGGCAGTTCGCTCATGCGCCGCGCCACGCAGCCGTGGCCCCACTTTGTTTCGCTATATTTGTTGCGCAAATCGGTGTGCGCGTCGAGTTGCAAAACCGTAAGGTTGCCGGGCAAATCGAGTTTCAAGGCCGCGCACACGGCACCGAAAGTGAGAGAATGTTCGCCGCCGAGCATGACAGGAATTTTTCCGGCAAATAAAATTTCGCCGATGACTTCGGTGACGCGCACGGCCATCTTTTCGGGGCTTGCCATGACTGGTTCGACATCGTCGGTGGTGTGAATGCCGATTTCGCAGATTTCGCGGCCCAATTCGCGGTCGAAAAGCTCCATGTTCATCGATGCATCGAGAATCGCCAGAGCGCCTTCGCGCGTGCCGCCGCGCCATGTCGTCGTCGCATCGTAGGGCACCGGAACGACGACAAATTTCGCGGTTTCAAAGGCCGCGAGTTCGTGATCCAACGCGCCGAAATTGCGCGGCGGCCAGAAGTTGGATTGTTTCAATGGGTTGATGTTATTCATAAGGTTCGATGGAGGCAATAGTAAACCGCATCAGGCGCTGATTTCAACCGTTGATGCTGGAATAGTCCTTGTGCCCGTTCATCACCTATGGCACTGTTGGCAAAAGAGGAAGCGATTTAATTCTCGCGCGGAATCCAGTTTTGGCCGGGTGCAATCGGCGGCACAGGTTCGAGAATTTTGCGGCGTTCCGGCGTTAGGCGCGCTAAAAGTTCCGGCGAATATTGATAACCAAAACGGGTCGCGCCCCACAGTGGGCCGTAGCGATAAATCACAATGCGCCGCTCGCCGCCGCTCGTGCGCGATGAACCGCCGTGCATTAATCCATCCACGAAAAGCAAGGCGTCGCCCGCTTCGAGATAAACCGGAATGGCGCCTTCGAGTGCGTCCATGCGGTCACCACGAAAGTAATCGCCTTTGCCGGGATGCAGAAAATTGCTCTTGTGCGAGGCGGGAATCACCATCGTCGGGCCGTCGCCGGGGCCGATGTCGGTCAGCGCGGGAATGATATTGATTTGCCCGCAGCGAAAAACGCCGTGTTCATACAAAAACTTGCCACGCAAAGCGCCCTGAAAGCCGCCCGAATGCACCGGATGATGGCCGCCTTCGGTGCGAATTGAAGCGATGCATTCGTCAATGAAAAGCCCTTGCACATACGATTTTTCTTCGCCGCAAAAGCGCCGCACCAGATTAATCCACGACGAATGGTCTATCAATTCTTCAAAGGGCGCGCCCATTTCGACACAGTTGTGCAGTTCAAGGCCGGTTTCCTTGGTGTAATCGCGCCGCTGGGCACCGCGATACCATTCGCCGCTTGGCAAATCGCGCGGGAATTTATCGAATTCGGCATTAAGACGCACCATTAAATCTTTGTCAAGCGCGCCTTTGAGAACCAAATAGCCGTTGAGGTCAAAGAAAAAATCGTCTTGAGGTGTTGCTTCACGCATGAAAAATGTCCTTGTTTTGGTAGATTCACTAATATTATAGCCGCGCCTTGAAAACAGCTCCGGCGCTGTCAAAGAGCCGCACAAAATTATGAAAACTTCACTTCGCTTTTACCTCGCCGTCGTTGCCGCTTTGCTTTTGGCGCCGCACGCTCCGGCGCAAAACAATTCGCTCCTCGCGCCGGACGCGAAACTGGAAAAATTGGCGGGCGATTTTGCGTTTACCGAAGGCCCGGCGCCTGATGCGCAAGGCAACGTGTATTTCACCGACCAACCGAATAATCGCATTTGGAAATGCGATACAGCAGGCAAACTTTCGGTGTTTTTAGAGCCGTCGGGCCGCGCTAATGGCCTTTGTTTCGATGCGCAAAATCGTTTGTGGGCTTGCGCCGATGACAAAAACGAATTGTGGCGCATTGATGTGGCAACCGGCAAAACTGAAGTTTTGGTGAAAGATTTCGGCGGCAAATTGCTGAACGGCCCAAACGATATTTGGGTGCGGCCCGATGGCGGCGCGTATTTGAGCGACCCGTTTTACAAGCGTCCCTATTGGAATCGCGGCCCGCAAGAGCAAGATCAGCAAGCCGTTTATTTTCTGGCGTTCGGCGGCCAAAAACTGGTGCGCGTCACCGCTGATTTGAAGCAGCCGAACGGCTTAATTGGCAGCGAAGACGGCAAAACTTTGTATGTCGCCGATATTGGAGATGGCAAAACCTTCGCTTACGACATTGCGCCCGACGGCACATTAAGCAACAAGCGATTATTCTGCGCGCAAGGCTCGGACGGCCTGACTTTGGACGAGCAAGGCAACGTTTATCTGACCGGAAAAGGCGTCACCGTTTTCGATAAAAACGGCCAGAAAATCGAACAAATCGATGTGCCCGAAAACGGGACATCGAACGTTTGTTTTGGCGGCGTTGACAAGAAAACGCTGTTTATCACCGCCAGCAAAAGTCTGTATGCCGTCAAAATGAAAGTCGCTGGCGCCGCGCGGCAGTAAAGCAGATTAAACACAAAGCCCACAAAGCATTCACAAAGAAGCACAAAGAGAACGAAAAATGCCTTTTCTTTTGTGGTTTTTGTGAATGCTTTGTGGGCTTTGTGTTTAATTTCCGTGTTTGATTTACGCCGTCGCGTCCAGCCATTCGATGGTTTGGCGCAGATGATAAGCGTCGTGGCCGAGCATCAAAGCGACGCCTTCGCCAACGTTATAGGTGCCCACATTCGGGCGCGTGCCGGTGCGCTGCCATTCGTCGGCGCTTAAGCCTTCCAGCCACGCCGACAAAGTGCGGCGCGAATCCAGCAAAAGCTCCAAATCATGCACAGCTTCGCGCTTGGCGTAATGCTTGGCGGCTTCGCCTTCGTCCCAATTGGGCAATTCAGGGTTGTCTTCACGAATTATGCGCTCGAAACGCTCGCGGCAGACCATATCGAAGTCCAAGAGGTGCGCGACCATTTCGCGCAAGGTGAATCGCTCGGCATCGGGGCGCGCATCCCAACGCGGCGAATCGGCAGGCAAATCGCGCAACAGTTGCGCGAAGACAAAAGCGTTGCTTTGCAGGGCGCTGTGAACATAGTGCCCGTAGAAACTGGTGAAAAGTGACATGGTTATTCAAGGCTACGCCGATTAAACGCGCATGGCAAGTTGCGCTTTATCATAGGCCGCTTGCGAAAGTCGGCTTCACATCGCCGTGTGAGTTTTATCGAAGTCAATGAGTATGGCGAACATTCGGCGCGACGCACGCAGTCCAGCCGCGCCACTCCAACCGGCACTAAAAAGCGCGCTTTTGTGCTTGAAAGTGCCCAAATTGCCGCAAAAACTCCTCTGCGGCCTAATTTCGCGCTTTGCGGCGCCAAACTGCCCTGTATTGAGGCCTGTTTAGCGTGTGGGAAGGCATAGCGATGGCTTGCAGCCACCCTTCTAAGGCTTGTAAAAGGGCGTTTATCTCCTGTGTGCCTTCGTTTATCGTCTGTGATGCCCCGTTTATGGTTTGTGGGCACTCGTTTATGGTTTGCGGAGGTCCGTTTATGGTTTGTGATGGCACGTTTATTTATAAACGTGGCCCCACAGGAGATAAACGGGTGCCCACAAACCATAAACGAAGGCCTACAAGCCATAAACGGGCTTGCCGAGGCGATAAAGGGAGGAACACACGAGATAAACGTCTTCCCGTAGGCAGTCGGCGAGGCTTTACATACAATCAAAACACTTTCCGAAGCATTGTTGTAAGACGCATACTGTGGGTTTGCCCCTCACGCCGCTTCAAACCGGCCTTTGGAGAGGAAAAACCCCTGCCCAGAACGACTATTTGGGCTTTTATCAGCGCTGTAACGAAATCGAAAATGGAAATTCGCACCGTCAACGCCACCCGCTACGTTACACCTTTGCGCGAAGGCGGCTCGCTCCCTGCCATCGTCGAAGCCGATGACGATGGCACTTATGTTTTGAAGTTCCACGGCGCCGGACAAGGCCCGCGTGTTTTGATTTCGGAGCTTTTGAGCGGCGAAATCGCGCGCTTTTTGGGTTTACCAGTGCCGGAAATCGTGTTCATGCACCTCGATCCGGTTTTAGGACGCAACGAACCCGATTCCGAAATCCGCGAACTCATCAAAAAAAGCGCCGGATTAAACCTTGCGCTCGATTATCTGCCCGGTTCGATTTCTTACGACCCGTTGATTACGCGCCCTGTGGTGGACGTGCCGCAATTGGCGTCGTGCGTGGTTTGGCTGGACGCGCTGACTACCAACATTGACCGCACGGCGCGCAACACCAATATGCTGATCTGGCACAAGCATTTGTATTTAATAGATCACGGCGCCTCGCTATATTTCCATCACACTTGGGACGATTATCTCAACAAAAGCCGTCAGCGTTTCGCGCCGATAAAAGACCACGTTTTGCTGCCGTTAGCCAACGAAATCGCTGCCGCCGATGAACTTTTTACGCCGCTTTTAACGCGCGACACGTTAAACGAAATCGCGGCACTGCTTCCTGACGATTGGCTGGGTGATGTGCCGCTTTTTACGAGCCACGATGAGCATCGCGCCGCTTATGTCGAATACCTGTGCCGCCGTTTGCAATCGCCGCGCGATTGGGTTGAGGAGGCGCTGAATGCCCGAAAACTTCTCGTTTGATTACGCTGTGGTGCGCGTGGTGCCGCGCGTCGAACGCGAAGAGTTTCTCAACGTCGGCGTGGTGCTTTACGGCGCCACACAAGCGTTTCTGCAAGCACGCATCGAGGTCAACGAAGCGCGCCTGCGCGCCTTTGCGCCGCATCTGGATTTAGAAATCGTGCAAAGCCATTTGGAAACCATCCCGCGCCTGTGCGAAGGCGGCAAAAAGGCTGGCCCGATTGGAGAATTGCCGCAACGCGCCCGCTTTCATTGGCTGGTGGCGCCGCGCAGCACGGTAATTCAACTTTCGCCGGTGCATTCGGGCGTTTGTTCCGATTTAGAAAAAGCGCTGGACGATTTAATGGCGCGCTTAGTGCGCTTGCCCTTGGAACAGTCGCCCTAACCGAAAATTAACAAAAACAGGGTTGACACCGCTTGAGGCAGTTGGGTAGAGTATTTCTGTCTCGTTAAACAACCATATAACGAGGAGGCATTTCGTATGATGTTGCACGCAAAAATTAATCGCATCTCTGCTGGGCGCGTTGAATATTTCAATGCGCTTCCGGTAGTTATTGCTGTGCGCTCGTCAGGGAAAGGCCGCTTCCAAAGTTAAGTAAGCCTTCGTTTTCTTTCCCGCCACGGGCACTTGCATGAGCAAAGCCTGTGGCGTTTTTGTTTTTGCCGCCGGTTTTCCTCTACCGACTTGCTGATGTAACTTCCTTTTTTCGATGGTAAATTTGGAGACTTATGCTCGGACTTAAAACGCCGCAAAAGCCTTTGCAGAAGGCATCGCGGCCACAAGAAAACTCGGCGCCCGAACCGGAAAGCGCGCCCGAATTATTAATTCGACTCGAAGCCGATATTGATGAAAGCGGTCAATTCGGCCAGCCCGTCATGGAAGTGAGCGCCATTCAAGTGCGCGTTCTCAATGGCGATGTGGTCACTTTTCAAATTCCCTTCGCCGACATCAAAGCAGCGCGCAATGAGCCGCTGATTGGTGGCGGACGCTTGGAAATCACCACCAAAGATGGCGAAGTTTTGCCCGTCATCACTTATTCACTGCACGTTGCCGATAAATTCTCCGAAGCGGCGCGCGGCATCGAGCAACTCGCCAAAGGCGAAGAACTTTCCATCAATCTCAAAGCCGAACGAACGCGCTGCGAGAAGTGCGGGCGCTTGTTGCCGGAAAAAGATGGCATTTGCCCGGCTTGCATTCAGCGCGGCAAAACCTTGCTACGCGTCGGGCAGTTTCTCAAGCCCTACAAAAAGCAAGCGATTCTGCTCGCCAGTTTGTCGGTGCTTTCCACCACGGTGAACTTGGCGCCGCCCTACATTCAGGGCACGCTGATTGACAAAGTTCTGTCGCCGCATCAAAACCTGTCGTTACTGTGGCTGCTCATGGCCGCGTGGCTGGGCACATTGGTTTGTAATATCGTTTTGCAAGTTCTATCGGGGCGCCTGACAGCTTATTTGGCGGCGCATATCGCGGCGGACATTCGCGCCAGTGTTTTTCGCGCCATTCAGTGGCTGCAAATGGGCTACTTTGAAAAGAAACAAGTGGGCGCCATCACCAGCCGTGTCACGCAAGACACTGACCGCGTGTGGGGTTTTCTCGTCGAAGGCGTGCCGTTCATGGTGACGAACGCGCTTTTGTTGGTTGGCATTGCCACGTTCATCTTCTTCACCAACTGGAAATTGGCGCTCTGCATTTTGTCACCGATTCCTATCGTGGCAATGGTCAGCGGCTTTTCGTGGAAACGCATTTCGCAACTGTCACACCGTTTTGGGCAAAAGTGGGCGCGCTTTCACATCAACTTGAACGAGGCGCTGACCGGCATCAAAGTCGTCAAAGCCTTTGCGCAGGAAAACTACGAAAACGATAAGTTTTCAACGCGCAACTTCGAGCTACGCGATGCTGGCGTGCGCGTGGACACGCTATGGCAGACCGTCTTTGGCGTGATGTCGTTTTTCACCAGTCTGGGTGGGCTTATCAACTGGACAGTTGGCGGTTATTTCGTGTATTCAGGGCAACTATCATTGGGTGATTTCTGGCGTGTTCACGCGTATCTCGGTTTGCTTTACGGGCCAATGCAATGGTTTGCGGCAGTAAATAACTGGTTCTCGCGGGCGATGGCAGGCGCCGAGCGCATCTTTGAAGTGATGGACACGCAGCCCGAAGCGTATGACAAAGGCGAAGAAAAAGAAGTCACCGGCGAAGTGACATTTGAAAATGTGCGTTTTGGCTACGACAAATCGAATCCGGTTTTGAAGGGCCTCAATTTTTCAGCCAAACCCGGAGAAATGATCGGTCTGGTCGGCAAAAGCGGCGCGGGAAAATCTACCACAATTGGTTTGCTGTGCCGCTTTCACGAGCCGGATGCGGGCCGCATTTTGATTGACGGCGAGGATTATCGTGACATCACTTTGCAGGCCATGCGGAGGCAAATCGGTTTGGTGTTGCAAGAGCCGTTTTTGTTCAACGGCACGGTTGCCGAAAACATCGCTTACGGCAGGCCCGACGCCAGTTTTGAAGAGATCGTCGAAGCCGCGAAAGCCGGCAACGCGCACAACTTCATTCTGGCGAAACACGATGGCTACGATACCATTGTCGGCGAACGCGGCGCCAAATTATCGGGCGGCGAACGTCAGCGCGTTTCCATTGCGCGGGCGATTTTGCATGACCCGAAAATCTTGATTTTGGATGAAGCCACCAGTTCGGTGGACGTGGAAACCGAAAAGCAAATGCAAGAAGCAATTGGCCGCCTGATTCAAGGCCGGACAGTTTTTGCCATCGCGCATCGCTTGGCGACTTTGCGCAATGCAACGCGTCTCATCGTGCTGGAAAAAGGTGAAATTGTCGAAACCGGCACGCACGAAGAACTAATGGAAAAGCAAGGCGTGTTTTACAAACTGGTAAAAACACAAAGCGAAATCAACCAGATTGTCGGCACACACGCGGTTTGATTCTTGTGCCCCTCTCCCGCGAAGCGAATTGGGAGAGGGGTTGGGGTGAGGGCTTCATGAAACACGAAGAAATTGACATTTTTTACTACCGCTCACGGCTACGGTTGACGGTTCCCAACGAGTGTTCGTATTTGTCGGTCAAACCTGTTTGGGCAGCGCCGCTTTCGCGGCCCAATCAATATTTGGCGCTTTTGGACGGCAAAGACCAAGAGATAACGCTGCTGCCTGACCCGCAAGTGTTGAAACCCAAATCGTGGGAAGCGGCGCAGCAGGAATTGCGGCAGCGTTATTTGACGGCGACGGTGCAGGAAATTCAAAGCGCGCGTCAGGAATACGGCGCGACTTACTGGCAGGTGCAAACTAACCGGGGCGAGCGCGAATTTATCACGCAAAACTTGCAGGAAAGCGCCTTCTGGATTTCCGAGGATCATCTGTTACTCAATGATGTGGATGGTAGCCGCTTTGAAATCCCGTCCATCGCGGCGTTAGATGCCCGCAGTCGCCGTTTGCTGGATGAGGTTATGTGAGTAAAATAGCCTTTATGAAACCCGACGGAATCGGCACCGATGAGCGTGTGGCAACGGAAAAACGACGCTCGCAAACGGCGCCTTCGATTGAGCGCGATGTGATGCGTCTGGCGCTGGCCTTTGCGCTCCTTGCGACGCTCATTTTAGGCAGCTATTACTTTTCCAAGCGCGCCCGAATGCCCGATTTAAGCTCGGATAATCCGGCGCTGCAAGAGCCTCAATAAGAATCTCATACGATTTTCCCTTGCGCGGCGCGGCGGCGTTGGCTAAGTTGTGAAAAGCGACCTTGTGTCGTCAACCCAAACCAAAGGACAAGAACTCGTGAGTAACGAAAATCAATCAGCCGCCAGAGATTTCGGCGTGCAGAGCTACTGTTTTCGCCATTTCAAGCAGAACACCGAAGTTGCGCAGTTAGTGAAGAAAATCGGCGTGGAGAAAATCGAAGTGTGCGCCGTTCACGCCGATTTTAACGACCTCGCCGATTGGAAAAAGATCGTGCAGATTTACAAAGACGCCGGTGTGGAAATCGTTTCCATCGGCGTGCAAACCTTCATCGGCGCCGACAACGAACGCAGTTGGTTCGAATGCGCCGCCGAAGCTGGAGCCAAACATATTTCGGCGCATTTTCGCGTGGACAGTTTCACTACGGCGGTGCCCAAAACGGCGGAATTATGCGACGAATTCGGCATTAAAATCGGCATTCACTGCCACGGCGGTTATATGTTTGGCGGCTCGTTAGATGTGCTCTCGCACGTCATGGAAATCGGCGGCCCGAATATCGGCGTCTGCATTGATACGGCGTGGTGCATGCAAATCGGCCCCGGTCAGGGCAACCCGGTGAAATGGGTCGAAAAGTTCGGTGAGCGCGTGCATGGCGTGCATTATAAAGACTTCACGTTTGACCGCAACGCGCAATGGCACGATGTGGTTGTCGGCACCGGCAACCTCGATTTGCCCGCTTTTGTTACGGCGCTCGAAGCCCACAATTTCAGCGGCATGGCCGTTATCGAATACGAAGCCGATGTCGAAAACCCCGTGCCCGCTTTAACCGAATGCGTCACCAAAATGCGGGCGCTGGCCGGTTAAAACCTCCTTTCCCCCTCGCGTCCAAACCGCGTCCCCAGTTGTGGGCCGCTTTGGGAGAGGAAGGGAAGCGTGTAAAACATTTGTGGGATTGGTTTCCCTTCGAGGGGAAACCAATCCCACACTTATTTTCGGCTTCTCCCCTGTAGGGGAAACGCATCCCACAAAAGTTTTCCGAGCTTCCCCTCGAAGGAAAAGCAATCCCACAACTGTGCGACAGACTTCTCTTCGAGGAAAAACTCATCCCACAAGTGTTTTTTGCCTTTGAACCAGAGGGGAACGGCAAAAAACGGCTGTTTTTGGGGTTTTTCCTGCTGCTTAGGGGCAAAAACGGCCTGTTTTGCGCCTTTTCGCTCGTTGAAAGTTACCAAACAGGTCTGTCGCCCTCTTCCAAACAAGGCGTTCATTTGCCATCTGAGACTGCCGATTTAAGCACTTTCAAGCACAAGGCGCGCTGCTATCTAACCCTGAGTCGGATAATAACATTGTTGTGTTGCCTGCGCGCGGCGCTTCGGCGTGTCATAATGTTTAATGATGGCAGAGGTAAGAAAACGAGTTGCAGATTTAGCTGATGCGTTTTGCGCTGGCTCTATCACTTTGGAGCAGTTTCGCTCGTCCATTTCAGACGATGATACCGAAGATGAGCTTGTTGGGGAACTGGTTGATATGATTATGCATGAGCCACACGTTGGATGGTTTCTGGGTGTCAGCAAGGCACAAGGAATAAAAGAACGAGCCAAAGTCATCGCCTTTATCAACAGGTTGCGGGAGTGAATAACAGGCAACACAACAAGGCGCTACACCCGACAAAAACAGCCTGCTCTCCTTCGTTCCGGCTTCCGGTGGCGGGTGAGACACTATGTTGGCAATGGGTTTCTTCTTCGCAATTGATTTCGAGTTTGATACCACACAGAGGCAGCGCCTTTCACAGGAGAGAAGCGCGCTTTAACTGCCCGCATCTTTGAGCATTTGCCGTGCGTGGCGTAGGTTGGCTTCGTTGACGTGGCCCATCATGCGGGCGATTTCGTGGACGCGGTCTTCGCCTTTGAGAAGCGTCACGCTGACGCTGGTTTGTTCATCGTTGCTTTGCTTGCGCACGCTGTAATGACGATCAGCGCGCCGCGCGATTTGCGGCAGATGCGTCACGCAGAAGACTTGAAAATGCTGCGCCAATTGCTGCATTTTGACGCCGACGGCTTCGGCAGTGACGCCGCCAATGCCGGTATCAATTTCATCGAAAACCAAAGTCGCCACGCGATTGCCAACGGTCACGTCGCCTTTGTTGTCTTTGCTGCGCGCACTCGCCAAAACCGAGCGAATCGCCAGCATGACGCGCGAAATTTCGCCGCCCGAAGCAATGCGCGCCAAAGGCCGCAACTGCTGGCCGGGATTGGCCGAAAAGATAAATTCTACGCGGTCTATGCCCTCGCGCGAGCCGGTTTCGTCGCGCTCTAAATGCGCTTCAAATTGCGCCTCAAAGCGGGCGCGATCCATCGCCAGTTCACGCAGTTCGCCGACGACTTGGGTGCCGAAATTTTGCGAACATTTGCGGCGCGATTGCGAGAGTTTCTCGCCCGCTGCCAAAAACGCGGCGCGTTCGGTGGCGGCGCGCGAGCGCAAATCGCCCAGTTCTTCTTCGGAAATCGAAAGGTTATTCAATTCGTCGGCGATTTGCGCGCGATGCGCCAAAACGCCGTTCAACGTGTCGCCGTATTTGCGTTTCAGGCGGTTCAAACGATGCAAACGCGCTTCAATTTCTTCGAGGCGCAGCGGGTCGGCTTCCAAGGTTTCGGCATAACGGCGCGCTTCGGAGGCGGCGTCATCCAGTTCGTAAAGCGCGCTTTCAATTTCTTGCGCCCACACGCTCACACCTTTGTCGTATTCTTCCAATTCACGCGCGGCTTTGAGCGCTTGTCGCACCAAAGCCAAAGCGCCATCGCTGGCGGCAAGGCTTTCGCCGCCGGACAGCGATTCGCTGCACAAAGTCGCGGCTTCGCGCAGTTTTTCGGCGTTCATCAGGCGCGTGCGCTCGTCGAAAAGCGTCTCGTCTTCGCCCGGTTGCGGCGCGGTGGCGTCAATTTCGTCGGCCTGAAATTGCAACATGTCAAGGCGCTGCGCGTGTTGCTGTTCGCTGCGTGTCAGTTCGTCTAAGCGCTTTTGCGTGCCATGCCACGCGTCCCATTTTTGGGCGACGGTTTCGCGCAGTTTTTGGTGTTTCTCATCGCCGTAGGCATCCAAAAATCCCAGATGCGAATCAGGATTGAGCAGCAATTGATGCTCGTGC
Organism: Abditibacteriaceae bacterium; assembly: GCA_031372065.1. Classification (GTDB taxonomy): domain Bacteria; phylum Armatimonadota; class Abditibacteriia; order Abditibacteriales; family Abditibacteriaceae; genus DASWNL01. The sequence continues at coordinate 1,364 of JANMKN010000090.1, read as the reverse complement.
TGGCCGTGCAAATCGACCAGCAAGGCGCCCAGTTCGCGCAGCGTGGAGGTGGTCGCCAAGCGGCCATTGATGCGCACGCGCGAGCGGCTGCTGCTTTCGCCGCCGGAAATCTCGCGCACAATGAGCAATTGCTGTTCTTCGATGGGAAAACCGGCCTCGCGCAGATAATCGAGGGCTTGCGGCGCGTGGCGCACGTCGAAAACGCCTTCGACAACGGCGCGATTGCTCGCCGCATTGCCTTCATTGGCGCCGACTTGCTCGGCGGCGGCGCGTTCGCCGACAAGCAGGCCCAAAGCGGAAATGAGAATGCTTTTTCCGGCGCCGGTTTCGCCGGTTAGCACGTTGAAACCCGGCCCGGTTTGAATATCGGCGTCCTGAATCAACGCCAGATTGGAAATGGAAATTTCGAGCAGCATAACGCAGTCATTCTACACAGCTATTTTAACCCGCCTAAGCCACGGTTTTAATAATCAATTTGCATCGCAGCACGCACGTTTTCCATGACTTGTGCGGCACGTTCGATGCCACGGCGCGTGCCGTCGCGCAGCACATCGCGAACGTAGCTTTCGTCGCGTTCAAATTCGGCGCGGCGGATGCGAATTGGCTCCAGCATTTCGTTGAGCGCGGCGGCCAGTTCGCGTTTGACAGTCACATCACCAAGAATCGGCTTGCCGTTTTCGTTCGCGCCGCCCGCGCGATACAATTCTTTCAGTTCGGCCACGCGCGCTTTGTTCGGGTTGAACGCGTCGTGATAAGTGAATACCGGATTGCCTTCGACATTGCCCGGTTCGATGCCGCGAATGCGATTGGGATCGGTGAACATCGTCATCACTTTTTGGGTGACGGTTTTTTCGTCGTCGGCCAAATAAATCGCGTTGCCCAAACTTTTGCTCATTTTGGCTTGCCCATCGGTGCCGGATAAGCGGCCAAATTCGGCATACATCGCCTCCGGCATCGTCAAAGCGGGGCCGTAAAGCCGCTCGAATTTCTGCACAATATCGCGGCACAGTTCAATCATCGGCGCTTGGTCGTGGCCCACCGGCACCAAATGCGCACCAAAAGCGGTGATGTCGGCGGCTTGCGAAACGGGATAGCAGAAAAAGCCCAGCGGTAGCGTTTCGCCAAAGCCTTTTTGCGCGATTTCGGTTTTGACTGTCGGATTGCGCTCGACCTGCGAAACCGACACCAGATTCATGTAAAATACCGTCAGTTCGGCGATTTGCGGCACTTGCGATTGAATGACAAAGGCGCATTTTTGCGGATCGAGGCCCACCGCCAAATAATCGAGTGCCACTTCACGAATGTTGGCTTTCAAAATTTCGGGGCGCTCGAAATTATCCGTCAGCGCCTGCACATCGGCGATG
>JANMKN010000085.1:0-45963 GCA_031372065.1 Abditibacteriaceae bacterium | reverse complement strand
GCCATGATTGCGCGGACGGCGGAATTTGGCTTCGATGCCGGGTATTTCGTCGGCCATTGAATGCGCCGTGCGGGCGATGGCATCAATATCCTCGTGCAAGTCCAAATACGCCTGCGCTTTGGACGAAGTGCCGCTATGCTGCCCGCTGCCGCCAGTTTGCTGCTGGGTGCGAAAATCATTGGCTTCGGTTAGCTCATCGTTAATCTTTCCGATAAGCAAAAGCCCCTTCGATCCTGTCACGAAGTCAACGGTGAGCGGCGCTAAAAACCCATCCACGCGCTGTAGCATCTCCAAACGAAACCGTTGTGCATCATTCATCTGATTATCCTCCTGAGATATAGGATTAAACCGCGCGCAAATGAAATTTCATCCGCGCAACTCATATTTTACCCGCGCAAGTCATTTTTGCACCGCGCAGACCACATTTGCCCATGCTTCAAGTGGATTATGCGCCGCGCAAAGCGAATTTTACGCGCGCAACTCATCTTTGCACCGCGCAGGACACCTTTGACGCCGCGCAACTCATCTTTGTGTCCGCGCAGGCCATCTTTGCACGTCCACCGACCATTTTATGCGCCATCACCCATCTCCGCCTCGCTTTCGTCCGTTTGCTGCTGCGCGGCGGCGATTTGAGGCACTAAAGTAGCTTTTGATATCGTGTGAATGGAGCATCTTTACGAGTTATATCAATTATGCCACCCCTCGTTAAGGCCTGAAACGTTAAAATATAAAGAGTCATCACAGACTACAATGAAGGAATACAATGGCATTACGACGCAATCGAGTTCGGGCCGAGAGTCGTGCACGTTATTATATACGTGCTGAAGCACAGAAGCGCGGATGGCAAACGCATCATGTCGGCACAGGCGGCGATTTCCTTGAAGAAAACGAGATTCTGGCTCATTTTCCCGATTGCGGTTTAGGGTTGGATAAGCCCGATTTTCTCGTGTGTGTGTCCGGTGATCCAACAATGGTGGTCGAAGCGAAAAATGAAAGTGGACGAATTCAAAATGCCATTGCCCAAGCCATCGAATACGCCGATCGTATCAACGCGACTGCACGTTATCGCATTCGTATTGCGGTCGGCGCAGTGGGACAGGAAGACACAGGTTTCATAGTAGAAGCACGCTTTCTCACTAACGAAGGTTGGCGTCCCCTCCAATCGCGCGGCATCGAACTAACTACAATTCCGGCCCGCCGAGAAGTCGAATTGGCCTTAGAAGCGGGCACAGGCGACACCAACGTCAGCATCCCCTTAATTCATGAATACATTGACGCAGCTATCGAACTGAGCGTGATTTTGCGGCGGTGTCGAGTCGAAGCCTTTTTAAGGCCGCGTGTTATAGGCGCACTTGTGCTGGCGCTTTATCAAGATCAAATTGACGTTCGCCCCGAACGTGCCTTGGCTTCCATAAATGCTCTGACGCAAGCAGCCATTGAAGGCGCCATTGGTATTGCTCCCGATCGGCGGACTCGGCTCATTGACGCAATACGGCTCTCAGGGGCTGATTTCGACCGGCTTGCGCCGTCCATCGGACGTATCGTGGCAATTTTGCGGCGTTTGAATGTCCGTTCGGTGTTGCAAACCGACACCGACTTTTTGGGGATGTTCTATGAGGCGTTTCTTCGTTACGGCTACGACAATAATGCGCTCGGCATCGTTTTTACGCCGCGTCACATCACCCGTTTTTGCGTCGAGTTGGTAGGAGCCGGCCCCAACGACCGTGTCATTGACATCGCATCAGGCACAGGTGGCTTCTTAATCGCGGCATTTGAAAAAATGCTGAACGCCGCGCAAAGTCTCGCCGCGATTGAACAGGTGAAGTCCGCAATTTACGGATTCGACACGAATCCAACGGTGTGGGCTTTGTCCACGCTCAATATGTTTTTTCGTGGCGACGGCAAAAGCCATTTGGAGCATGGTAGCTCGCTCGATGAGCAAAACCGTCAACTGGTGCGGCGGCGGTTCACGCGCGCTTTTTTGAATCCACCTTTTTCACAGGAAGGCGAACCGGAGCGAGATTTCATTGATGCATCTATGGAGGCTCTGGAACCCGGAGGTTGCTTGTCCGCCGTCGTGGCTGCCGGAGTCTTCGCGGACGACGAACACCGAGGATGGAGGCAGGAGTTCCTGCGACGTCACTCGCTGCTAGGCATGATTAGCCTACCGGAGGATTTGTTTTATCCCACAGCAGCGCCCACGACTATCATCGTCGCACAAGCGCATCTCCCGCAACGTGACGAGGCGCCAGTTCTCATGGCCCGTATCTGGCATGACGGTTTTGAAAAATTAAAAGGCAGACGCATCGAACGCGGGGAGAATCAGTTATCAGAGGTGTTGCAAGCATTTAGAGCGCTTCATGGAGGCGACAATACAAGCTCGGAAATAGCTCATGGGATAACAGGTAGCGTTTTACGACATGGCAACGGCATTGAGTGGAGTCCACAACAATGGCTTCCTCAGCCTGATTTAGAAGCAAGTGAATTTTCTCGCATAGAACAGCAATCTGTTCAATCTCTATTCCAAGCGGTTGCCCAATTTCCTGACTTGGCCGATGAAGCCTTACCTGAATTTGGCGTTTGTTGGAGTGGTCTACCCTCTTTGCCTATAGGAGAAACGCGGCCACTCGATTTCTTCTTTCAAGTGCTTAACGGCAAGTCAGCCGGAGAGAAAAATTACAGCGACGGGACTTGTCCCTATGTATCAAGCGGTGACGTTTCCAATAGCATTGTGCGTTTAGTGACAAGAGAAGATGAGCAAGTTTTCGGGGATGGCGGGCTTTGTGTAACTGCCTTTGGAAACGCGGTCTTACAGCCGTGGCCCTTCATGGCTCGTGGAAATGGTGGCAGTGCCGTTCGAGTTCTCATTCCCAGATTTCGAATGGGTTTTCGAGAGTTGGTTTGGTTCGCTGCCCAAATCAATGCACAGAGATGGCGTTTTTTCTACGCGCGTATGGCTATCAAATCGCGCATTGAGCGATTGGAAATCACCAGCCCACCCAGAGCTTTAGCGTCAGGAGATTTCGCTATTAGCGACAAACTTCGCGCCTTTCGTGACGCGCTAACAGATTTCAGCCAATTGACATCGTTATAGTGCCCCTTATGGGATAAATAATGTTGCGCCAAGAGAAATCAATCTCCCGGCGCCTTTGTGTGACGGTAACTTTCAAAGCAGCCCAAGTTGCAAATGCGCCGCTTCGGACATCATTTCCATTGCATAGGGCGGCTCTCAAACGATTTCGACGTTTACGTCTTTCACGCCGGGAATGGTAGAAGTGGTTTGGAAGAACGCCTTGCCGACTTTGCAAAACTGACGCGGGTCTTTATAATCCCTTTGCACTATGAAATTACATTTTATGCGCGCGTTTTGCGCCTTGATGATCGGCGCTTCGTGCGCGTGGGGGGCCGATGAACCTGCTCCAAAACCCGAAGCGCCGGACACAGCAGGCGCGATTTGGGCACCGGCGGCGACGGGCAATTTTGGGCCGGCCAATCGGCCCGGCGAAGAAGCCATTACTTATGTTGTGATTCACGACATCGAAGGCTCGGCGGAAGGGGCCGTTTCGTGGTTTCAGAATCCAAAAGCGGGCACCAGCGCGCATTATGTGGTCAACGCCACCACAATTTGGCAGCAGGTGAAAGAGCGCGATGTGGCCTTTCACGCGGGCAATCGCGACATTAATCATCATTCCATCGGCATCGAACACGAAGGTTATGCCGGACAGCCCGGTTTTTATGATGCGGCAGAATACGAAACCTCGGCGCGCTTGGTGCGCGAGATTACCGCGCATTACAACATTCCACGCGATAGAACGCATATTTTTGGTCACGCCGAAGTGCCAAATCCCAACAAACCCGGTCTTTTCGGCGGCGCCAACGGTCACACTGACCCCGGCCCATATTGGGATTGGACGCAGTTCATGTTTCTGGTGCGCAACGATGCCAAATTAGTTGATTTTCAATATCCAGCGGTGATTCATCCCGGCGAAATGCTCGAAGCTACAGTTACATTCACCAACAGCGGCGACGATGCGTGGCCGGTTTTCAAAACCAACGAAACGCCGCCCACTGGCGCGCCGCCTTCGCCCGTTCCGGTTTATTTGGGCACGGCAAACCCGCCAAGTCGCGCCAGCGTGTTTTTTAACTATAAAGGTTGGGCCTCGCCGCGCATGGCAAACATGGCCGAAACCCAAGTCGCGCCCGGCGCCGTAGGGCGCTTTGTGTGGACGCTTTCAGGCCCGCGCGAACTCGGCACCTTTAACGAAGCGTTTCGCCTCACCAAAGTGCCGTTTGCGCCTGATATCCCCGTTAGTTTTGGCGAAACGATTTCGGCCACCATTCGCGTCGAACCGTGGGATTTAACGCGGGTGACGACAAGCAACAATTCCACCGCCACGTTGCCGATTAGCGGTTTGTGGGACGTTTATGCAGGACGCCCGCTCAATGAAGGCGCACCGAATTATCAAATTACAACTTCGACAGGCCCGCAAACTGTGCAAGCCAACGCGCCAGCCGACGACAAAGGCTGGATTAAATTGGGCCGCTTTCGTTTCGATGAGCCGAAAAAAGCGGAAGTCAAATCGCTCGGCGCGCAAAACGCCTTAAACGTTTTGCGTTTTGTCGGCCCGTTTCCCTCGCCGTGAGGCGCATAAAACAACCCATCGCGGGCGCTTTGGTCTAAAGTGGCGTTTTGCCGCTTTACAGAACGAGGCCGATTTTGGATAACGAACAAAAGAACGATGCAACGCCGCATTTAAGGCGCACCACTGATAAGCCGATAGAACCGGATGCTTCTCTGCTGAGCGGCGGAGAACCGCTCGATACTGCCGTTTTAGATTCGCAAACCGCCAACGCGGCGCAACAAGGCTCGACAGGAAAAAGCGTCGCCAAAGCGACAGGCGCCATCATTCCAATGCACGCCGCGCGGCTTTTGCTGGGCATTTTCGCGCAACCGCTGATTGCTGCCAGCACCGGCCTTTCGATGGCCGCCGATGCTTACACCGTGGCGGGTGACATCGTGCAGCGCATCTGGCTGATTTTTGAAAAAGTCCTCAACCCGGCGTTTTTGCCGTGCTTTATCGCCTCGCTCAAAGAAGACGGCGAGGAACGCGCTTGGAAATTGGCTTCGACAGTGCTGTGGGTGACGGTTTTCGCCCTCCTTGGCATGACGGCGCTGTGCTGGATTTTAATGCCCGCCATCGTCGGCATTTATTCGCCCTTGGAATCGGGAATTTCCGCTGCCAAAATCGCCGAACGCACCAAACAAATCAATTTGACGGTGGACTTGGCGCGGCTTTTAATCGCCGGGCTTTTGTTTCTCGGTGTGTCGTCGCTAACTTACACCATTCTCAACGGCTACAAGCGCTTCATGATGGCCGCGTTTGGCGATACGCTGTGGAAAATGGGCATTTTAGGCGGCGCGGTTTGGGTGATGAGCAAGCACGGCGCTGTCCCGCCGCAAGAAGCGGTGAGAATCATTTCCTACGGCTATGTTTTCGGCGCTCTTGGCAAATTGGCGCCGCAGGTTTTAGCCATTGGCGGCAAGTGGAAACATCTCAAGTTTCGCGTTGACTTCAAAGACCCGCTGATTCGCAAAGTGGCGCTGTTGGCCGTGCCGCTCCTACTGGGCATTTTCGTCTCGGAAGCGCGCGGCATCTACATGACACGCTTGGCCGGTTCGGATGCGGTTCTAACGGCCAGCGGCGTGGATGCTGGACGCGCCGCGCTCAAATGGTCGCGCACCATCGGCGATGCTCTGATTCAAATTTTCCCCTACGCGCTGTCCATCGGCATTTTTCCCTATTTGGCTGAACTGGCGCGCGAAAAAGACAAGCAGCCGCTGACCAATGCCTTGATGGGCGCCTTGCGCATTTGCATTTTCGCCTTCATGCCGATTACCGCCATGCTGATTGCCTTGCGCTTTCCGCTGCTGCGCGGCGTGTGGGAAAGCGGGCGCATGACTAACGCTGATGTTCTCACCATGTCGCCGCCGTTTATCGCCTTTTCGCTGGGCATGATTGGCTTTTCGTGCGAGATGATTTTGAACCAGACTTTCTACGCTATGACGCGCGCGTGGACGCCGACGATTATGGGCCTTGTTTCCACGGTCGCGTGGGTTTTGATGGCGACTTTGGGCGTGAATTGGGGCTGGGGCTTGGTGGCGATTGCCGGCGCAGAATCGGCAGCCAAAAGCCTGAAATGCATCCTGATGTGGATTTGGATGCGCCCGCATTTGGGCCGCGTCAATGCCGGAAAATTTGCCGTCTTTTGCACCAAAGTTTTGGTCGCTTCGCTGGCGGCAGCATCTTTAGCGGGCTTTATCGGCACCAAGTTGTCGAATAAAGTCATTGACGACGCTTTGCGTCCTTCCAAAACGCCCGAAAAGGTATTTTACGACCCCAATCGCCTGCTTTTCGTGCGCGACGACCTGCAAAGCACAAGCGATATGCTCAAAAAACTGCGCAAGCACGACAAACCGCTCGCAAAATATGTTTTCGATCACACTTCGCCACAATTTCAGCAAAAATTGACGGCCAGCGAAGGCAGCGATTTCGACGAAACGCTCAAAGAAGACCTGATTACCGAACTCAATCGCGTCATCCAAGGCCCGCTGCTTTACGACAAGCAACGCTTTGAAAACGAAAGTTTAAAAGTCGCCACCGTTGATGCCTCCGGGGCCACTTTAACCGGCAAGGCCAAGACAGAATTGAACCGCAAAATGCTCGAAGAAGCCTATTCGCACGAGTTAGTCAAGCGCCCCGGCAAGCTGAAAATCCTCATGGCCGTTTGCGCGGCGGGCCTGATGGGAATGTTTCTCTTTATCATGCTTGGCGCGCTCTTGAAAATCGAAGAAGTGACGCAACTTGGCACTTTGGGCCGGAAAATCAAGGCGAAATTGGCGAAGTAAATCACTACGGAGAACACAAAGGGCACGGAGAAAATTCAAAGTCTCTGTGCCCTCTGTAGTTAATAGCAACCCAAGTTGCTACCTATAACCCACCCGTAATCGAGTGGGCTGAAAGGAATCAAAAGCCTCGTGAACGAGGCTGGACTTGCCATCTTTAGCCTCGTGAACGAGGCTTTTGAAAGTTCAGCCCATTGCTTTAGCGGTGGGCTGCAATAAGTGGCAACTTGGGTTAATTGTAAGTTAATTGTCAAGCTGCTTCGGCCACAATATCGGCGCCGAAGACAGGGCGCGGCGTGGGCGATGGCTTACCGAGCAATTTGCTCCATTGAACGAATGAATCTACAATCACCACAATGACAAGCGCCAGCATCGCGACGGTTAAAACAGCGGGAATTTTTTTATCGGTATTGAAAAACATAATCGTGTTCAAATAGCCGCCCCACAACACGGTGACAGTCAAAACGCAGAACGGCAAAAACGAAACGAGCGCGTATTTCCGCTTCGGTGCATAGCGCAACAGCAAAGTGGTGCCAATCGCCAGAGATAACACGCCCAAAAGTTGATTTGCCACGCCAAACATCGGCCAAATGACGCCGATGCCGTTGTTATAAATCAAGTAGCCCCAACAAAACGAAATCAGCGCACTGGTGCCGATGCTGCCCGGCATCCAGTTGGTGCGCCCCAAAGGTTTATAAATCGAACCCAATAGCTCCTGCAAAATAAAACGCGCTACGCGTGTTCCGGCATCAATGGTCGTGAGAATAAACATCGCCTCAAAGACGATGGCGAAGTGATACCAAAACGCCATTAGGCCGCCCATGAAGGGCAGCTTTTCAAAAATCGAAGCCATGCCCACAGCTAATGTAACGCCGCCGCCGGGACGCCCGCCAATGCCGCTTTCTTCGCCGACCATGTTATTTAAATTTGCCAGTTCATAAGTCGGCGGCACTTTCGGAAATTTCTGCGCCAAAAGCGCGCCATCATACGATTTCACAACGGTTGTCGCCGCTTGATACTTCGCCGGATCAATGTTGATGTGATAGTAATCGCCGGGATGCAGCGAACAGGCCGCAATCAGTGCCAAAATCGCCACGAAGGCTTCGGTCACCATCGCGCCGTAGGAAATGGCGGGCAGTTCACGTTCGGTGTCAATCATTTTGGGCGTGGTGCCCGATGCAATCAGCGAATGAAAGCCCGAAATGGCGCCGCACATGATGGTGAGGCACACATAAGGCCACACCGGGCCGGACAATATTGGCCCGCCGCCCGAAAGGTATTCGGTAAACATCGGCATCTGCATATCGGGGCGCACAATGACCACGCCGACAGCCAACAAAAGCACCACGCCGAGCTTCATGTAAGTGCTAAGATAATCGCGCGGCGATAGCAGCATCCAAACCGGCAACACGGCGGCGATGAAGCCGTAAACCGGCAGAATAATGCACCACGCTTTGTCGCTGTAAGAGAATAAATATTCGTAACGGCTGTGCGCAATCCACTCTCCGCCCACAAGCGCCAGCAAGAGCGCGATAATGCCGAAAATCGTCGCGCCCTTGACATCGCCGGGGCGCACTTTGAACATCCAAAAACCCATGACAAACGCGATGGGAATTGTCGCCAAAATGGTAAAGCTGCCCCACGCCGAATGTTTGAGCGCGTTCACGACGACAATGGCAAGTCCGGCCAGCGCCACTACCATGATAAACAAAATCGCAAAGGCCGTGGCCCAGCCGCTGACGGATGAAACCTGATTGCGCGCGATTTGGCCGAGGCTTTCGCCCTTTTGTCGCACGCTGGCCCACAGAATTATCATGTCTTGCACGGCGCCTGCGAATACCGCGCCCACTAAAATCCAAATGGCGCCCGGTCCCCAGCCATATTGCGCGGCGAGAACCGGCCCAATAAGCGGCCCGGCGCCCGCAATGGCGGCGAAGTGATGTCCGAACAACACCAACTTGTTGGTCGGATGATAATCTCGCCCATCTTCAAACTGATGCGCGGGCGTGGTGCGATTGGCATCGAGCAGCAAAACCTTCGTCGCCAAAAACGCCGCGTAATAGCGATAGGCCAACATCAAAACGCACAGCGAAACCGCGATAAGACCTAATGTGTTCATAGAAGAAACGCCCTTACCAGAAGCGACAATCAATTTAACAACTTTCGAATTAAACACAAAGACGCAAAGGCACAAAGCAAAGAGCGGAAACGCGAACAAAACACAAGAATCTACACAAAATCTCTTTAGTCCTTTGTGTCTTTGCGTCTTTGTGTTTAATTTAGAAAGGTATGACCTCTTCCTCGCCGATAAAATTGCACTCCACCACACCCGAACAAGTTCATGCGCATCTCGACCACGACCGCTTAATGGACTGCGTGCATTGCGGCCTTTGTTTGCCGCAATGTCCGACCTATGCCGAACTGGGCCTCGAAGCCGATTCGCCGCGCGGACGCATTTATTTAATGCGTGCCCTTGCCGAAGGGCGCACCGAATTAACAGCGACTTTGGTGGGGCATCTTGATTTATGTTTGGGTTGCCGCGCCTGCGAAACCGCTTGTCCATCGGGCGTGCAATACGGCCATCTTATCGAAGGCGCGCGCGCTTATGTGCGCGAAAATTATGAGCGGCCCCGGCAAGATCAAATCATTAATTCGTTAGTCGAAAGCATTTTTCCGCATCCCAATCGCCTCGAAATTGCGCTTTTACCCGTGCGCGTTTTGCGGCGCAGCGGAATGATGAAACTCTTGCGCAAAAGCGGAATTCTCAAAGCCTTAAAACTTGACGATCAAGAACAACTTTTGCCCGACTTGCCGCCGATGCAAAAGCGTTTGAACTTCCCCGAAAAATTTCGCGCGCGCGGGCAAAAGCAAGCCAACGTCGGCATGATAACCGGCTGCGTGATGCAGGTGATGCAATCGCCGATTAATGCCGCCACCGCGCGCGTTTTATGCAAAGCCGGCTGCGATGTGGCCGCGCCCAAAACGCAGGGTTGCTGCGGCGCCCTGCACGCGCATAGCGGCGCCATCGAAACCGCTAAAGCATTTGCGAAAAACAATATCGAAGCCTTTGAAAATTACGAGCGCGACCACGGTGCCTTAGATGCCATCATCATCAACGCCGCCGGTTGCGGCGCGGCGCTCAAAGAATATCCCGGTTGGTTCAAAGGCGATGAAGTTTGGGAAAGTCGTGCAAAAAACTTTTCGGAAAAGGTGCAAGACATCAGCGAATTTTTAGCACAAGAAAAATATAAAACGCGCCTCGCGGAATGGATGGAGAAAAAACAATCAGCAGTCAGGTGTCAGCTGTCAGTTGAAGCGCACGAAGTGCTGCCCAATCTTGCGGGCGCTTCGACGTTGAAAGCGTTGAATCAAAACATCGCCGACGAAAAAGAAAATCAACAACTGGCACAAGAACCAGACGCCACAAACTCCTCACTCCTCACTCCTCACTCCTCACTCCTCACTTACCACGATGCCTGTCATTTGGCGCATGGGCAAGGCATTCGCGTGCAGCCACGCGCCTTACTGGGCTTGATTCCGGGCATCGAAATCGTGCCGCTCGGCGAAAGCGAAATGTGTTGCGGCTCGGCGGGGACTTACAACATCACGCAACCCGAAATGGCGATGCGTTTGCTGGAGCGTAAGATGAAAAACATCGAGCAAACAAAAGCGCAAATCGTGGTGACGGGCAACCCCGGATGCGCCATGCAAATCCGTCTCGGCGCGAAAAAATTTGACGTTGATGTTGTGATTAAACATCCCATCGAATTGTTGGATGAGGCCACAAAATAAACAAAGAAAAAAAACTTCATAAAAATTTCAAAAAAAAGGACGCATTGGTTGCATTGCCAACTTAGCTTCTTTATAATTAACGGCAATTCACGCAACTTGAACGTTTCGAAGTCTTAATCGTAGTGGCCGAACGTGTTGCGCAACAACCGCAAAATCACAGTTCACATCACAGCCACAATGCAATCGAAACAACGCAGTGCAAGCCGCTTGATAACGGCTTCAAAAACCAAAGAGTTGCGTTAATCAACAGGAGGCAGAAGAATGGCTACGAAGAAGAAACCCGTCGCAGCAGCGACCGCTCCGGCCAAGAAGAAAACCGCGAGCGTCGCCCCCAAAGCAGCACCGAAGACAAAGGCCGCCGCTCCAAAGGTCGCTCCAAAAGCAGCCGCCCCAAAGAAGCCAGCAGCCAAACCGGCGGCAAAGCCAGCAGCTAAACCGGCGGCCAAGCCAGCAGCTAAACCAGCAGCGAAGCCTGCGGCCAAGCCTGCGGCCAAGCCTGCGGCCAAGCCAGCAGCCAAACCCGCAGCCAAACCCGCAGCCAAACCCGCAGCTAAACCGGCGGCAAAGCCAGCAGCCAAACCCGCAGCAAAGGCTCCTGCCAAAAAAGGCAAGAAGTAAACGCTGTTTTGCTGTCGTAACGACCTGTCAACGACCCATAAAAACCGTGAAGATCGAAATTCGGTCTTCGCGGTTTTTCCTTGTGAAAGCAAGGTTTTTTGCCAGAAATTTCAAATAATTTACGTCATGTCCAAAAAGAAAAAGAAGAAGAAAGCCTCATACGATTGCGAGAAGTGTCCGGCGTTTTGTTGCAGTATTTATGGTCGCGTGATTGTCGAAGATTCCGATGTCGAGCGTATGGCTGCGCATTATGAAATTACTTTTACGCAGGCCGAAAAACGCTTCACAAAAACCATTGATGGCGAACGCTTAATGCGCCGCCGCCAAGATGATTTATTAGGTGAGACCTGCAAGTTTCTCGATGAGAAAACGCGCGGCTGCACCATATACGAAGCGCGCCCCAACGTGTGCCGCGATTTCCCCAACGCGCGCCGCTGCGCTTACTACGATTTGTGGAAATTTGAGGACGGCCAACAAGTCAATCGCGGACGCGTGATTCCCTTGGTGCAAATTACATTTCCCGATGAAGAATGATTCAAATGCGGAGTGTGAAATGCGGAATGCGGAGTAGGAAATCAAAATTCCGCATTTTTATAAGCCGGTCAGATGATAAAAGCGGCTGATGAGCGTGTCGCTTTGCGTGAAGAGCGCGCCTAAACTTTCTTCGGCGCGTTGGATGGGATGAATCGAGATGGCAGCGCGGCCATAACCAGCATCGCGGCAGCGATAATTACAAATGAGTTTGGAAACGCGGTCTAAATATGTCCAATCTTTGCCTTTATCTTCAAAAAACGGCTTGGGCACTTCGACGCGCACCACGCCATAATTGGGCAGTTCGCCGCGCGCACCATCAAGACGAACATACCACGAAATAATATCTAAAGCGCGCCTGTCGCGGCCCGGAACGCTGAAGGCGGGCGTGCGCTGGCATGGCTCCAATTGATAGTAAGTGCGCCAGCCATCGGCATTGAGATAGTTGCGCGAATGCGTTTTCACAAGGCCAACAATCGGGTCACTTTCGTGAAAGCCCGCTGAGTGCGCTTCAAGGCTGCCATCAACCAGCGACGGCGTTTGATTATCTTGTCCGAGCGCTTCGCGTTCGAGGCGCAGCATTTCGTTTTTCGAGCTATCGCCCGTGCGCTTGCGCATACTTTCAAAATCGAAAAAATTCAGCGGCCCCTCGCCATCTTCATCACCAACATAAACCGGCAGCAAGCGAAAGCCGGTGCCTTGCAAAGCATAGGCAAATTCTTCGACTTCGTGCCACGGAAATAAGTCGGCCATGAACGCCACAACGCGTTCGACTTTGTTCCATTCGCGGCGTAGTTCTTGTTTGCCATTCGCTTCAACCACGCGCAGCGCTATGGCGCCGACTTCAGCGAGGCGAACCGGAATCGGATAACCTTCTTCGCTTTGCAGCCACGCGACAGTGCGGCCCACATCTTTGCCGTCCACAAAACGCTGCGGGCCTTGCGCCCAATCAGGGGGATATTCGCACGGCAAATCGCGCGGCGCCCAATCAGATATTTTGGTTTCGTAATCGAGATCAACTTTTTCTTTTTCGTTGACGAGCGGGTTGGAATCGGTCAGCAATTCGGGTTGCGGCGCAAATTCGCGCACGCGTCGCGCGCCGTAGCGCCGCAAAAATTCCATGCCCTGCGGCGAAAAATTGGTCTGTGAAAATTCGTTGGATGCGTTTGTCATGCGTCTCCGATGCTTGCTGTATATGATGACAGAACAAAGAAATTAACCACGGGTGAACAAAGAGAAACACGGATAAAGTGGAGATTTTTCTTGAAAATTGTATTCTCTGCAAATGCTCTAAGACCACTCAGACAATCCGTGTTTCTCTGTGTTCATCCGTGGTTCAAATTCCGTTATCTTTATTTTAATTCAACAGCGCTGTTTCGCCGCGCAGCAAACTTAAATGGCGCAGCCGCACCATCATGGCGGCACGCGAAACGAGCATTTCGCCCGACAGACGGCGCGCTAAATCTATGTCACTGCAATGTGGAATAAACGGCGCCGCCAAGGCGCGCACAATGGCTTCGGGCATCAAAATTTCGCCCGCGAAACTATCGGCTTCGTGTTCCATTTCGTCCAAGGGTGGCAAAGACGCATGGTTTTGCAAAATCAGTTCGCCTTTCGATAATTCGTCGGCTTCGGGGTTAGTTGCAATCGGCAAAACTTCGACGAGTTCCACTTCGCTTTCGCCGCGCAAATGCGCCTCGGCCAAAACGCGCGGCAAATGCAAAACATAATGCCCCAATTCGTGCGCGGCAGAAAAACGACGGCGAGAAACCGGGTCTTCGCGCCGCACAAACAAACAGCCGCCACCGGAATTAGCGTAAAGAAAACCAGCCAACGGTTCGCGGTTGGCTTCAAGCCACGCTTCTTGTAAGCCGCCGCGCCTCAGCAAAAAATCCATCGCATTGCGCGAGCATAAATTCGCTAATTCAGCCTGATTCAAACCTTGTCCGTCAATCAAGCGATGCAGTGGCGCAATCGGGCGCGCAGGCGTTGGAAAGGACACCTCAGCGTCTTCGTAAAGGCGTTGAATCAATTCGGAGATGCTCAGATTTTGCAATTCCAAAAGGGCATTATCTCTCATAAATTGTTCTCGCTTTGGCCGGGTGCTGACGCTTCTGGTTCTTTCTTGCGCGAACGCGCGCTGCGTGTGGCGGCGAGATATGCGCTTTGTCCCCGGCCTATACGCAAGAAAACGGCAGCTTCTTTGAACTGCTCCTGAAAGCGCTGCGTGGTTTGCAAACCGAGTTGCGCAAACAAATTTTTCAAGTGGCGCGGCGTGAGGCGCGCGGGCAAATTTTCGTCGCGCATTTGCGAAAGTTGTTGCAACGCGCTACGGTCAGCGGGCACGGAAATCAAATTTCCCTGCGCACTTTCATCGGTTTGCAAGCGCGCCGCGACATCGGCGACGGTTAAAGGCGGCACTTCGTGAAAAACTGGCTCCGGCGACTGTAAAACCTTGCCGGGAAAGGCGTTTTCGAGCGCACCGACCAGAGTTTGGGCTGCTGTTTCACGTTCCTGCGCCTCGACTTCGGCGATTTCGAGTTGATGGCCTTCGTAAATCATCGCTTCGAGTTTTTCGTCGCTTTCGGCTTGTTTCCAAATGCGCGCTATTGTCTCGTGGTCGCCACGTTCAAGAGCGCGAAAATACAAAAAGACGGCCTTCTCGCGCGCGGCGTTGGCTTCGTCGAACAAAGATTGAAATTGGTTCATAACGTCTCCGTTACGGAATTTTGAAGAGCAAGTCGCTTGAAATAATCGGCGCGCAAGTTTTCCAAAGCGCGCTGCAAACGCTTGCGCGCGGCAGCGGCGCTGATGCCAAGCTGCGCGCCGACGCTCTCGCTTTGCAAGCTATACACAATCGAAAGCAGCAAAATTTCGCGTTCGGTTTCGCTGACATTACACAAAATTTCATCAAGTGCTGCTTGCTTTTCGAGCGGCGAATCCAGTTCGTGATACTGGCGGCTGGCAGCCGTTAAGCGATCAAAAAATTCGGCGTCGCTGGCCTCGTCATCGCTTTTGATTTGCACGTTTTGCGCGGCGCGTTTGAAGTCGTTACTACGCTCTTGTTTTTTGCGCAGGACGACATTGTTGGCAAGGCCGAGCAGCCACGGACGCGGCGAACGCTTGGGGTCGAATTTTTCCAAAGTTTTCATCGCTTCGACGAACAATTCCGTGTAAACATCCAGCGCCATTTCGCGTTTTTCCTGCCACGATAAGGCAATGCCGGGATGCGCCACATATTTTTCGATAACGCGCAGTAAAAAGTCGCGATCTTCATCAAAGGCCTTTTCCAAAATCGCGCGACGGCTTTGCAATTCCGGCGGCGCGGCGGGCACATCGTGCGCGGCTTTTAAAGCGGCCAAATCTGGTGCGGCTAATGCGTTAGCTAAAACGGCAGAACTCGTTTCCATGAGTTAGTGAGCGCGCTCCTTTCGCTCGGTGCAATTTTATTTTCCTGATAAATTTCGCGCGGCCTTGACGGATTGTGACAATCGAAAGAAAATTAACTTTTCAGTCACAATGCAGGGCGCACGGACGAATCACTAACAATAAAGGGAGAGTTTGCCATGAACGACCAATTTGAAGGCTTTGCAGTGCCGCACAATGTCAACGACCTGCACCTGAGTTTTCACGCCCGGACGCGTTTGAGTCAACGCGGTATTGATTTGAATGACTTACAAATCGCGCTCAATTGCGGCACACGTCGCCGCAGCCACGGCAATTGGGTTTTGCTTCTGACAGACCGCGCTTTGCAAAACACAGAACACGAAAAAAAGTGCGACCGCCTGCGCGGTTTATGTTTGGTCATTACAACGGACAACGTAGTGCGCACGGTGAAATGGGACAATCAATGTCGTGATCGCGGCGGTATTTTGCGCCGTTCCAAGCGCCAAAACGCGCTTTCCAACCACGATTTACGCGCCGCCTGCCGTTATATTCACGCGCGGCACGGCATTTTCTCTGTAAACACCTTAAGTGAATCGTTTTTGGCCGCATAGAAGCTAAAAAATCAATGCGAATTACTTTGCTTGTCGCGCTTTTCCTCCTTATTGCACTTGGTGGTTGTCAAAAATCTGTCAACAATTCCGCTCAACAAGCGAGTAATGCTCAAAAGGCAGCCCCTGCAGCGATTGCTGTTCAATTCAAGGACATAACGCAGCAAGCGGGTATCAGTTTCAAGCATAACAACGGCGCTTTTGGTTTGAGTTTTATGCCCGAAACGATGGGCAGTGGCGTTGCTTTTCTCGACTACGATAGCGATGGCTATCAGGATATTTTCTTTGTCAACAGCCGCGAATGGACAAAAACAGAACTGGCCGCATATCAACGTAGTAGTTGGACACGACAGGAAACCCGCGATTTCAAAAAAAATCACCCTGAAATAAAAACTCCAACCAAGCTGATTCCGCCACATCGTCCAGTGGGTCGAACTGTGGGCGCACTTTATCATAACAATCGCAACGGCACATTTACCGATAAGACCAAAGGGTCGGGACTTGATATTGAAATGTATGGCATGGGTGCCGCTGTCGCAGATTATGACAACGATGGTCGTCCCGATATTTACATTACTTCGTATGGCCGCAATTATCTTTTTCGTAATCGGGGAGGCGACCATTTCGACGAAGTGGCCGGGCCGCTTGGCGTGCAAGGTTCTGGCTGGAGCACAAGTGCCGCTTGGCTGGATTACGATAAGGACGGCCAGCTTGATCTTTTCGTGTGTCGCTATGTGAAATGGTCGCCGGATATTGATGTTTACGGTAGCGCCGATGGAAAACATAAAGGCTATGTCAGGCCCGATCTTTATGAGGGACAAGTGAGCCATTTTTATCATCAGCTAAACGGCAAATTTGTTGAGATTGGAGATTATGCCGGGATTCACTGGCAAAACGTTCCCAACCGATTACCAACGCCGCTTCAAGGCAAAGCACTCGGTATCGCGTTATGCGATTATAACGACGATAAGTGGCCGGATATGGCTGTCGCCAACGATACCGAACCCAATTACCTCTATCGCAACAATAAAAACGGCACCTTTAGCGAAGTGGGCATGGAGTCGGGCCTTGCTTTTGATGACAAAGGCGAGCCACGCGGCGGCATGGGCATAGACGCCGCCGATATTGATCATTCCAACCGTGAGAGCATCGCCATCGGCAACTTTGCGCGGCAAATGGTGGGACTCTATTACAATCGCGGCAATGGCCTTTTCACTGACATCGCTGCTGTTTCCGGGGCAGGGACGCCCAGTTTGTATTCGGTGATGTTCGGCTGCGTTTTTGTGGATTATGACAATGATGGCTGGCCCGATATCGCACTTTCTAACGGCCATATTAACGCTTCAATTCATATCCATGAATCGGGCGTCACTTACGCCGAGCGCCCTTTGCTGCTACGGAATCAAGGCATTGGCGCGGTGCCGGGCATTGGCGTAAAAGTCGCCACCGCGCAAAAAGAAATATTGCGTTTTCAAGATATTGGCGCGCAATGCGGCGAGGTATGGAACCAGCCGATCATTGGGCGCGGTTTAGCCTACGCCGACATTGATTTGGACGGGGACGAAGATATGATTTTGACAACCAACGGTGGTCCCGCTCTATTGATTCGTAACGATGGAGGCAACAAAAACAACGCGATTCGTTTGGTGCTGCAAGGCACAAAAAGCAACCGCGACGGCATCGGCGCGGTGGTGAAGTGCAGCAACGAACACCTGCGGCGCACGGTGCACAGTGGCTCTTCCTATCTGTCCCAAAGTGAGTTGCCACTTACTATTGGTCTGGGCCAACTGAAGCAAATAGAAAAAATGAATGTTCTTTGGCCCAGCGGCCATATAACGCGTCTGAATAACATTGCGGCCAATCAAATACTCACTATCAACGAAGATAAAGGCCTCCTACAGCAACGACCTTTTACTGGCTAATCAACAGAACTCTTTGCATTATTTTTCCGCAAAGGCACGCAAGACTTTGGCACGGCATTTTCTCTGTAAACACCTTAAGTGAATCGTTTTTGGCCGCGTAAAAGCCTTAAATTGGCCTTCGCTGAGGAGAATCATGGCAGAACTCACAGCCGGCCACCGGGCGCCGGATTTGAAAATTACCGGACTTGATGGCCAAGAATTCGATTTGCAATCGTTCAAAGGCCAGCCGGTTTTGTTGAATTTTTTCAAAAGCACTTGCCCGTGGTGCCAAGTGGAAATGCCGCGCTTGGCGAAAGTTTTTTCGCATTTGAAAACAATGGGCATTGATGTGCCGGTGCAAGGCGTTGTTGTCGGCTCAGACACGCCCGAAAGCGCGATACGCTTCGCGCAAAATGCCAATCTCACCATTCCTTTGGCTGTTGATGCCGATAAAACCGCGCGCGTCAATTTTGGCTTGGTCCGCGTGCCGACTTTGGTTTTAGTGGATGTGTAAGGTGCTATCTCGCGTGTTTACGAAGGTTCGAGCGAGCAATTAGGCGCTATCGTAGATCAAACGATTAGAGCCGCTGCCGGAGGAAATCCACTGCCCGAATACGAAATGGTTGGCAAAGGTTGAGGGCCGGATTAACGCTTCCGTGCGAAGCGCTAACACTAAAAACCGGCATCCCAACCTTGAAATCTAAGACCCATTTGTGTAAAATTATAGTGTTGCTTCGGAAGGGGAGTAGCGGCCAAGAAATTGGTGAACAGGGTCGTCAATACAGCGCCACAACGCGCTCGTCCTGTTACTTTAGAAAACTCAACAGAGAAATCTAAGGCGCAAGACCTTCACAAAGTTGGGCCAATGCCCGATTTGTGAGGTCTTGCGCCTTTTTTGTTTTTCAAAGCGCTTTTCCGAGCAGCAAAAACCAATTCGCAACAGCGAATAACAGTCTTTGGAGGCAAAATGTTTACAAGTTGGACTAAACGAATCGGCCATATGCGCCTTGTGGCGCTGGCAACAATTGGCTTTCTGACAGGCGGCATCTTAATCGAAGCTGCCGAAGCGCGCGTAGGCCGTGCGCGCGGCGGATTTTCGCGCTCATTCGGTTCGCGCGGTTCGCGCACTTTCGACAATGGTCAACAAGGCAACCGGATGCAGCCAATGGACAGCACGCGCACGCCGCGCAGTCAGATCAATAACCCCAATAACAGCCTGCAAAACAATCGCGGCTCGTGGTTGCAGCGCAATCCGCTTTTGGGTGGCTTGCTGGGCGGCATTGCGGGCACCGTTATCGGTTCGATGCTCATGAATGCCTTTGGCGGTATGAACGGCGGCGGCGGCATCGTTATGTTGCTCTTGTTGGCGGGCGTGGCATTCATGCTGGTCATGGCGGCAATGAAGTTTTTCAAAGGCCGCAGCGGCCCGATCACAGCCGGAAATAACAATTTTGGCGGAGGCGGCGTTTTCGGCGGCAATGGCCCGAACAACAGCGGCTTTGGAGGCAATGGTTTCGGCAATTCGTATAACGATCCGAATGCCCCCAATAATGTCGGCGCGGGCGTGAATACGCAAACGCGCGAACAAGGCTTGGCAGCGATTTCATTGGAAGACCCGTCCATGTCGAACCAAAAGCTACAGGACACGCTATCAAGTCTGTTTTTTCAGATTCAAGAAGCGTATTCTGCCGGTGACCGCTCGATCTTGATGAACGCGGCGACGCCCGAAATGTATAACGAAATGGTGAACGACTTGATGGAGATGGAGCGCCGCCAGGAACGCAACATTATCAAGAACATTGTCATGCGCTCGTTCGACATCAGCGAAGCGTGGCAAGAAGGCAACATCGAATACGCGACGGCCAACATCAACGCCCGCCTGATTGATTACACCGAACGCAACGGCCAAGTCGTCGATGGCGACCCCAACAACCCGACGCAGTTCAGCGAATACTGGACTTTCACGCGCCCGCGCGGACGCGGCGAGTGGCAACTCTCGGCCATTAATCAGCCTGCGTAAAACCTCAAATCGTTAGCCACGAAAAAGTCGCAAAAGAATTCAATTCTTTTGCGACTTTTTTGTGCTTAGTTTCTTTGTTCATTAAACGCGCGTAAGGCTTCGGCGCGCATAGTTGAGGCAGAAATGGTGAGTCCAGCACAGATTTCAACGGCGCGGATGTTGGTGTAAATCAGCATTCCAAGGCCGTCAACGGGCTTGGCGCCCGCGTTTTTTGCTTCGCGCAACAAGCGCGTTTCGAGCGGATTGTAAACGATGTCGTAAACCGTCGTTCCGGCGCGCAAAAAACGCGCATCCAGTGGCGTTTCGCTCTCGTGCGGGTGCATTCCGACTGACGTGGAATTGACGATCAAATCGGCGTCGGCCAAATAAGTTTCCAAAGAGGTTTCGTCCAACGGCGCGGCAAGGCATTGAATTCCTAATCCGGCCACTTCGGCGGCGATTTTTGCGGCGCGTTCGACAGTTCGGTTGAGCAATGTAATTTTCGCGGCACCTGCGCGCGCAAAAGTGAGAGCCAAACTGCGCGCCGCGCCGCCGCCGCCTAAAATGGCGATACACGAATTTCTGACGAGTGCGCCTTCTTCTTCGAGACTTTTCACCGCCGCCCAACCATCGCTGGAATAACCGATGATTTTGCCGTCGCCGCGAAAATGCAGCAAATTTGCAGCGCTCATATCACGCGCCGATTGGTCGAGTTCGTCACATAAAGCCAACACGTTTTCTTTGTGCGGAATTGTCACCATCAAACCCAATAAACCCAACGCGTGCGCGCCACGCACGGCGGTTTCGAGATTTTGTGGCGCTACGCGAAAGGCCACGTTGGCAATATCGGCGCCGATTTCGCGCAAAGCCGCATTTTGAATGCGCGGCGTCAGCGAATGCTCAATCGGCTCGCCGATGATGGCAATTTGGCGGGTTTTTGAAGTTATGAATTGCGAGGTTGACACAGAGATAAATTTTAGTCTTTTGTGCCAGAGAAGGCGAAAAATCCACCGTTTAGATGATCGGGACACTGTTTAGGCGTTCGGGACAGCCTGCGGACGAAAATTGCACCCGTTAGAGAAAAATTGCACCGTTTAGACGAAAATTGCACCGTTTAGACGAAAATTGCAACCGTTAGACGAAAATTGCACCGTTTAGACGAAAATTGCAACCGTTTAGGCGTTCGCCACAGCGTTTAAACGAAAATTTCACGCTACGAATCTTTGGTTCTCATGCCGACGGCTTCTTTCCAAAAAAGGCGACCCCAGTTTTCGCGCCATTTTTGGGCGCAAGCGAGCGGCGAGATTTTTTGCAAAGCGGCATCAGTCGCCGTGCAAACCACGATTTCTTGACCTTGCGCCGTAATTCGCGCCTCGGTGCCAAAATTTTCGGCGCGGACTTCATGAATTTTCACGTTGTCGCGCATGAGGTTGTTCACCGCATCGGCGGCGGCATCGGCGCGCTTTTGCACGGCTTTTTTGGTTTCGTCGGTAAAGGCCAATTCAAACAGCGAAACGCCCGCACGTTCTATCGAAAAATAATTATTTTTGTCCACCACTTTGGCTTCGCGCCCGCCTTTGACATCGCGCGGATTGAATTCGATTTTTTCTTTGGTCATCTGCGCTTTGATGGCTTCGGCGCGCTCTTCTGAAGGCGGATGCGTGCGAAAAATGCCCAAGGCAACTTCGGGGTGCGCTTTCTCTTCAAAACCCAAACGATTCATAAAAGTCACCAGCGCAGCGGGATTGTAAGGCGTCTTTTTCATTTCGTCCACGGCGGCGCCGTCGGCTTCTTTTTCGTAAGCCTCGCCGTAGCCGTTCATAATGCCGATCAACAGATATTGCGACATTTGCGCGACGCCCGCGCCATCGCGTCCCGAAGCGAGCGCGGCCAACATAGCGGCCAACCCAACCCAACTCAACTTGCGCGATTTAGCTTCGCCGCGCAGCGCGTGAAGTCGCGCGTTATGGCCGATTTCGTGAGCCATAACACCGGCAATTTCATCGTCGTTATTGGCGAAATCAATCAGGCCTTTGTAAAAATAAATTTGGCCGTTGGGCAAAGTAAAAGCGTTGATGTCTTTGTCGTCAATGATTTTGACCGCGTATTTAATATCGGGCCGCGCCGAAGCCTTGCCGAGTGCTTCCGCCATTTTGTTGAGCTTTTCAATCAAAGCTTTGTTGGCCGCGTCTTTATCGTCAAGAAACTTAATTTTCTTGTCTTTTTCCAACGCCTCGGCGGCCTTTTTGCCCATTTCGATTTCTTTATCCGTAGCGCCGGGCGGCGGCGCGTCTTTATCGAGAGGTTTGGCTGATAACGGCGTGAAAAATGAAGCGCAAAGCGGCGCGGCAAGCAAAAAAGTGGAAAAACGCAGTGAATATTTCATAAAAACATCGCATTCCATAGAACGCAGATTACGCAAAACAACGCCAAGTTACGCCAGTTTTCTTAGAAAAGTTCGCTTAAATTGGCGAATTTGGCGTTCTTTGAGATAGTTTATTGGTTCGCGGCCACTTCAACGTGGGCTTTTTCGACCATGCGGCGCAATGTCACAGGCGGCAAATCACCAACAGCGATGAGGCAGCCTTGCGCCGTATCATGAACCACAACGGAACCGGGGCCAAATTCGCAGCTTTGTTCGCCGGACGATTTTTCTTTCGCTCGTTCTTTCATCGCAAACAACGTTAATGTGTTCAAACCATCGGTGTATTGTGACAACGCGGCGTAGCCATTTTTATCGTCGGTGCAATGATGCATTCCTACTGCTTCGAGTTGAAAACCGGGCGGCAAATCGATTTGCTCCAAGCGCGGTGGCATTAGGCCCGTGGAGCGCGCGACAGCCTGCGCATCCTGCCCCATGTCTTGTGCCATGAGCGGCTCGTTTTCGGCGTCGGCTAAAATAGTTTGCGGTTCTTTAAAAGTATTGGGCGCAAATTGTGGATTGTAATTTACCTCGCGCAATTCCGAATCCATCACCAGTTGCCGCTGATGATTGTAAGTTTCCACGCGCAAAACGAGGTTCGTCGCGCTGTCAATCCACAATTTTTTGCCCGGCCCCTGTGCGCCGTCTATGAGATGAAAGGGCCACAATTCCACGACTTCTACGGCGCGGCCATCAACTTCGCCGTTGCCTTGCCACTCCGCACCGTAATTTTCGAGCAGAGTGGCAAAACGGCGCGTGGCGAGTTCGGAATTATCGGGCATCGTCGTCGCAAAAGGGCGCGCCAGAGCGCCGCTATTTTCCTGACGCCAAAACCATCGCTCACTAAAGCCGGTATGCAAACCTTGCCTATCGCCACTGAGGTATTCAATCGCCAATTTTTGCGGAGCGCGCGCCACGCGCGCCTGCGAGCGCATCGTTTTGCCGCCGTAATTGGCCCACGTTTGCGTGAGGGCGGTGTAAGTCAGATGCGTGTCGGCCAAAAGCGATTGATAAAGCAACGCCACGGCGCGCTGCGTGACGCGCTGGTCTTGTGTGACTTTAGCGGGCGCGCTTTGCAACGCAAAAAGGCGCGTTTGCAATTTTTGCTGGCGGCGCAAACTCCATGTCAGCAAAGCCATCAACAAAACTAAAACGGACAACACATAGAGGCTACTGCATCGGCCAAAAATCGCGCGCATGAGGAGTAAGAAGCGACAAAAAAACGTCCGCTGGCACACTCTTAACGAGGCTCGCTAACGGACGCTTCAAAAGTTGGTGTCGCAACTGGCATTGCCGAGGTAGGTGTAGGAGAAAGCAGGGCCGAAACCGGCGGTGACATTGTGGACTGCTTGGTTGGTAGCGACTGACTGTTCAAAGGCTGCTCCATTGATGGAGCAGGAATTGGCGAAGCAGGAACTTGATTGGCAGGTTGCTTAACTACCAATGGCGACGACGATGAAACCAAACCGCTACCGACATGATCCACAAACGGAGCGAAGGACGACTGCGTATGATAATCCACAGCGGAAGAAGCCATCGCTGAGGGCACGCTAAATTCCACACGGCGCGCATTGGAGGACGAAGGGAAAATGCCCAGACCGCTTTGCGTAACAACTGTTGGCGATTGATCGAAAATGCGCAAAGGGCCACCATCGGCGGGAATTTCAGAAGTGACTGCGGCAAAATTGACTGCTTCGGACGGCGCATTAGAAGGAGACATTAACCACACGCCAACAAAGACAGTCACCGCGCCCGAAATCGCTACCCAACCCCAACGAGGCTGCTGCATTGCCCAACCACGAATGGCACCCCACAACGGCATTTTGGTGCGATGCATTTCAACACGCATCATCCAATCGGCAGAGCAAACGCCCCACATTTCTTCGGATGCATCTTCGCACGGAAACGGCTGGCACAATTCTGAAAGTAGCAACAACGTGCCTTGAAAAGTTTCCCATTCACGCTGACAAATCGCGCACTTGGCACAATGCTCTTCAAAAGCATTGGCTTCTACCGGTGCTAACTGACCGGCACTAAAGTCGGCCATTTGCGATTGCACGCTCTGGCAAATCACGGGACTATTCATGGATACAACCTCGACAAAGAAAGGGGCGGGACGCAACTCATAGCGGGCTTCATTTAGATCAAGCGTTTCTTCAGGAACCGTCAGTTTTTGTCAACCCGTTCCGTCAACAGGGGGCGCAGACGCGCCCCCTTTACGCTACGTTCCGCTCGCCTTGCCTTTCGAGACCGTTGAAAAGCCGCCAAAGGCAACCTTTTTTGCCACTCAACTGCTTTTCAACGGCTTGTTCACTTTGTGTTCAATCTTTGTTCAAAGTTAGCCACGCAAAGTTTGCCGCACAAATTCCACATCTTCGGCAGAAAGTGGCTGACCGGCGGCGCTGGCATTCGATTCCACTTGGCGCGCGTTTTTGAAGCCGGGTATAACGCAGGCATTTTCCGACTGCGCAAGGGCAAATTGCAACGCCAATCGCACCAAATCATTTACTTCTCCGCCAAAACGCGCTTTCAGAGGCTGTAATTTCTCGCGCAAGGCCACTAAACGCTCTTTGGTGAAGCCTTGATTGCCCGCGCGAATGTCGCCTTCGCCAAATTGCGGCGGATTTTCGGGATCGAATTTATCCAGCAATAATCCTTGCGCTAAGGGGCCGAACATCACCATGCCGAGATTTTGGCTGTCCGCCCATTCGATGAGGTTGCCCAGCTTGTCAAAATCGCTGCCGAACGCGTTGTAGTGAAACTGCAAAATATCGGGCTGCGTGACCGGACAAACGCGCTGAAAATCAGCGAATGAGTAAGCCGACTGCGCGATGACGCGAATTTTGCCTTCTTCTTTCATGCGTTGCACCGTCGCGGCGGCGCCTTCGAGATATTGATCTTGCGGGCCGAAATTGGTGTTGTGAAAGTAGTAAATATCAATGTAATCTGTGCCGAGATTGAAGAGCGTTTGCTCCAATTGGTGCCGCACATGAGTGGATTCCATGGCGTTTTTCGCGGTGCCGCGAAACCAGCCGACTTTGGAGGCCAGAATCATTTTTTCGCGCGGCGCCTCGCGCAGCCATTCGCCCAAAACGCGCTCCGAATGGCCGTCGCCGTAAACATCGGCGGTATCAAAATGATTGATGCCCAATCCCCACGCGCGACGCAAGCCATCCAGCGATTCTTTGTCATCGCTGCCCGACCAACCAACCGGATTGCCATCGCGCCACGACGGGCCACCAATCGCCCAACAGCCGAGGCTGATTTCGCTGACTTCCAAACCGCTGCGTCCTAAAACTCGATAATTCATGTTGTTTCCTTTTGTGTTTGTGAAGATGCAGAGTTTGACACGAAAAAGCGGGGCTGACCTCAGCCCCGCTTTTTCAAAATTCCAGAAAGATCAAGCAAAATCGAGCATTCTTTGCAACGATAATTTGGCTTGGCTGGCAATCGGTTCCGGCACGATGATTTGATTGACGACTTTGCCGTCCAGCAAATTGTCCATTACCCACAACAAATGCGGGCCATCCACGCGATACATTGTTGAACACACGCAGACATTCGGGTTCAGGCACACCACGTTTTTATCGGGATATTCCAGCGCCAAACGGCTGACTAAATTAATCTCTGTCCCAATGGCGATGTCACTTCCGGCGGGCGCGGCTTCGACGAGGTTTCTGATTTTCTCCGTTGAACCATAAGCATCGGCTTTGACGACAACTTCGTGAATGCATTCGGGATGCACAATCACTTGGATGCCTGGATAACGCGCTCGCACGTTGTCCACATGAATCGGCAAAAAGGTGCCATGCACCGAACAATGGCCTTTCCACAGCAAAATCGGCGCGCGGCGCAACGCAGCTTCGTTTTGGCCGCCCAAATCTTCAAACGGGTCCCAAACCACACAATCGTCCACCGAAAAACCCATTTCCAAAACCGCCGTGTTGCGCCCTAAATGCTGATCGGGAAAAAACAACAATTTTTC
The DNA here is from genome assembly GCA_031372065.1 of Abditibacteriaceae bacterium. Lineage (GTDB taxonomy): Bacteria > Armatimonadota > Abditibacteriia > Abditibacteriales > Abditibacteriaceae > DASWNL01. The sequence goes on along the minus strand of JANMKN010000085.1, from coordinate 19,816 downwards.
GCCGCCCGCGCCGCCTTCGGCCACAGGTTTGAGCGCCCAATCCATGATTTTTTTGGCGTTGCTTGAGGTGCAAACCGAGCCACCGTTGCGCCCGACAAACGCCTTCAAATTGGCCGCCGAATTCATGTAAGTAATCGGGATGATTTTTTGCCCGGCGCAGACTTGCTGCAAATCATCCCACGCTTCTTCGACTTGATCAATATCGGCCATATCCGCCATCGAACAACCGGCGTGCAAGTCGGGTAGAATCACTTTTTGATGCGGCGCCGATAAAATATCGGCGCTTTCGGCCATGAAATGCACGCCGCAAAAAATGATATATTCCGCATCGGGCCGCGCTGCGGCGTCTTTGCACAATTTGAAGCTGTCGCCGCGAAAATCGGCCCAGCGAATCACTTCTTCGCGCTGATAATGATGACCGAGAATCACCAATTTCGAGCCGAGAATTTCCTTAGCCCGCGCGATGCCGACCACGATTTCATCGGGCGACATTTCGGTGTATTTCAGTGGCAGCGGCACTTGCAACTGCGCGCCGCTTTCCATCGTGATAGGCCCGCTCCACGCGCCTTCGTTGTGACGCACTTTTTCAAAAGTGCGCGCCAAATTGCCCTGTAACTGTAATGTCGCCATCGTTGTTCCTCCCGATAAATCGCATTCCTGTGAATGATTTCACGAAGTCTGTGCAAATAAAAGCCCCATTGCAAGGGGCCGAGGCAAAAGACGGCGTCCTTATAGCGCACGTTCGAGGAGATTTTGAATGAAGTAATAGCCGCGCAAAGGAAATGCTCTTTAAGCCAATGTTTTTATTATGGCCATAAAATGTGCATGGAATCGAGGCGTTCGTCGAGGCCGGGCAGCACATTTTCGACGAAAGCGGTGAAAATGAAATCGTTCCAGCAGCCATCTGTGACTTCGTTTTGCATCATCCTGATGGCGGGCGCTTCGGACATGGCGCCGCGATAAGGGCGTGAGAGGCGCAGGGCTTCGTAAAGGTGCGGAATCGCGAAAATCTGGGCTAAACGCGGAATTTCGTCGCCTTTTAATTTGTCGGGATAGCCGGTGCCATCGGCGCGCTCATGATGGCTGCGAATAATCGGCAAAACCGGCTTCAGAGCGGCAACGGGGCGACATAATTCTTCACCGCGAATAGTGTGCGATTTCAGGTGTTCCATTTCCGACGGCGATAGATTGCCAATTTTATGAGTCAGCGCGCCATGAATGGCCACCATGCCGATGTCGTGCAAATAAGCACCGCGCTCCAGAGAAGTCAACTCCCAATCGTCGCAGCCTAAAACAGAACCCAACTCGATACTCATAACTGCCAGTCTCTTGCAATGGCCTTTGGATGAGCGATCTTGTTCTTCGATGCCCTCGGCAGTTTGCATCAACGCGCCAATAGCATTTTTGCTTTCTTCGAGGTAGCGCCGCATCCGCAACAAGCCGAGCAAGCGCGCCGCCAGCATTTCAAGGCGCAACGGAACTAAAATGACATCATCTGGCAAGGGAGTTTCGTTATCTGGCGCATCTATTGTTTGCTGGCGTGCCAAAACTTCGGCGGCTTCGGCATCCGGCACCGATACATCTATGAGCAAGGCAATAAGAGGAGTGCCAAATTTCTCGCTGCTTTTGATAAGTTGGCACAAGTGCGCGCCGCTTTGACTTTTCAATTGCTGACTGCACACAACCACATCGAAAACTTCGCGCTCCAACTGAAATTGCGCGGCTTCGCTGCTCTGGCAAACGGCAACGTTATGCCCCATAGTGCGTAGCGTGCCCGCAAGGGCATTGCCTCCGGGATCGCTGGAATCCACCACTAAAATGTCACCGGGTCTGTGAGCGCGCATTTAAACTTTCCTTCATTCTTAATTCATCTTACGCAAAGACGAAAACAATTCACAGGGACCCGCTGCTGAAACCTAAAACCTGTTATCCGTGTTTCTTATAGTTGCTTAATCAAGCAAATTGCCTTCGTTCATGGCAGCAGTTGCGGCTTGCACAATGGCCTCTGCTGTGGCGCCATGTTGCGGAAAAGAAGCGAGGCCCAAAGCTAATGACAACTGGCGATCTTCAAAATAAGCGCGGCCTTGCGTGGTAATCCATTCGCGAATCTGCGCGGCTTTGCGTTCGGTGCTGGCAATCGAGGCTTCGGGCAGCACTAAGGTAAAGCCGGTGGGCCGCACGCGGCAGGCAATATCCGAACGGCGCGTGCAACGATGCAAGAGCGCGCCAAATTCGCGCAATAGTTCATCGGTGGCGCTTTGGCCGTGTTGCGCGGCGAACGCTTCCAAGCCGACCAAATCCAAAGCGATCACACCGACCTGATAACCTTTGCGCTCGGCGCGCGACACTTCGCGTTCGATGGATTCATGCAGAAAATTCGCGTCGTAAAGGCCGGTCACATCATCGCGTCCGGCTTGAAAATGCACGCCCACGCGCGCCATCTCCAGCGCGACGAAACACAAGTCATCATCTAATTCACCGGCAAAAGCAATGGCATCTTGCAAAACACCATCGCATAACTCTGGAAGCGGCGTCTGAGCATTCTTTTCTATGCGTTGCTCCAAGCTACTCAACACCCGTTCGACACCAAAATCTTCGCCGTCGGCCCGTTTGATTTCAAACAAACCATCGGTGAACAAAAACATCACATCGCCCTGTGCCAATTGCAGTTCGTGGGTTTCGTAATCGGCATCTTCAATCATGCCCAGAGCGGGGCCAGAAGAGGTTTCGCAATCTAATTCGATAACGCGCCGTTCGCGGCGACAGGCATGCATGGGAATCGGGTGTCCGGCGTTGGCGTAGCACATCAAACCCGTTTCGGCATCGGCTACCAAATAAAACGCCGAGGTAAAAACCGGCGTGCGGGCGCGGCGCAGAATCTCGCTTAAATCGCGATTGAGTTCATTGAGCAACGGCCCCGGTTCGTGCGCCAAAGGCTTGAGTTCTTCGAGCATGGCGCGAATCATCGCCGTGACGAGTGCCGAGCGCACGCCATGCCCCATAACATCGCACAAAAACACGCCGACCAGCGTTTCTGAAAGCGGCAAAATCGCAAAAAAATCGCCGCCGATGGCTTCGGTGGCGCGATACGCATGATGAAACAAAAACGCGCTGTCCTGCGGGGCGGACTGATGGGGGAATGTGGGATATTGCAGCGGCAACATCGCCTGCTGCAATTCACGCGCAAGCTGCAAATCTTCGTGCAACAAGTCAAGATGCGCCGATTGCTCGCGTAATAAGCGCTCGTAATGCACCACCGCTTCGTGCGGATCCGTAGGCACAAGCAAAGATTTCAAAACCGATTCAGCGGGGTAGTCGCCGCTCATAACACATCCTTTGCAGGCGAAATTTCAATGGATTAGCAGCTATCAAAGCTGGCGCTCAGTTTAACCGACCCGCAATATAAAGCAGATACCTCAACAAATCGGGATAAAAACAAATTTACTGTTGTGAATATTTGGGCACATTCATTGCCCTTATACGCTTGCTGTCTGGCAATAACTTTTGTTATATCCGGATACAATTCTTTCCCCGCCGTATATTTTATTTAGGAGATGGTGCCCCTGAAACAGTCACACAGACAGTTTCGCGCGCTGCGATCAAAACGCAGCGCCCAAGCCGGATTGACCGGCCTCGTTCTACTCGCAGGGGCCGTATTTACTCCTGCCCACGCTGGCAGTTGGGTGTTAGATCACTACGATCTAAACGGTCAAAACGTGTGGTCTCCCGCCACCATGACCCAAAGCCCGCAAATCTGGGAGTCGCCTGTGGCTGCCGCCGATGCGCCAAACGGCATTGTTAAAAGTGCTACGGCTTCCAAACAAGGCAGCGGAACCGGCGCCAGCTTCACCGTCTCGGCGAAAAGCGGAGGCAACCTAACGGCTGTTTTTAAATGGATTCCCACGCAGGGTCAAACGTTGACAACCGATCCGCCACCAGCCTATTTGGACTTGTTGATTAGCTCCAACGCGACTTCACAAAGTTACCTTCAAACCAATGGCAACATCACTTACACATGGGAGGCGCATTTGGACAACGGCAAGCGCCAGTGGATCACCCCTGAAATTGCCATCAATCAAACCGTCAGCTTGCAGGATAAGCAGTTGCTGCGCGTGGCTGCCGGCTCCGAAACAGTCGAAGTAACAAGACAAGTCAACGCGGACAACAAAATTGTCACGACTTCTCATGCGACCACCAACTATTCTGGTCAAAGCAACTACTACGGCACTGCCAATGCCGGTGTGAGCAGCCAACTTACTTTCAAAGCCTTGCCCGATGACCGCAATGTGAAACTTCATCGCCAAGGCTCTCCTACACCTAAATTACAGGGAACTCCAGGTGTAACCATTGACCCACTGAAAGATGAATGGATTGATACCAAAGGCGACGCATATGGGCATACAACGTGGTCTTACAAAGACTATTCGGCTCCTATCCCAGCAACCTTAAGTGATTATACGATGAGGATAAATTATGAAGTGATTTATCCAGAATTTAGCGGCAATTGGTTGTGGATGCCCGACCCGAATCAATTGGCATGGAGTTGGAACCCACCGGGCTTGCCTACGGATTGGGATGTTAATGCTGTGGATATTCCTCATGGAGGTAAACGAAAAAACAGTGCGGGAAAATGGGAAAATGTTGAGCCATCTCCTGCCAACAAGACAAAGTTCATTCGGTATAATGCATGGGACCTTGATGGGGCGCAAGCATCACCACTGTATAACTTGATGTGTCATGAAGAATGGGAAAATTTGCGCACCGATTCCGGCAACCCTTTTGACTTGCAAACTAAACAGTTCCCACCGGGTCCATCTGTAGGTAATTTTTGGCAACAAGCGGAGGTAGGAGCAGGGCCAAGAGATGCTACTTTCACCGGCACGATTTACACTGAAGAAAGTGATACTATAGGTGCCAGTGGTGGCTTCACTATTGAAGATTTCTTCACTTTTGGTATAGACGCCAGTCACACATGGAGCAAGTCCTATGGCACCGAATTCGGTGTGGGCGCGCAAGTCAGTGAAGGCAAGCAGCGATACTTTTACATCGAATTGGATTGGTATCGAAAAAATTATCTGGTAGATCATTACGTTGAGTCGGGCTGGGACAAAAATCCAGCACGAACTGACGGTGCTTATACCCCGTCTTATGATGATCTCAGCCCCGGCTCAGTAACAGAGTTTGGGAATTGGTCACCGGAATACGAAATCGACGACTTTAACGGCGATGGGACACCAGATTGAGGAGGGGCTATGCACAAGATTTCATTTCTTTCATCGGCACTCTGCCTAATGATGTCGTGCCTTGGTTTGTCCTCACCTTCAGTGCAAGGGCAAACGCCAACTTTCGACCCGATTTTTATGAAGATTGCGCCGGACAACTTGAAAAAAGAGTTGCGCCGCAACGACAAAGACGCAGAAGAATTGGTAAAGCTGATTCGCCGTTCCATTGAATCGAAACAAGTGGAAACGGCGTTTAAAACGATTGACCAGATGCGACGCGAACAACCGAATAACGCTGTTGTGCTGGCCGCTTACGCTTTTGTTTACGATGCTTCACTGTATCAAGTTCGCAAGCGCACTGGCACAATTCGGGAACGAACGCCGCAAGAAAAGCAAATTCGTGACTCTGCTTTACAAAAAGCCAAAACACTCGCTCCAAAACTCTGGTTGCCTTACACCTTAGAAGGCTTCAGAACTGGTTATGTATTTTGGAAATATGATGCAGGCTTAGATTTGCTACATAGAGCTGTAGTGTTAGCACCTCGGCTTGCATTTCCAAATAAACAGCTTGCACAAGTTCTGCAATTTGCCGCCAACAACAAGGGTAAGTGGAACGACAAAGTGGTTACTCATCAACAAGCAGCAGCCCAATATGAGATTGCGCTGAAGCTTGATCCAAAGTCAGCCGATGTGGCCTTTGCTTTGTTTTCCATTTACGATGTTGATTTGAAGGATAAAGCAAAAGCAGCTAAAGCCAAACGCGCTTTTCTTAGTGCCTTACCACCGGGTTACAACATTCGTAAAAGCATCAAAGACCGATTGGCAAAGTATCCCGATTGAAACTGATTCACAAAACAACAAAACGCAAGGCTTTTCGCTTTGCGTTTTGTTGTTTTTGAACTTATAAAATCACACTTCAAAATTTCATATCCGCCAGCACGGGAAATTCGCGGCGATAGGTTTCCAGCGCTGCTAAATCTACTTCGGCGCTGATAACGCCTTCTTCGCTGCCGCCATCGGCTAAAATTTGGCCGTGCGGATCAATAATTTGAGAGCGCCCGCTGTAGTGCAATTTCGGGTCGTCGCCGCAGCGATTAATGCCGATAACATACGCCTGATTTTCAATGGCGCGCGCCAAAAGCAATGCGCGCCAATGCGCTTCGCGTGGCGAAGGCCAATTGGCGATCACGCAAAATAAATTGGCGCCGTTTTTGGTGGCCCTACGAAAGATTTCGGGGAAGCGTAAATCGTAGCAAATAAACGGCGCAACGTTAAAATTTTGCCAAAGGAAAGAGCAAATTTTTTCGCCGCGCACAAAACGCGCGCTTTCGCCGCCGAAAGTAAACGGATGCATTTTGCAATAACGCGCTCCGCGCTCTTCTTCGCCATGGGGCGTTACAAAAATCGTTTCGTTGCGGCCCATTTCATCACTATTCGAAACGGCGACGCCCGCCAAGATATTTACCGAAAATTCGCGCGCTAAATCTTGTAAAAATCGTTCGGTTTCCGCACTGTTTTCAACTACATTCGCCACGTTCATGCTAAAGCCCGTGGCGAACATTTCGGGCAGCACAATCAGCGAGCCGGCTTCAGGCGCGGCTTTTTCCATTAACTCATGCACGCGCCGATAATTGGCTGCTTTGTTTTCCCATTGAATATCGAGTTGGACGCCGTAAATTTTCATCGCAAAATCGCTTTCAAGCCTTGCACCAATCGTCCGATGCCCTCGCGCGCCGTTGCGGGCTGCAAAGCGCCATAGGAAAGGCGCAAATAGCAATTATCCAACCCAAAAGTCGTGCCCGGAATGGCCGCAACGCCGTGTTCACGAATCAATTGCTCCACCAGTTCCAGCGGTGTTTTATCGCTGTGAATGCGCGGCAAAAAATAAAAGGCGCCTTGCGCCTGCGGCACATCGCAAAACTCGCTGATGGTTTGCAATTCGCGCCGCGCAAAAGCGCGCACATCGGCCAAAGCATTTAAATGATTTTCGCAATAGGTTCGGCCCACTTTTAAAGCGCCGAGCGCGGCGAATTGCGAAACCACAGGCGGGCAAATCAAAATGGTGTCTTGGATTTTTTGCACATCGGCAAACAAGCGCTGCGGAAGGACCATATAGCCAATGCGCCAACTGGCAAAACCGTAGGCTTTGGACAGAGAAAAAAGCGAAATTGTATGCCCCGCCGCGCCTTCGATAGACGCGGGCGAAAAGTGTTTAACATCGTCGTAAACGAAGTATTCGTAAGCCTCGTCGCTGATGTGATAAATGCCGGCTTCGCGGCAAATTTCGTTCACTTGGCGCAAAACATTTTCAGGATAAACCGCGCCGCTGGGATTGTTGGGCGAAACCGTCACGACAGCGCGCGTTTTAGGAGTTATGGCGGCGCGAATCACTTCCGGCTGCAATTGATAATTTTCGTCGGTATCCACCGCAATCATGCGGCAATTGGCAAGCGCAATCGCCATATCATGATTGAAATAAAAGGGGCGCGGCAGGATGATTTCATCACCTGCATCGGCGATAGCTAAAAGCGCGTTTTGAAACGCCATATTGGAGCCAGCCGTAACAACCAGCGCGCTCTTTTGCAGCGGGATTTTGTTTTCGTCGCGCAATTTGCTTTCCAGCTTTTCGCGTAGCGGCTCAATACCATGCACCGGCTTGTATTTGTGGTTTTCCGCGTCACTGAAAAAGCGTTGAAGTTCGGCTTGCGCTTGGGGCGGCGGGCCATAACTGACCACGCCCTGCCCCAGCGAAATCGTGCCCGGATGCTGGCGAATCATATCCGCGATGACGGGAATAATCGGCGTTTGCACCGCTTGCATGCGGCGCGTCGAAGAGTTCAAAATCAAGCGCCTTTGATGATGGTGCAAATTTGCACAGCGGCGCGCAAGCCAAGTTCGTAGGACAGCACGCCGAAACCGAAAATGCTGCCTGTGCAAACATCGGAGATCACGCTTTTATGGCGCCATTCTTCGCGCGCGGCGGTGTTCGATAAATGCACTTCGACAACCGGAATCGGCACGCCCGCAATGGCATCGCGCAATGCGTATGAATAATGTGTCAGCGCGCCTGCATTCAACACGATGGCGTCGTCTTGCGACGAGTGCAAAGTGTCGATCAAAACGCCTTCGTGATTGCTTTGTTGCGCCGCTAAATTGACTCCCAATTCTTCGGCTAATTTTTGCAATCGCTCGTTGATGGTTTCCAGCGAAGCGTGCCCATAAATGCCCGGCTCGCGCGTGCCGAGCAAATTCAAATTCGGCCCGTGTAAAACTAAAATCGAAATCATTTCAATCGCTCCTTCACGACGTTTATTTCATCTTCCAAATCGCGCGCGCGCTTTGTCTGTCGCTCGAAATTACCAAGCGTTTCGCTTTTGCTGGCAATGCTGCGATTGTAGTCAGCTTTCGACTGCCAAATTTCATAAATCGCTTCGGCTTTTTGCAACAAAATTTGCGCCGTCGTTTTGTCGTTTTGCTCGCCTTTATGACGCGCTAATTTAACAAGCGCGTCGGCCAAATCGAAGTTAGCAATTTCGGCGATGGCCGGATATTTTCCGAAAGGCTTATCGTAAAGCGAAGCCACATAGTCGTAATCTTGCCAACCACGCTGCTTCGATTTTTCATCTCGTAACGTTAGCAAATGCTCAGCCCGTGCAAGGCGCAGCGCGGGATTGTTTGGCTCCAGTTCAACAGCGCGGTTGTAATTTTCCAACACACCACTTTGATGCTGCCGCTGCTGTTCTTCGGCCAGCGCCACATAATATGCTGCATTTGTCGGCTGCAATTGCGCCGCGCGCGAAAAAGAGGTCATCGCATCTTGACTTAATGCTTGTTCTACGCGCCCGCGATTTCGCCAGACGCGTGAACTATAAAGATCAATTTCTGTCGCTTGCATCGCCTGTTGCAGAGCAATTTCGGGCAAGCGTTTTTCCAGCGATTCGCGCGACTTGGCCGCTAAACTTTCGGCTTCGACGACACGCGAATGACCTGCCGCGAAACATCCGAAAATCAGCGATGCAAGGAGCCAGAAATAATCGAGAGCCGTGCGCTGCTCACTGACCACCGACCACTGACCACTCTTTTCCGGCAACGAATCAAGCAGTGCCAAAACGACCATTAACAAAAGTGCGATGGAAATCAGGCTCCATCCGGCATCTGTCAAGCCATGCATAAAAAACGCGGCTATCGTCGCCAAACCACCAGCGGCAACTGGCCAATTCTCGGTTGATAAAACGCGCCAACTTTTCGCAGCGGCAAGGCCGCAAGCGGCTAACAAAAGCAGCGCGGCAGGCACGCCACTTTCGGCAGCTAATTGCAGCCAAACTTCATGTGCTGTCAGCGTAAAACCCGTAATAGCAAAACGTGGATAGGCCGAAGAAAAATTTCCCGGCCCCCAACCTAAAACGGGCCGCGCTTTTATCATGTTTGCCGTGCCGCGCCATGTGTAAACGCGAAATTGCGTCGAATTATCTTCGCCGCTATTGGCTTGCATCAAACGCGGCACCACGGTTTTTTGCACCAACGCGCCGCCTAAAATCAAAAAGATGAGCGAGCCAATAACGAACAGTTTTTTATGCTTTTGAACGGCCTGTTCTATAAGCGGCCCGCGCGCTTTGAAAGCGGCGACAGTAAAAACCAAAAGCGCCACGCCCAGCGCCAAAAGTCCGCCTTTGCTCCGTGTCGAAGCCAAGCCCGCAAAGATAATTAATGCCGAAACAGCCGACAAAAAGACGACAACTTTGCCGCGCTGCAAAAACATCAAGGAAAGCGCCAAAGGCAGCGTCATCGCGCAATAATTGGCTAACAAATTCGGATTAAAAAAGGTGCCGAACTGGCGAAATTCCTTGTCTTGCAAAAAGCCTTGCAAAGCGAAAAAACAAACCCACAGCGCTCCGCCGATTATCGCTATTAAAAAGTAAAATCGCCGTTTTACCGATTCGTTTTCGCCTTCGCCTTGCAGCAGCGTGCGCGCCATGAAAAACCACGCGATACAAGCCAAAACGCGCGCGATTTCGAGAAAGGCATCATGAAAATAAACCGCGCCAGCCAACGAAATAACGCACCACAAACTAAAGGCGCCGACGCACAAAGACAAACGCGAAAGCGGCGCTTTTTCGCCCGCTAAAGCCAACAACAAACAGCCCGCGACAGTAAGCGCCAAGAACGTCATCGGCGGCACATAAGCCGCGCCGTCTTCAAGGGAAACAGCCGCCGCTGGAAAGCCCGAAAAATAAAAGGGCGCGATGAAAAGCAAAACACAAAGCGCGCCAAAACCAAGCAAGCCCAGCAGCGAAAAAAACCCCAGCGCCGCGAATTGCACTTCGGGTTCAACTACGATTTTTGCTTTTGCTTGCGTCGCCGTTTTCATTTTCTATTCCGCACTCCGCGTTCATCATTCCGCACTCGCTAAAGCCAGTCTATCTTCTTGAAATACATCGCCAGACTGATGACAAGAACGATCATCGCTCCCAAAACGATGTAGTATCCATCATATGTTTTGAGTTCCGGCATATGCTCGAAATTCATGCCATAAATCGCCGCGATGAGGTTGGGCACAAGCAGAATTATGCTCATTGCCGTCATGGTTTTCATTACTTCGTTGAGGCGATTGCCCTGCGAGGCCAGATAAACATCCATCGCGCCGCTTAAGATGTCGCGGAAGGTATCTATCGTGTCCACGATGCGCACGGCGTGGTCGTATAAATCCTGAAAATAGGCAAAATGGCGCGCGCCATTTTCGGCATCGCGGCGCAATAGTGTGTTCACCACATCACGCGTTGGCCCGGCGATATGGCGCACCTTGAGCAAATTGCGCCGCAACGCGAAAATTTCGCCTGATAAATTACCTCCGTTGCCTTGCAGCATTCGGTCTTCGAGGTAATCAATATGATCGTCCATCTCGTCGAGCAACGGAAAATAATCATCCAAAACTTCGTCCATCAATTCGTAGAGCAAATAGGCCGGGCCGTTTTGCATCAAGGTCGGCGAACGCTCCCAACGCTTGCGCAAATCTACAAAGCAAGGCAGGTCTTTTTGATGCAAAGTCAGAACGTAATCATGGCCGATCAGACAATCAATTTCCTGCAAGGCAAACGAAAACGTCTCGTCTTTTTCTGAGTCGTCTGATTTTTTTCTTAGCGTTTCGACAGCATGAAAAATCAGATAAAGTTTCTCATCATAATCGTGCAATTTGGGGCGGCCTTCTTCGGTGCGCATATCTTCGAGAACCAAAGGATTCACGCCAAAACGCCCTTGCACCAAAATGTAATCCTCCTCTTGCGGGTCGGTGATATCCACCCACAGAAACTCGTTGGCATGGCAACGCGGCGATGCATGAGAAAGCAAGCCGACGCTGCCATCGCTTTCGCGATTTTTTCGCGTCGCTTCCTGTTCGGATGGCGCACACTCAAGCAATTCCTCGCGCTCTAAGCGGCGCAGTTTTTGGGTTTGCGTGTTGTAAAGATACGCGGTTAGCATGAAGAACAATGCCTCGCAAAATTTATTTTTTTACGATGATTTCCCGTCCCGATTCGCCCAAAATTGCTTTACAGAAAGCCTTGTAAGCAGGCGTTTCGTCAACTGAAACGCGTAGCGGTGAAAGCAACACTTCGCGTGTGACAATCAAAGTCGCGCCTGTCGCAACATCGCCTTCGATTTTGTAATTAAAACGATAGCGACCAAACGACGACGCGTCCTTGATTTCGTCCGGCAATTCCTGTGGCGCAAAACCCGGCGACAATTGCAATTTTAACGTGTCGAGGCTAAGGCCGCGCAAGGCAGCCACTTCGCATTCCTGCGTGCGCGCCGCCTCCGTGTTCAAAAGGGCTTTATTGATGCTTGCCAATTCCTGCCACGGCAATCGAAAAGTCAAAATGCCAACTTCCGACGCGGCATATTTCGCGCCGCCAAAAGCGAACTGCATTTTCAAAGTTTGATCGGCGCTTTCAAAGTTGCGCGCCATGCCTTTTGCCGGTTGCACAGCGGGCATTAAAAGGCGGGCCACATCGCTGACAAATTCCGCGCGGCGATTGGTGGGCAAAGCCCGCCAACTCGCGCGCAAAGCAGCGCCCCACTCGCCCGAAAACGAAGTTTCCACCTCGCCTTTTAGCTGACCGCTTTCATCCAATTGCGCTTGATATTTCGTCGCGGCGAAATTATTTTCCGCTTCTAAAATCGGCGAGGTAGTTAGTGTTGTGGCACCTTCTTCGACGAGCAAGGCAGGCACGCCTTGGTTTTCCGACGGCAAATTATCGAAGTCCGCATTGGACGCATCCAACCACACAGCACCACTTTGCATTTGGGCTACAACCATCACGCTATTGAAGCGTGGCGACGGCAAAAACGGCGTTAATCCGTCGCGTCGGGCGTTGAACAGCGCCAGACGTGCTTTGATGCCACAAGCTTCGCATAATGCCACCAGCAGAGCCGCTTTATCCGTCGCTTTTCCATATCCGGCGCGCATGATTTTCGCGCCGGATTCTGGCACCAAAGAAATATCAATAGACGACGATTTTTGCTCGCGCAATTCGCGTGCAACGTAAGAATGCAAGGCGCGTAATTTGTCTTCGTCACTGTGCGCATTTTGCGTGATTTCAAGAGCTTTGGCGCGCACTGTAGCATCGGGCACGCAGCGCTTTGCACTTAATTCCCGATACCAATCGGCAACGGATTTCCACGTCACAACGCTGGAAATATCAAGCCATAAATTCGCGTCTTGCGGCGCAGGAATCAGCGGTTCCATAAAACGCGCGGCGAGATTTTCCATGCGCCATTCGCGCACGTCCCAGATAACATTTCCACTTTGAATTTGGCGGCGCTGCGGCGCGGGAACGTCACCGTGACTGCGGATATTAAAAGTCACTTGCGGCGGAGTAATCAATACAAAACGCGAAGTCTGCACTGGCATTCCAGCGAGATTAAAAAACCATTGCGACCAAAATTGCCGCTCCAACACACCGCGCTGATTGGCTTCGACGCGATAAGTTAAATCTACGATGTCGCCCGCAATTAGCGTTGGGATTTTAAGATTATTTTGCGTGGCACCGCGCAATATGTCACTGCTTTTGCCTGCGGAAATCACTTTCGCGCTTTCAATGGTCAAACGCGCCGTTGGAGAAGGATTTTCCAGTGTGTAACTCGCATAACGCCGCGCTGCGTTGGCGCTGTTGATTTGAATGATTTGATGAAATCGCGTCAAGCTGGCGCGGTCATCGTAAACGATTTGGCGCGCTTCATCCAACAGCAAAACCGCGTCCGCCTTTTGCGCTGAATTCGCCGCTGATGGCACATCGGGAACAAGATCAAACAACGCTTTTTCGCCTGCTAAAATTCGCGCCCGCTCGCGCCAAGCAGTTTGCGAGGCGTCAAGTGCCATCGCCTGCTGATAAACCGTTAAGGCTTCCTTTTTTTCGCCGCGCTCGCGCAATAATTCGGCATATTGGACGGCAATTTCAGCATCCTGCGGGCGAAAAACGCGAAGTTTGCGCGCAGTGCCAAGCGCGCCTTCCACATCGCCTTGTTGTTTTTGCAAAAGCAGCAGTTTTTGCAGCGCATCCGGCAGAAATTCTTCATATTTCAGCAAAGCCTGATACGCCGAAATCGCTTCTTTGGTCTGGCCTTCGGCGGCCCAACGCGTCGCTTTTTGCTGAAGCGAAATTTGTTGGGGCGAAAGCAAGGGAATAACAGGCGCGGCTTGGTCGGATTCACTCAAAAATCGTTGCGCGAACGATAAAACTTTGATTTCTTCCACGCTCTGCGGCCTGCCAAAATTCTTCAGTAAATCCGGCACGGCTGGTTCGACTTGGCCACCTAAAGGCTGCCATTTGAAACGCGACGAATCAGTTTGCGGCGCTATTAAATCGCCGCCTTTATCCGTTGTGACACGCAGAGAAAAGAAAGTTTCGTCCGGCGCCTCATCGGCAATTTTGAGCAGCAGCGAATTCCAACCGGCTGCCAATTTTTGTGTTATCACAAAGGCATCGGGATCAACATTCTGCGCCGCGCGCTGTTTCGCATCTGAAAATATAAATTTGCCGTTTAGCCACAATTTCGCCGCGCCGCTATGATTGAAACGCAGATGAACAGTGCGCGCCGAAGGCATATTTATCGCCGTCGCCGCATAATAAACGCCCGCTTCGCCATCGCTTAAAAAGCGTCCGACCAAAAGCATACCTTCGCGCGAGGCAGGCACTGCTCGCCAGAGCAATGGCTTATTGTCTTTGCCTTTTAAAGTTTTGTTGAATGTATCGGCTTGTTCGGGAGCAAAACTGGTTTCAAAGCCGTTTTGCGCTTGATTTTCAAAAGGCCCAGCCACTTGCCAAGCGCGCATAAAATCCAGATTTTCATCCAAATTTTGCGCTTCTCGCGGGCGCTTTTCGCGCCAAGCGGCGCGGCGCACCACAAGACGCGCGGCGGCGCGCAAAGCGGGCGTAGATTCGGGCGAATCGGCAGCGTTGGCGGCACTTTCCAAGTCGTCAAGGCGCCCGTTTTCGAGGCATAGCTGCACAAACTGCGGCCACAAAGCGTGCGTTGAATTTTCGGCGCGCGCCGTTTTGAAAAGGGGACGCCATGCGTCAATCGCGCCGCGAAAATCGTTTTTTGCCAGTGCGGCATAACCGGCGGCAAGCGCAGGTTTGGGAACAGAATTTCTTCTGGTTATTGCTCTGGTTTTCGACGTTTTCCGCGCGGCCTGCGCCGTTTTTGGGGGCAGTAGCGGCAACAAAGCAAAAAGTATAAAAAGGCCTATAATTCGCATGAAAATCCAACAACAAACCCGCAACCAAAACAGGCTGCGGGTTTAGTTCAAAGTCTTAAAAATCAGGCTCCGCGCTCACGCTTGGGGTTGGTAGCGCAACTCATTAAATTTCGGAGCGCATCGCATCGGCGGGCTGCATTCGCGCGGCACGCATTGAGGGAAAAACCGCGCCGATGACGCTCAATATTGTGCCAATCACGATGCACATTAACAACTTGCCGATGAAGTCGAGCCAGTTTAAATTGCCCCACACATCAACGCGCGTCAGCAGCATAAAAAAGCCGCCGATTATCGCGCCAAACAAGGCGCCGAAAAAGCCGAGCATTCCCGATTCGAGCAAAAACAATTTCACGATGAAATTATCCAGCGCGCCGAGGCATTTCATGGTGCCAATTTCCTTGTAACGCTCTGTGACGCTCATCAGCATGGAATTGGTGATGCCGACCACCGAAACCAGCAGCGACATGGCAACCAGCCAAGTATTTTTTTGCGCTTGCTGCGCCAAAATCGCCTGACCGCTGGCTTCTTGCACAAGGTTTGAAGTGAACACGCTCATCAAAAACGCGATGCCCAGCATGGTGCCCGCGCCGGTAATCATGGCGCGGCCCAGACGAATTGTGATGTTGCGCAAGGCAATTTTGAACGCTTGATTAAACGGCAACGAAATCTGCCGCTCAATTTTCACCGATCCACCGCTGGCGACCATGAAAAGCTCCTATTTCCTCGTTTTTTTCGACTTTGTTGGCTTGTTTTGGGCCTTGTCAGGCGATTTTTCCGGCTCCGAAAAACCAACATAGCCACGCCGCGCGAGTTCGCGGAAAAATTGCTGCACAGAAAGTTCGGCTTCGCGCTCCATCAGTTTATATTCTTTGGCAACTGACCGCGCTATAACGGACACCGAATTTTTTCCATCCAACATTCGCCAAACGTGTGTGCCAATGGCGTCCAACGCAATTTTGCGCTCGGCGGGCAGCGGAACGAACAGATTCACAATTTTCGTTTTCCAACTTTGCTGCCGCTGAATGTGCAAAATGACGCGCTCTTCTTCCTCGAACCATGTCAGCGCCGGATTGCGCCAAGGACACAGAGCCAGCCACGCTTTGCGATCTAATCCTCCGCGCGTTTTACGCTTCATAGAAGAAATCTAACGTTCGCCGCGCCGCGAACCGCTGCCAAAAGAATTGGAATTGGAACCCTGCGACGACGGGCGGCGCGGGCCGCGACGACCACCGTATCCGCCGCCAGAACCACCAGAACTGCCAGAACCACCACTGCGATTATTAGCGGGCGTAATCACCACATAACGATGCGGCTCGCGGCCTTCGCTACTGGTCGATACTTCGCCATCGCTGCGCAAGGCAATATGCACCAAACGGCGCTCATGCGCCGGCATCGGTTCGAGGCGAATCGAGCGACGATCTCGCTTGGCGCGATTTGAGGCATTGCGCGCGGCTTGTTCCAGCGATTGCGCGCGGCGCAAGCGATAGCCGCCTGCGTCCACGATGACACGCAAAGCATCACGTTCGTCGCCATCGGTTTCATGCACGCGATTGTTCAAAGTCAGGTTCAGCAAATACTGAAACGATTGCAGCGTTTGGCCGTGTTTGCCGATCAGAATGCCAACGTCTTCGCCTTCGATGTCGAGATAAACAATCGGCGTAGTGCTTTCCACTTCTTCTACTGTCGCAGAAGGCGGCGGAACCACATTAACGCTGGCCTCCAAATCCATGCGTTGCAGAAACTCTTGGGCCAATTCCTGCGCGCGTTGCACTTGCACCGGCTCGGCTTCGCGGGCCACAATTGGAGCTACTGCCGCTTCTTGAGCCACTTCATCGGCGCTCTCATCGGCGCGCTCATCAGTGTCGAAGTCATCATCGTCCATATAATCCGGCGCTTCGATGAGTTCCTCTTCGGCTTCTTCGACAGCCGGTTCAACGGTTGTTTCCGCACTGACTTCAGCGGGGTCGCGGCGCGGACTGACGCGAATTGTCACGCCTTTTTCGGTTGTTTCAAGAACTTCGACTTCCACTTCGTCGCGTGTGGCGCCGACCATCATCAATGCTTGCGAAATCGCGGCTTCCTCGCTGGAAGCCTTCAAGCGCACTGGACTAAAGTGCGGTGTGTTTGCCATGCCTTTGCCTCTATTTCAAGTGAGATAAACGATTTGATAAAACGGATTGCGGCCCTTCAAAACGGCTTTGTGTGCGGCATTTTTACTTTAAACAACATTCAAATAACATCAATACCGCCGTTTGCGGCGCGGATTTCTGGCTGTTGCTTTACTGGCTCCGGCAGTCACCTCAGCATCGCTTTCAGGCGCACTTTTGCCATTCGAAGTGCCGTTTGATCTGCCGTTCTGCTTACCATTGCTGCCATTCAAGGTGCCGTTAAGGGAATCGCTTTTTTCAAAAGCCTCGGAGTTTTCGCTGAGGGTGATTTTTGCTTTTTTCGCGGCACTTTTCACGCCGTCCTTTGGACGTGGCGGAACGGCATTTTTATTTTCTTCTTCAGGTGCGGCCAGCATCGCTGCTGGTGAACCCAAAATGGATTTAATCACGCGCTTATCGGGGTCGCTGGCCTTCATCATGCGATATTGCAAACATGTGGACGTGACGTTGAATAACATCCAGTAAAGCGCGAAAGCCGATGGATAAGTTAGGAGAAAAAACGGAAACATCGGCATCATGAACATCATCATGCGCTGTTGCTGACGCTGTGTTTCATCCGTTGGCGGCAAGGAAGAAATGCGGAACGATACAAACATCGTGATGCCATAAAGCACAAGCAGCACAATATCGGGCCGTGCCAGATTACTAATCCACAAAAACGAAGCGCCCGCCAATTCCATTTTCGCTTCGTAATGGCGCATTGCAGGCGAGACAATATAAAAGAAAATCGGAATTTGCAAGAGACCCAAACCGCAGCCCAGCATCGGGCTAACGCCGTGACGCCTTTGCAAATCTTGAATTTCCTTCATCATCGCCACTTGCGCGGTTTGTTCGGTTTTGCCTTTGTATTTCTCCTGAATTTTTTTCATTTCAGGAGCGATAACCGCCATTCCCTTCATGCTGTCGTATTGCTTTTTGGTGAGCGGCTGCATCAATACGCGCGTGCAAACAGCAAAAAACAGAATTGTCAAACCATATGAAAAAGCCGGTTGATTGCCGAACAACTGCACCATTTTATCAACGGATTTATACAAATTCGTGGTTTGATAAAAGGCATCTACGCGATGCAAAACACTGTTTGGATCGGTGTTTCCCGGCCCGCCCAAAGTTTGAATTGCGGTTTGCTGCTTGAATTGCGGCGCCTCAACGGTGCTTTCGGGCGTTTGGACGTAGATTTTTAAATCGTTGAAGGCTTTATCGCTGCGACTTTTTTGCAGCAGCATTTCGAGCCTAATGGTGGCTTCATGCGAAGGCGTGCCGTTGGCAGCACGCCATAACATATCGCCTTTTTGATAAATCGCCTGCGCATCCACATCTTTGGTGCCATGATG
Source organism: Abditibacteriaceae bacterium (assembly GCA_031372065.1). Taxonomy (GTDB): domain Bacteria; phylum Armatimonadota; class Abditibacteriia; order Abditibacteriales; family Abditibacteriaceae; genus DASWNL01. Next base: position 1,341 of record JANMKN010000085.1, on the reverse strand, counting down.
CGAGATGATTTCATCGTAAATATCGCCCATCCACGAGCGAGAAAAAAGACTGCCGGGAATTTCAACAGGCGACATTTTTCCGACGATATATTCTTCGACCAAGCCCTGACGCAGACGCGACCATTGCGCCAATTCATCATTGGAATTGGCTTTGATATTCGCCGTCATTTTGGCGATTTCCGACGAGGCCGTTGTCGCCGTCAAACGGGGGCCAGAAGCCGGATCAATACCTACAAAGGCCTGCGAAAGTGAAGGAGCCTTGCGTGGCGGAGCGGCTGTGTTCTTTTGCGGATTTAAATACTGGAAAATAAACCAGACCGCGACAAACGACAACAAAAAATTAAACAGTAATTGCTCTTTGACAGAGCGTTTGTTATTCATCTAAGTCCCTGAAACCCTCGGATACGGCGACATCATTCACATTGTCTGGTTGGGATTGCTGACTGAATTGAACGTTTTCTTCGACAACTTCTTCGATAACTTTTATCCGGCGCGGCCAGAAGGCCCATTTTTCCGGCACGGGGTCATAACCGCCGCGCGTTAAAGGATGGCAACGGCACACGCGGCTCAATCCCAACCAACCACCGCGCACAAGGCCAAAACGCTCAATCGCTTGATAAGTATAGTGGGAACACGTCGGATAGAAAAAACACGACGGTGGCGTCAAAGGTGAAATCCAGTGCTGATAGAAGCGAATCAGCCCCAGAATTATGCCACGAGCAATTTCGCCGGGCCAACCATGGAGCCAACGTGCCGGGTTCATCTTTGTTTGGTTGATAAAGTTGATAGAAACGATCATCAACGGCCTGTAAATCCTCAAGGCCTTTAGAAACGCGCAGGCTTTGTTTCGTTCGTTGCATTTTTCGTCTCGTTTGCAGACGAAGTTTTTGGCGATTCACTCGCCAAACGCGCCGCGCGGCGCAAAAGCTGCGCAAAGGCTTCGTTTAGTTCGTCCCAACTCGCGTTATGCGCCGCTGTTGTCGCCACGAAAATCAAATCGCAGCCTTGTAAATCATTTTGTCGCTGTGACAAAGCCGGATGCTGCCGATAACATTCGCGCATCCGACGGCGCAAAAGATTGCGCTTTGCAGCTTTAGCTTGCTTTTTCGGCACGACAAACGCCGCGCGAACCGCCTTTTTTGCGTTTTCAGCGCCGCAAAGCCCGCTTTTTTCATCCAAACGCCGCAAAACGCGCACATTGAGTAGCGGATGTCGCGCCGTTTGACCGTTAGCAAACGCTTGTGCGAATACTTTGGTATTCAATCGCTTGGCGCGAGAAAGCATGGTCGGTGGTGAGGAGTCGGTGGTCAGTAATAGTCAATAGAATTTCTGACCACCGAC
>JANMKN010000075.1:0-5188 GCA_031372065.1 Abditibacteriaceae bacterium | reverse complement strand
CCGTTTCAAGGGGAAGGGCCAGGGGATGGGGTTCTATGAATTCATCTTTCAAAGCAAAAGCCGAAGCCTTAATCGCTGAAATCACAGCGGCGTTTGATGGCGTCTCGCGGGAAGATGGCATCTCACTACACGAAGCGGCTGGCCTTGACAATTATGAATACTCCCCAGAGGAGCGCGCTGTTAATCGGGCTAAAGATACTGACGCGAAATGGCAAGACGTGCCTGATGGATGGATTGCACAAATGGGGCTTGGCGATGTGGCGCTAAACTATTTTGACCCTAATGGTTTTCGCTATTACATTCCTGTTTACATGATTTGGATGTTAAAAGTTCGGGCAGGATGGAGCGATGGATCACAAACCATGACAGAGGATTCAATAGAATCGACCTTCATTGGATATAAAAATGAGCGCCAAAAAGCCCGTTTTGCGCTTTTTACCGTGAAGCAATCGAAAGCCATTGCTCACTTTTTGAAATTTTGGGCAGATGATACCGAGCAATTTATGGCGGAACATAATTTTGATTACGACCCAGAATCCGACCCAATTAACCAAGCCCTCGGCTACTATTGGGGCCAGTTCCTTTAATTCAGCTACCCAACACTTCATCCGTTAAACTTCCCGCCGATAAAAACCTTAAAAGAAAACACAAAAACGCCGCGCCAAACTTAAAAATGGCGCGGCGTTTTTGTGTTTGGATGGAGCAACAGGCTTCTCACATGGTAAAGTCTTTTGCGGCAGAACTTTATTTCAGCGGCCCGAAACTATGGCGAAGATTTTTATTTCTTACTCGCGCAAAGACAAAGAGTTCGTGAAGCGTTTGCACGATGCGCTCAAAGAGCAAGGGCACGAGCCGTGGGTGGACTGGGAAGGCATTTTGCCCAGTGCCGAATGGCTGCAAGAAATCTATAATGCCATTGATTCGTCGGATATTTTTCTCTATGTCCTCAGCCCGAATTCCGTCGCATCGGAAGTCTGCGGGCAGGAAGTCGCGCATTCCTCTGTCAATCACAAACGATTAATTCCTTTGGTGTGCCACGATGTCAACGCCAAAGATGTGCCCGTCGCCGCCGCTGCGCACAACTGGATTTTTGCCCGCGAAGGCGACGATTTCGAGGCCGCGCTCCGCGATTTATGCAAAGCCATTGACACCGATTTGGAATGGGTTCACGCGCACACGCGGCTCTTGACGCGCTCGCAGGATTGGCAAAATCACAATCGTGATATTAGTTTCGCCCTGCGTGGCAACGATTTACAGCGCGCCGAACAATGGCTGGCGCGGGCCGGTGAAAACAAAGAACCGCGTCCGACGCCGCTGCAAACTGAATTCATTCTCAAAAGCCGAAAAGATACGGCGCGGCGTCAGCGAACTTCCATCGAAGCCATCGCCATTGGTGTTTTTGTGGCGCTAATTTTGGGTTTCGTGGCGTGGGAACACGCGCAAAAAGGCCAGTTCTTGGAAGCACGCGAACTGCTCACGCAGGCGATGTGGTCGCTGTCCGATAATGATGCACCACGCGCCGAAGTTTTGCTGGCCGAATCGCTGGAACTTGACGACGAACCAGCAACACGCGAGCGTTTTTTGGAAGCGCGAGCCAAAGCCGCGCCGCTGAGGTGGTTGCACAAAGGCGGCGAGAATCATCATATGCTGGCGATTAGTGCGGATGGTGCCCGCTTCGCGGAGCAGGACAGTTCGCATCGTGTGCATTTGTGGAATGTGGCGGAGCACAAAGAAAGCATCGTTTTACCACCTCTCAAAACCGATGTGCAGTGCTTGGCCTTTCATCCGAACGGGCGCTGGATCGCCACCGGCAGCACCGATTCGTTAGTGCGCCTGTGGGATGTTTCCAAACCGCCGCATTCGGTTTTGCTGCACACAATAAGGGGGCACAAACTTACGGTGCGCTGCCTGACATTTTCACGCGACGGAAAATTGCTGGCTTCGGCAGGCAAAGACCGCACCATTCGACTTTGGAACGTTGCCGATGGCCGTTCGATTCATCAAATGCGAGGTCACCGCGAACAGATTTTGTGTTTGGCTTTTAGCCCAGACGATCAATTTTTAGCATCCGGCACATGGGGCAACGATGTGTGGTTATGGGACGTAAAAGCAGGCCGCAAATTGCGCGATTTGCATGGTCACGAAGACGCCGTTTTTGGTCTCGCTTTTAGTCCCGATGGCAAAACGCTCGCCTCGGCCAGTTGGGACACCACGGCGTGGTTGTGGGATGTAAAATCCGGCGTGCGCTTGCGCCAACTCACCGGCCATGAAAGTGGCGTTTTGACAGTTGCTTTTAGCGGCGATGGGCAGGAAGTCGTCACCAGTGGCGAAGACGGCACGGCGCGCATATGGAACGCCGACACCGGCAAGGAAGTGCTGACTTTGCGCGGCCAAATGGATTATGTGCGTTATGTGGCGTTGGGCCGCGACGAGCGAAATTTAGTTACGGGCAGCGACGATGGCACAGTGCGCGTTTGGGACGTCGCCGATGTTGGCCATCGCCGCGAAATTATGACCTTGCACGGTCACACTGGCTATGTGCGTTGTATTGCTTTCGCGTTGGATAATCAAACGGTGGTAACAGGCAGCGAAGATTTGACCGTGCGGGTGTGGAACACGCGCACAGGAATGCAAAACGCCTTGATGAAAGGCCACACACGCGGCGTTTTCAGCCTCTTTTTCCGCCCCGATGGCAAGCGTTTCGCTTCTGCGGCCAAAGATGGCACCGTGCGTGTTTGGGATTTGCAAACAAAACACTGCGAGTTGGTGTTGCACCATCCGGCACCAGTGCGCCATGTGGAATACAGCCCACGCGAACCGCTGTTGGCTGTGGCTTGCGACGACAGCAAAATCTACTTGTGGAATGCCAACACCGGCCGATTGGTGCGGGCATTGGAAGGCCATCACGACATGGCGCTTTGCGTTGCTTTTAGTCCCGACGGCAAGTTGCTCGCATCGGGCGGCGAAGACCATACGGTGCGATTGTGGGATGTGGCAAGCGGCAAGAAAACCGCAACGCTGCGCGGCCACAAAGGGCCGATTTGGGACGTAGTTTTCAGCGATGACGGCAAGCGATTATTTTCGGGCAGCGAAGACCAAACAATTCGTCAGTGGAATGTCGAAAAACGAGTCAGCGACGGCCTTTTGCGCGGCCACGAAGGGCCAATTTGGGATTTATCGTGGAACGCGCAACGCCAAACTTTAGCCTCCGCCGGTCAGGATGGCACCGTGCGTTTGTGGCGCTTTTCTGCGAAGCCTGAAAGTGCCTTCGAGCGCGTTACAACTTTGCGCGCCAGCGCCGGGCCGATGTGGTGGGTGGACTTTAGCCCTGACGGTAAAAAATTGGCCGCCAGCAGTCAAGATCGCACTTCGCGTATCTGGCAACTCGACCAAATTCAATCGCTTCTCACCGAGCGTCCCGCCGCATTATTGCAACAAGCCGAAGAGGAAACGGGCCTCGAATTTTCCGGCAATCAAGTTGTTTCTGCCCCTGAAAAAACGTCCGAGAAGAATTGATTTTGGCGCAGCGTTTTTATTGCATCGCTTCTTTGCGCTGCTCCAATGTATGAATCGGATGGGCATCTTTTCGTCCGTGCGCGTAAACCGCTGTCCATTCGGCGAGGCGTTGACCAAGTAGGCGACAGGCGGCTTGCGTGCCGTCGTCGCGCGGTTCGCGCGCAGAAACAGCGCCGTAGTGCAGTGTCATCATTTTGCCGGAATAATCGGTCACGCCGAAGACTAAAAAGCCAAAGTTCATCAGCACGGTGAGAATGCTCTGGCAGGCCAACTCCATGCCGCCGCCCCAGCCGCCCGACGAGGAAAACGCGCAGGCGATTTTGCCGTCCACTGCCATCCAATGCGGCGCCATATCTTCGTCCCAGAAGCGTTTCATCTTCCACGACAAAATGCCCATATTAGTCGGACTGCCAACCGCGAGGCCATCGCACCAGATAACATCGTCCGGCGTCGCTTCCTCAATCGAACGAAGTCGCACTTCGGTTTCTCTAATGGTTTGTGCGCCTTCGGCCACCAGTTCCGCCATGCGGCGCGTGTGGCCCGTCGCTGAATCGAAAAGCACTAAGATTTTATTCATACTTACATTTTAAAATGAACCAACCGATAAAACGACCTCACAAAGCACGCAAACTGGCGCTGACTTTTTGGCTGGCTCTCTGGCCTCTGTGGTTTGCCCTCCATTTGTATCCCATTCGTGATTCTCATTCGCGTTTGGGCTTGCTCATCACGCCTTTGCTTCTGCTTTTGGGCGCGCTGATTTTGTTTTGGCAAGTGCGCACCGTGCGAATGATGATCGGCGCTGTGATTTTACTCGCCGCCGCCGTTTTTCTGGTGCCGGGACGCGAGGCCGACGCGCAAAATATGCGCGAAAATTATGTGAACGCCCTGCGCTCCTATGCCAACACTCCTTATGTGTGGGGCGGCGAAACGCATCGCGGCATTGATTGCTCCGGCCTTTTGCGCGCCGCTTTGTGGGATGCAAATCTTCAACAAGGTTGGCGCGCGGCGAATCCGCGTCCGTTGCGGCACGCTTTTGAAATCTGGTGGCACGATAGCTCGGCCCTGGCCTTGCGCGATGAATATCGCGGCTGGACGCAAAAACTTTTCGTGGCGCCCAAATTGAATGACCTCGATTATTTGCGCCTGCAACCGGGCGATATTGCTGTCACAGGGGGCGGGCAGCATTGCATGGCCTATCTGGGCCACAAAACGTGGATTGAAGCCGACCCCAGCGCGCTTGTCGGCGACAAAGTGATTCAAGTCACAGTGCCTTCCAAGAACGCTTGGTTCTCGACGCCAATGGTTTTGCTGCGCTGGCGACAATTTGCAGATAAACCATAAACGAATTTCATAATTGATGAAGCACAAAAATTGATGAAACACAAAGGCGCAAAGACACAAAGAAAAAGAGATAGGTAAAGGGCAACATTTTGAATCTGTATTTCCGTGTCTCCCCTTTTTCGTGTCTCCCCAACTTTTCTTTGTGTCTTTGCGCCTTTGTGTTTCAATAAAGAATCCCCGCCGCAAGCAGCGGGGTATTTGAATGAGGAGTCTAACTTTTTTGTCAAGTCCTACGAGTTCTTTCTCAAGAGCGCTCCGCGCTCCAAGGGAAGAGTGCTTCGCACTCATGGTCGCAGCAAGCTGCGGGGAATTGAACCCGAAGAGATTAAAA
>JANMKN010000071.1:0-27976 GCA_031372065.1 Abditibacteriaceae bacterium | reverse complement strand
GCGATGCTCCGAGCGCAGAAACTCGATACCCTCCGGGGTCCCGCCGTGCTCCGAGCGCCGAAACTTGGTGCCCTGGCGCATCCCGCCATACTCAACTTTTGGAAAAAAGATGCTCGGCGGGACGCCGAAGGCATCTTTTCTCATTAGATTGATAAGTCAATCTAAATAATCCGCTGGACTAAAAGGCGCCGGGGGTGAAGGTCAATCGGTGCGCCTAATACGGCCTCATCACTCACGAATCACGCACTTAAAACGACCACATCGGCGGGAGCGCAGGAAAGGGAAAGCGCGCCGCCGACTTGCGGGGCGCGTTCGCCGGGATTGGTAATGGCAATTTTGATGTCGCGCCATGCTTCTGCTTCGCCGCCTTCCACAATTTTACCGCCATTTGGCTGTGCCGTGAGATGCGCTTGATATTGTTCGCGCTCGCCAAGATACATCACGCTTTTTAATTGCGCCGCCAGTTGCGTTTCTGTGGTTTCACCAGTTGCCACGCGCCATGCTTCGGGGCGAATCGAACACCAAACATCTTGGCCTTTTTCAAATTGCCTGTTTTCTGGTTTTGCCGCGCGCAACAGGCCCGCAGGCGTGGCAACTTGCAAGAATTGGGCGTCGGCGCTTTCGACAAGTCCCGGCAAAAAGTTGGTTTCCCCGATGAATTCAGCGACAAAACGCGAACTCGGCGCGCGATATAATTCGCGCGGCGTGCCGACTTGTTGCAAGGTGCCGTCTCGTAAAATCGCCACGCGGTCAGCAATCGAAAGCGCTTCTTCCTGATCGTGCGTCACATAAAGCGCCGTTGTGCCGGTTTCTTCGTGCAATCGCTTGATTTCGCGGCGCATTTCGAGGCGCAACTGCGCGTCGAGGTTGGAAAGCGGCTCGTCGAGCAGCAAAACATCGGGACGGATGACCAAAGCCCGCGCCAAAGCCACGCGTTGCTGCTGTCCGCCCGATAATTGCGACGGATAACGATTGCCCAATTGCCCCAAACGCACCATTTCCAGTGCTTCCGTGACGCGTTTTTCGCGATTGGCCGCGTCCACTTTGCGCACGCGCAGGCCATATTCCACGTTGCCGCGCACCGTCAAATGGGGCCACAGCGCGTAATTTTGAAACACCATGCCCGTGTTGCGCTGATGCGGCGCGACGTTGTTCATCACGCGGTCGCCAAAGCGCAATTGTCCGCCATCGGGTTGTGCGAAACCCGCTACCATACGCAGGCACGTCGTCTTGCCGCAACCCGATGGGCCGAGCATGAAAAACAATTCGCCGGGCTGTATTTCCAGCGAAAGTTCGCTGACAGCCACCATGCGATCATAGCGCTTGGTGATGTTGTCAAAAGTAACGGAGAGCATTTTTGTCAGTGAGCGGTGGGCAGTGGGCAGTGGGCAGTGGGCAGTGGGCAGTGGCTGTTACCGACCACCGACCACTGTTCACTAACCACTGAATTTCTGTCGCGCGGCTTGGAGCCAATCGTTGGTGGTTTTGCTTTTAAAAGCGGCGTTGTCCCACTGCGCGGCGACTTTGGTGAAATCGGCTTCGCTGAGAGGCACATAACTCAGCGCTGGATTTTTCTTAAAAGCCGCTTGGAGTTGCGTGCGATTATCAATCAACACGGCGCCCAGCAAAATATCAAGCGCCTGACGCCTTTGGGCGGCTTTGGGCGCGTCGTATTGGCGCTGATTGACAATAGTATAAGGGTTCGATTGAATCAAGCTGCCTTTAGGAATCGGTTTATAAGCCGTAGGCAGCGCGGGCATACGAAAAAGCCCTTTTTCATCAGAAAATTCTTTCAATTCCGGGCCGCCGGGCGCGCCTTTTTCGAGCATCCACATTTTTTGCGCTTCGGGCGACAGCACCATTTTGATGAATTCTTTGGCGAGTTCGGCGTGTGGCGCTTCCTTGAGCAAGCCAATCGGATCGGGCGTGACCACATTTTGCCCTTTGGGTTCGATATAAACCAGTTTTGGCGCGCCGCTGTCGTCGTTGCCGGCTTTCGCCACGGTTTTGCGCCCATAGAAATCAATGGCGGGCGCGATAACGGCTTCGCCGCTGCTGACATCGCGCGTTAAGTCCGATGAACTTTTGACGAAGCGCCGCGAATTGGCCGCCATGCCTTCGAGAATTTGCCAGCCTTTGTCCCAGCCGTTGGTTTGCAAAATCACTTCGTAAGCCGTGTGCGCCGAACCCGATTCGCGCGGATCGGCCAGTTCGATGCGATTTTCCAATTTGGGATTGGTTAGATCGCTCCATGTTTGCGGAATCGGCAAATTATCGCGTTTGGCATAGAATTGATTGACCAAAATGCCAAAGCCCGACAGCGCGGCAGCGACCCAGCGGTCATCTTTGCCGCGCAAAGGCACGCCATTCAACTTATCGGGCACGCCATAGGTTTCGCCGAGCGGTTGCAGCATCCCTTTTTCTTCCAACACGGCAAACGATTCGCCGCCGCCGCCGAAAAACAAATCGGCCTTCAAACCGCCTTGTCCCGCTTGGCCCAGCACCAATTTCAGTAAATCCGACGTGCCGCCCTGATCGAACCATTTGAATTTCACATCGGGATGCTTGGATTTGAACAAGCGCTCGAACTCTTTTTGAATTTCCGTGGCATGAGGCGACACGATCACCAACTGTTGCATAGCCGAGGAGCCGCCGTTTGTCGCGCCGCCACCGGCAGTGTTGGTGCCAGACGAATTATTGCAGCCGCTCAAAACGGCGGCACTGATAAGACCTGTTGCACAAACCGCGACAGCCACTGTGCGGCGCATCAGGCGGCGTGACGGCGCTTCCCATTTGAAAATTTTCATCGTTTTCCCGTTTTCATTTCAATCTCAACCGCAGTTTTTACCAACCACTCACTATAATAGCAACCAGTTCGCGGCGTGAGGGCGAAAATTTAAAGAAATTGCCCGCTTATTTTATTTAGGAGTTACATAATTGGAGGCCCATAGTGCGTTTAATTATGTAACTCCTATTACCATTGAGCAAATTTTGAGTTATCCTCTGTGACGGTCTGAAAGAACATCCTGATATTCGCGCTATGGCTTCTGATTTCGACATATTACGCCAACATTTACACATTGAGGTAGCGGACGATTTACTCGCGTTAGCCTTAACGCATCCCTCCGCCGTTGGTGAAGGGGGCGAACGCACCGTAAAATCGAATCAACGCCTTGAATTTTTGGGCGATGCCATTTTGGGCACCGTGGTCGCTGCCTATTTTTACACGGCGCAGCCCGATTTGCCCGAAGGCACTTTAACTCAATACAAAGCCGCAGCGGTGCGCGGCAGCAGTCTCGCCAAAGCCGCGCGACGCCTGAATTTGGGCGACTATTTAATTTTAGGCAAAGGCGAAGATTCCAGCGGCGGGCGGCGGCGCGAAACGATTTTAGCCGACGTTTTCGAGGCATTAACCGGCGCTATTTTTCTTTCAGACGGTTTTGACGCCGCCCGCACGTTCGTCTTAGCGGCCTTAGCCGAAGAAATCACCGCAGCGGCGCAAAATGCGGTCAATGTGAAAAATCGCTTGCAGGAAAAAACGCAGGCCATTGGTTTGGGCACACCAGTTTATCTAACGCAAGATAGCGGCATTTTAGGCAACGAGCGATTTACCGCACAGGTTTTTTTGAAGGAGCAAGCGCACGGTGCAGGACGCGGCAAAACCAAGCAGTCCGCCGAATGCCATGCGGCGCAGGCCGCTTTAGACAATTTCAGCAAACACAAGCGAAAGTGAGACAATTGAATCATTATGCCGGGACATAAAAGTATCTGGTCACAGCCACAAAAGAAGAAGTATCTACCTCCCAAGCGGCGCGATGAAGAAAAAAACGCCGCGCCCTCGCAATGGGGACGACGGTTAGCGCGCTGTATTGGTGAAAAGTTCGGCGCGCACATGGTAGAAAATCAGGCCAAGAATATCGGAGTTTTCAAAGGTAAATCCATTATTATCAAATGCGCTAAAAGCCCGACGCCGCCTGTTTCGGTTTTGGAATCAAATCTTGATCGCACCGATGAATTATGGGCGGTTTATCTGATGCCCGAAGGCCACGCCGAGGTGTGGGTTGTGCCCATCGCCGATGTGCGGCGCTGCGGCTATTTCACGCGCGGCCTCAATACACAGCGCCGTGTCGAACTCACCTTGCGCAAAATTTTGGTTACAGGCCAACTGCTCGGCACCTTGAGCCAGCGCGATGTCGAAGCCTGCTGCATTCCTTAAATCGTAAAAAACCATCTGATTGACGCTAATCGAGCGCAAAAAGCACCTGACACGGGCGTGAGAACAGCTTTTGATGCTTAAAAGTCATTCTCACGCTTGTGACAGGTGCTTTTTGCTGCTCAAAAGTCATTCTCACGCCTGTGAGAACAGCTTTTGACGCTTAAAAGTCATTCTCACGCCTGTGACAGGTGCTTTTTGACGCTCGAAAGTCGTTCTCACGCCTGTGACAACAGCTTTCGAGCAGCAAAAAGCCCCTGACGAGCGCTCGTCAACACTAAACGAGGCTTAAAAGGTGCTGACGAGTCCTCGTCGGCACCAAACGAGCCTTAAAAGATGCTGACGAGCGCTCGTCGGCACTAAACGAGCGTCGAAAGCACCCGACGAGTCCTCGTCAACACCAAACGAGCGTCGAAAGGTGCTGACGAGCGCTCGTCAGCACCTTTCGAGCGTCAAAAGCCCCTGACGAGTCCTCGTCAGGGGCTTTTGACCGCTAATATAGCGTTTGCTTCCGATAATAATTATTTCGCGGGCGCTTTGGGGGCCGACGGTTGGGCAGGCGACGTCATGGGCGCAATGGCAGCCGGCGCAGGCTTATACATATCGCCTATCGGCTGGTAAACCGCGTCGCTGACTTGCACTTTGCCAGATTGACGCAAATCGGTGAGCAATTTAGTGATGCTGCCACGCGTCAGAGCCTCAACTGCATCGGCGTCGGTGGGCGGTGGCGTCATTTGGCCGGTTTGCATCGCTTGCTGCATTGCCTGTTGTCCCATATTCTGCCGGATTTGTTTGATGCCAGCTTCATATGTCATGTTTGGCGGCGCGGATTTCTTGAATTCCGCACGCGCGACTTGCTCGATTTTATAATCCATCTCGGCTTGAGAACGCAGCGCCTCAAACGACGACTCGCTTTTCTCGATCATGCGAATAATGGCATACGCGCCCGGTTGGGTGCCTTGACCGCTACTCAGCGTGAGGACCTTGGATATTTCGCCCGGCTTGGTATTTTTGATGGCGACTTGCATCGCTGGCGGCACGGAATCCATCGTCATAGGCTGCTTGCTATCTTCGGTGCTGCGCATGGCGAAGGAATCCTTCAGCTTTTTCTGTTCTTCAACCAATTCTTTGAAAGTTTTGGCTTTGCTGGACAATTGACGCTCCATCGCATCGGCGCGGAGTTTTTGCGTTGTCAGCAGCACGCCGATGTTAAAGTGCATCGGATAGCGCGACTCTTTGTTTTTCTCGAACCATTTCTTAACGTCGGCTTCGCTGGCTTTCACGTCTTTGGTGAGAATTTTATGCAGAGCCAAGCGCTGTTTGGCTTGCCGCCGATAAGCATCGGCTTGTGGCGCGCCACTTTGCATCAAAGCGTCAAGGCGCTTGCCTTCTTCCTCGCTCATCGTCAGGCGTTGTTTGGCAAGAGCGCTTTTGACTTCATCATCCGAAACCTCCAGACCTTTGCTTTTCAGGTCTTTCATCAGCAATTCATAATCAATCAATTGCTGCAAGGCTTGCTCGCCACTCATGGCCTCGGCGAAGGCCTGCAAATCGGCCCGCGTGATGCTCGTGCCGTCCACGGTTGCCACCGTCGCCGAAGTGTTGCCACTCGCCATGCCACTGCCGCCCCCGTTCCCGGTGCAACCGGACAGCATAACGGGCAACGCCATCAAGGTCAGGCCTCCGAACGCACGACAGGCCAGTTGACCTTTATTTTTCATTGTAATCTTCACAAAATTCCTTTCGCTGCCCGAAAAACTTTCAGGCACAGCTTGAATGCAATCTTAGAATGAGTTTGAAAAGTCATGGCATTAGATTCCTCTCCCCGTGGGGGAGAGGCGGGTGCCCTCTGGGCCGGATGAGGGGAACGAGGTCGCATCGCGACCTCTTATGCAACGGAAACCCCTCACCCTATCCCTCTCCCCCAATCCGCTTCGCGGGGAGAGGGGACTTTTTAAACTGATTCTAAGAAAAACCCGGCGCCCTCTGGCATGATTTTCATGCGAAAATGCCGGGTCATGGATTTTTACTAACGACGACTTACGCGCCTTGCTCCTGCAAAATATCGGCGGCGATGTCGAAATTGGCCGCTACTTTTTGCACATCATCATGATCTTCGAGCAAGTCCATCAATTTCAACATCTTGCGCGCATTGTCGCCTTCAAGACTCACCGTTGTGCTGGGCACTAATTCGACTTCCGCCGATTCGATGGCGATGCCTTTGGCTTCAAGAGCCGCGCGCACCGCTTCGAGGTCTTCGGGCGGCGTGGTAATCTCGTAAGTGTCGTCCTGCGCCGCGAAATCTTCGGCACCGGCTTCAAGCGCGACTTCCATCACGCCATCTTCGTCCCAAGTGCCCTCAACCGGCACTTCAATGACGCCTTTTCGTGAAAATTGCCATGCCACCGAGCCATTTTCGCCCAAACTGCCGCCGGTTTTCGCAAAATAGCTGCGCACATCCGACACCGTGCGATTGCGATTATCCGTGGCCGTTTCAACTAAAACGGCCACCCCGCCCGGCCCGTAGCCTTCGTAGGTGACTTCTTCGTAATTCTCGCCCGCCAATTCACCCGTGCCTTTTTGAATGGCGCGCTTGATGTTGTCGGCGGGCATCGAATTTTCCTTGGCCTTGCTGACCGCCAGGCGCAAGCGCGGATTCGAATCGGGATTGCCACCCGCTTTGGCCGCGATGGTGATTTCACGCGACAAACGAGCAAAAACCTTGGCTCTCGCCGCATCCGCCTTGCCTTTGTGCAAGCGGATATTTTTCCATTTACTATGCCCTGCCATTGTTGTTTTGAAACACAACCTTCCGTAAATCTGTGCGGGCACAGTGTAGCAAAACTCCTCCCAAAGCGGCCCGCCCCGCCAAATGACACAAAAAACGAGCCGGATGCTCCCCTTTGGAACATCCGGCTCGTTTTTTACGCGGAGGGAGAGGGATTCGAACCCTCGCAGCAGCTTACGCCACTCTAACGGTTTAGCAAACCGTCCTCTTAAACCACTTGAGTATCCCTCCAAAGCCTGCTCTGGCTTTCATAAGCGACTTCAATTAGCGACTTCAATTATAGCGATGCCACGTCAATTGTGCAACAGAATTGTTGGCGCTTCTAAGGATTGGCAGTGGGTTTTGCGCTTGGCGTTGCTGGAGCCGTCGCACTCATCGTCGTCAATTGACTGCGAGCGCGTTCGATGCGGCGCCCGGCATCGGGGTGGTCGCCGAACCAATGGTCAAGCGAACCGCCGCTTTCGTCTTCTTTGGCGAGGCGTTCGAGAATAGAAACCATCGCCGCCGGATTGAAACCGGCGCGGGCCATGCGTTTCATGCCCACAATATCCGCCTCGGTTTCGCTGGAGCGCGAGTATTTTTGCGTCATCGCTAAATCCGCAAGGCCCACCGCTTGCTGCGCGACGTTGGGCAAGCCAATTACTGCCGACAACACGCCCAAAATCGCGCCACGTTTGCTGGCCTTGCCGTATTGTTTGGCAAAATGATGTTCCTCGGCGTGCGTGATTTCGTGCGCCAAAATCGCTGCTAATTCGTCATCGGTCTGCGCAATTTTACGCAGGCCCGTAAAAACGTAAACATGACCACCCGGCAAGGCGAACGCGTTGATTTCCTGTCCTTCGACCACTTTGAAGGAATAGGTAAATTCCTTGTTCGAAACCGCTGCCAAACGCGCGCCGACGTTTGACACCCAATCGGCCACCGGGCCGGTCATCACGCGCGCTTGTGAATCAATTTCGCGGGCAGCTTCATCGCCCATTTTACGCTCTTGCGTCGGATTGACGTTAAACATTCCCGCCTGCGCCGATGGTGTCGAGACTGTGTTGAACAAAATCGCACTCAAAAACAGCGCTCGAACAATGTGATTTTTCATGGCAAATACCTGCTTTTATTTCGTTGCCGAAGCATAACTCACACGGCGCAATTGAAACTGCACGGCGCCGTCAAAACTGAGTTCGGTTTCTGTGGGGCGCGTGCGTCCGGTTTTATTGGTAATCGTGCCTTGCGTGTGCATATTACCTTGCGCCTTGACTTCGGCGCGCACAATTTGACCCGTGGCCGCGTCCAGCCACAAATCGCCGCTTAGTTTTTCCTTGGCGTCCGCCAAATGGCGCGTTGTGATGCTGCCAAGCTTTTTCTCTTTGGTTTTTGTGGAGGCATCTTTAGGGGCGTTTTTGGCAGTTTCTTGCGCAGCTTCGTCTAAGATTTTGGCTTTGGCAGCATCTATATCGAACCCGCCTTCCAAGCCGACGCGTTGCGTTTGGCGCCCGCTGATCTCTTCGACACCGCGCAAAGTAAAAGTCACTTGCCCGGCGTTAATTGGTTCGCGCCGCTTGTCGTGGTCATTTTCGCGTGGCGGCAGCGGAACCGCAAGCGGCGCTGTCCATTTGTCGCCTTCTTTAACTTCGCCTTGCGGCCACAAAGTTGGCACCGATTGCAGCATCCACGATTGAAAAGTCGAGATGAAATCAAACGGCAAATCGTCGTTCTTTTTTTCGTCTTTGCGCAACGTAACAGTGCCTTCTAAGCGTCCTTGCGGCCCCAAGCGCAAAGCAACGTTCGGGGCAGCAACCGAACGGCGCGCCAAGCCTTCTTCCGCCGGTTTGCCATTCATCAAAGCCGAGGCAAAACCATCCTTGACGATGAATTCCATGTTCTGACCAAGGCCCATCGCACGAACGCGGCTGTCGCCACTGCGCAATACAACGGTGCCAATGCCCGCGTTATCAACGCTGAGTGTTTCCAGAGTCGCTGCCGCATTGCCACGCACGCGAAAATCCATCGGCAAGCCAGCCCACGGTTGCGGCGATTCATCGTCATCAAGCAGCGTCAGTGTGCCGCTAATGGTCATGTCGTAAATCAACTGCTGGTCGGGCACCCATTTTTGGAGCAACGTTACAGCGCGCAAGGGCATCGCAAACGCGACGAGCGCAAGACAAAGCGCCGCGCACAGACGTGATTTTCGAGTCTGGCGCGGCGCAAAAGTGAGTTTGAATGGATTGAAAAAAGCGTTCACAGCGGATTTTTCCTGACTTTGCACAACGCCTTAAGGATAACTTGAATAATGCGACGGAGGTTCGTCGCGATCAAGATAGCGGGGTGCGTCATGACTCTCGCTATGACCAATTTCTTCTTCATCCGTTCCGCGCGAACCAAAAGACGAACCATACGACAAAACATGATGGTTCGCGCCGCGAGACGCCGTGCCCATCACCATTTCGGTGCCCATTTGGTAATATTCCGTGGCGGCGTGACGCAATTCTTCCGATGTCGAATAGGGAAATGAATATACCTCGACGCGCACGCCACGCGCTTTGAGAAAATTCACCAGTTCGACGAAATCACCGTCGCCTGACACAATGGCAACCACATCAAGACGCTCACACATGGATAAGGCATCCAACGCCAAACCCATGTCCCAATCGCCTTTAGAGGAGCCATCGGGACGCTGTTTGAGTTCTTTGGAGCGAATTTCAAAAGCATTCGAGCGCAGCATGGTCAGGAAATTGCTTTGATCAATTTCGGGCGTTTGCACTACATAAGCAATGCTGCGCACCAAAGGACGACCTCGCCCAATGTATTCGCGCAAACGAGAAAAATTCAGCTTGGAACTGTAAAGATGTTTCGCAGCGTAAAACATATTTTGCACGTCTACGAAAACACCAACTCGCTGATGATTAACTACGGACATGAAAAACCTTTCTGTAAGGCCAGAATTGAGATTCACCGAACACTGCGAAATCGGTGCCTACTAACAATGACAACGCAAATTTGCCTTTGGTCAACGTTTTCCAGCACAAAACAGGTTTAACAAAAAGACTAATTTGTCTTAATTGGGCATAGAATTATGAAAAAATACTGGACTGTGGCATTGATGGGCTGGCAAGATTCGCTGGTTTACCGCTCGAATGCCTTTATTTGGGTTTTATATGCGGCGCTTCCGGCGTTGACTTTAATGTTAGTCTGGCGCGCGGCTTATGCATCAGGCACGCAAACTTCGCGTGGCGGCTTGAATTTAACGCAAATGATGACGTATTACATTTGTGTCACGGCGCTTTCGATTGTGATTACGCCGCATCCCGAATGGGAAACCGCGATGCAAATTCGCGACGGCAAAATGACCGGTTTCATCGTGCGGCCCATTGGATATTTCGGCTATCGTCTGGCGCAGGAAACATCCTATCAAACCATGAAAAGCCTGATGATGTTGCCCTCTTTGGCTGTGATGATCTGGATTTTTCAGGATAATTTGAAATTTCCGGCCTTTGATGCGACAAGTTGGAGCCTGTTTTTGCTGGCGTCGCTGCTCGCCTATATTTTGCTGACGCAAATCAAATTTTTGCTGGGCATTTCAGCTTTTTGGATCGCCGAACCCGCCGGATTTTTAGAATTATGGCACACGCTTTTGGCGGTGTTAGGCGGGCGCCTGCTGCCCATTGGCGAATTGCCAAATTGGGTGCAAAATGTGGCGCTTTACACACCGTTTTCGTCGCTGTATTCGTTTCCCATCGGCATATTTTTGGGCACAATGCCGCCTGAGCGCCTCTTGCCCGGTTTTCTCACGCAGATTTTGTGGATCGCTGTTCTCGCGTGGGCCGTGCGCGCCACATGGGGCCGCGGCCTATTGGCTTACGAGGCTTACGGCGGCTGAATTACATAATAAAAATCAGCGCGTAAAGATAAACGGCAAAGGCGGCAAAAAGCAGCGAATCGCAGCGATCTAAAATGCCGCCGTGACCGGGCAAAACGCCGCCGCTATCTTTGATTTGCAACTCGCGTTTCCAAAACGATTCGGCCAAATCGCCGAGCGGCGCGGCCAACGAAATCAAAATGCCACACGCCAAGCCATGCTGCAATTCGATTTGCAACTGACGCGCCACCGAAACGCTCACCACCATTGTCGCCACCAAGCCAGCAATGGCGCCTTCCCACGTTTTGCCGGGCGAAAGCGGCGTCAATTTATCGCGTCCGAATTTGCGACCCGCAAAATAGGCCACGATGTCGCCCGACCATACGGAAACAACGGTCAGCCACATCAATAGGGTGCCCAATGGTGGATCCTCAAACGGCGATAAGCGGAGCGAACGCAGCAAAATAAAAAATACAAACAAGCCGACATAAAGCGTGGCAAACAAAGTCAAGGCCAAACTTTGCAGTGAAACGCGTTTATCCGTTGGATAACGCTGCACGCCACTGATGAGCAGCAAAACCATCAGCAAAAACGGCAGCAGCCAGATAATCATGCCTCCCAAACGGGGATGCGCCACCGTTAAAGGCTGCACCAAAAGCAGCGCGAGCAACGCCGGATACGCCAATGAACTCACCAGAGGCGTTCCGGCAGCGCGCAAGGCTTTGCTTAATTCGCGCAAGCTGAATAAGGCTAAAAAGCCGATGACGCCATTGAAAACAGCAGAGTCCGCGCGCCACACCAACAGCGCGACAAGCGGAATGCCAATCAGCGCCGTTATCACGCGCGCCACTAAATTCGATTTTTCGCGCGGCGCGCTAACTGGCGTTGTGGCAGCCATGCTACGGGATGAATCGGCAGGCAATGCTGCCGATTCGTCGCTCCCATGAAACGCGTTAGTGCCGCCAATTTCGGCTGCATTCGGTAAGTGGGAAGCCTCGAAAGTCACTTGAGAAGACGCCCCCGTCGCGGGGGAGGCTTCCCCCAGAGCGGGGGAGGCTTCCCCCAGAGCGGGGGCGATTGCGTAACTTGCTGGTATGCGTTCGGGAGACGCATTTATGGATTGGTCAGCAGCAAATGGATTGTCTTGCGAGGCGGCGTCAGAGTTTGTCGCGCCTACTTCGTCAGGCGGTGTCGTGCCCGCAGGATTCCAAATCGGTTGTTGGTTGTTCGGTTGTTGATTCATGCGAATGGTTGTGACTGCGCGCGGCGGCGCAGGTTGATTCAAAAGCAGCGGCGGCTTCGGCGCCCGCCAAAATAATTTGCGACGAAAAGTAAATCCATAGCAGCGTCAAAACGACGCCGGCCACGCTGCCATAAGTGGTTTCATAGCGTCCTAAATTGCCCAAAAAGGCACTGAAAACCCATTTGGCAAATTCCCAAAGCAAAGCGGCCATCAAAGCGGCAAACAGCACGACGCGACGCGCTTGGTGAGTCTGGCGATTGGGCAAAAAACGATAAATCATCCAGAACATCAAAACCGTCAGCAGCCACGCGATAAAACGCCCGAAGCTGTCGTAAAACGAAATTCCCTGCAACTGCGAGCCAATAATCGAAGGCAGATAATCGCCCAAGCCGCGCACAATTTGCAAAGCGAACGTGGCGAAAGTCGAAAGCAGCCACAGCGCGCCCGCGCCCAAAAAAGTGCTCCACAACACCAATTGGTGGCCCCAAAAGGAGCGCTGCGTGGTTTGGGGCCACACATTGTTGAGAACCACCGCCAAAGTATCGAAATAAGCGCGCCCACTCCACAACAAGGGCACAACAGCCAACAAACCCACGGCTGCCGCATCGCTGCGCCCGGCCAACCCCGTCACCACATGGGCCAGTTCTTGCGAGATTTCGTTGCCCGCCGCGCCGGGAAAAAAACCTTGAACCCAGTGTTGCAAACCAGTCTGCACTGTGGCGACAACTTTGGGATTGCCAGCTAAAAATTTCGCCAGCAGCACAATGGCCGCAATCGTCACGGGAAAAAGCGATAGCAGTCCGAAAAACGCCAGCGCCGCCGCGTAAAGCGCACATTGATCTTCCGACCATTTAGTGACGAACTTCCACCCAAAATGCGCCAGCCATTGCCCACGCGGATGACCTTGCAAATAAGGCCGCACTTGTTCTGGCAATGGTTCAAGAAGAGCGTTCATTTTGAATGCGGAATTTGGAGTGCGGAGTGCGGAGTCACGATGGCATCCATTGAAATATCGTGCGCTTCGCGCGGCACTTCGTCCACGATTTGAAAATCGAACGCCACGCCGATTTTTGGGACTTGAGGAAAGCGCGCCAGCGCGCGATCATACCAACCGCCGCCAAAACCCAATCGCCCGCCGCGCCTGTCAAAAGCCAAACCCGGCACCAGAAAAACCAAATTATCGGCCACTAATTCGCTTTGGGACACTTCCAGAGGCTCGCGCACGCCAAAGTTTCCGAGATTTACCGCTTCTAAGGCGCTCAACAACGCAAAGTTGTCGCCGCGTGGCGCATAAACCACAATGCCGCGCGCTAAAAGCCATGCGATGAAATCGTCTAAATTTAATTCTTCATCCGTTGCCAAATAAACCGCAAAGGCCTTCCAGTTTTGCGCGCGGCAAAGTTCCTGCAAGCGTTGCTGGACTTGGTCCGCCGCCGTTGCGCGTTCCTCCAACGCCAGCGAGAAACGCAGAAAACGCATTTGTTGGCGCAAATTTTGTTTGAGCATATGCTGTGCCTTATACAAGACTTTATGCAGTGTAAACGCTTCGTTTTGAATTGCAGCGTGGTGTCTCTTGTGGTATGATTTTCGCGGTGCGTGACTGCGGCGCATCGTTTTTGATAGTCCGCCCCGGCACAAGATGGTCAACAAAACGGGCAACAAACGCAGTTTTATCTTCTCGCCGTGTATTTTGAAACCGAAAGCGCTTAGGCGCCTTCGGTTTTTTCTTACTCAGAATGAGACGATTTAAGAAATTTTCTGGATTTTTGGAGGCTGCAAAATGGCACAAGAAGGCACAAAACAAGGCGAAAACGCTCTCATTATCGTCGCGGGCGCACCCACGACCGTTACTAATTCCACTATCGCCGGCATTATTGATGAGGCCGGACAAGGCACCCATCTCTTAGATATTTTCGGCGCGCCTTTGGGTGTGGGCAGCTTGCTCGACGGGAAATTAGTGGACATGGGCGCGCAAAAGCGCAAAGTCATCGAAGGCTTGCGCCGCACGCCCGGCTCGGTTTTGTCAGGCCGTCCGCGCGAACTCGGCGAAGCCGATCAAGCCGCTATAATCGCGGCCTTACGACAGCGTGAAATTGGCACCATTTTTTTGATTGGCGGCTTGCCCGCCGTGAAATTATTGGCCTATTTCACCGATGCCGCGTCCGCCGCGAATTATCCCCTAAGTGTTTTGGTGGTGCCGGTTTCCGCAGAAAACGAGGTTGAAGCGGGCGATCACACGCCGGGTTTTGGCAGCGCCGCCCGTTTTGCTGCTGGAGCCGCGCGTGACGCCTCGTTTGCCGCCGCCGCTGGTGAAGCGCCGCTGCTTGTCATCGAATATCTCGGCGCCCAATGTGGCTGGCTCGCCGCCGCCACGGCTTTGGGCCGTGAAGAATCGCGTCCCGCGCCGCATTCCATTTTAGTGCCCGAAAAAGCCGTCAATCTCGAACAATTAGTAGACGAATTGCGCCGCGCTTATTTGAAATACGATCATGCTGTTGTCGTTACCACGCAAGGCGCCAAAGCCACCGACGGCACGCCGCTGGACGGCGCCAGTTTGCTGCCGATTTTGCAAGAGCGCCTTCACCTCGCGGGCCGCCTCGACAAGCCCGGCAGCCTCGCGCAGGCCACATTCGCGGCCTTGGCCCGCGCCGATGGCGACGAAGCCTACAACATGGGCAGCCTGGCCGTGCGCCTTTCGGAAGATGGTTGCACCAGCTACTTAATGGTCGTGCAACGTGACCATCATGCGGATCGCGGCGATAAGGGCTATCGTTCGCTCGAAGGCACCTTGCGCATTGACCAAGTGCCCAGCACACCGCGCCTCTTGCCGGAAAATTATCTCAATGAACACGGCACAAACGTCACCGACGCCTTCACCGATTGGTGCCGCCCGCTCATCGGCGGCGCGTTGCCGGAATACACCTCGCTGGCGTAGTTTTAAAATTCACCGCAGAGACGCAAAGGGCACAGAGATTTTTCTCTGTGCCCTTTGCGCTTTTGCTCCTAAACATAACATTTTAATAGTGGTTTTTGAAGAAAAAAACCATTCTTACACTTTGAATGAAAATGTATACAAATGTTATAAAGGCAATGAGAGCAACATTGGAGATTTCGTGTTTCACGTAGCTTTGCCATGCATACGTTCCAAAATATAACGTTGCTAAGAAAGACCAAATGGCAAGCGAAGTTACAAACCGAAGACTCCTTTGGCGGTCAGCACGCAATAAAGCTCGAACGAGCTTTTCCTCCTCTGGACTTCTCTGCTTCATGATAAACATCATTTTGGCGCATTATTGCTTATAACGCAAACAGTAAATCAAACAGTTCTAAAAATCACGCAATCATCCTCGTCATCGTAAATCACATAACGCGCCCTCTGGTCGCTATCGCGGCTATAGCCAACGGCACCAACACAAATTAAATAGCGGTCATTAGGGGCAAGAAAAAATGGTTCGTCGTAAACGATTTCATAGCGCGTAGCCGAAACGGGCGCTGCGCCTTTTTCGCCCCAAATCATTGGAATATGCACGTCGCCGATGAAAATACGACGAAATTTCGTCTCGTCGAAGACATTCCACACATCAAAGTCCGTTTTCACCTTGCGTTTTTTCACGCGTGGCGAAGCGTGCGTGAAAATCACATCATCTTCGATAATTTCTTCAGGCCACGCGCGTAAAATATCGCGCAGCTCGCGCTGCAAAACAACGGACGGATTTTCATCGTGATTGCCGCGCACACAAATGATATTTTGCTGCATTAAAAGCCGCACGACCTCCTCATTTTTATCGCTGCCGTTCACCACGTCGCCCAAACAGAAAATACGGTCACAACACCGCGTTTCAATATCGGCCAACACAGCAAGCAAACGCGATAAATCACCGTGGATGTCGGAAATCAGCGCAGTTCGCATCATTTCACCTTCCTCCGAAACACATCGGTTGCCAAATTTGCCACGCGGTCTAAAAAGAGAATGCCATCGAGATGATCTATTTCGTGTTGCACGACGACGGCTTCAAAGTCGGAGGTTTGCAGTTCGTGCCATGCGCCTTGCAGGTCTTGAAAGCGCAAGGTGATTTGCGCGGCGCGTTTGACATTCGCGGTGAAATCGGGCAATGACAGGCACCCTTCGCGGCCCAAGCGTTCGCCGCTCCGTTCAATAATTTCGGGGTTGATGAGAATGTGATAGCCCCTGCTGTCGGAACCGAATTTTTTATGCTGTGACGTGTCCACAATAGCCACGCGCACAACGGCGCCAATTTGCGGGGCGGCGATGCCCACACACGCCACATTATCGCGGCGCGTGTCGTCCAAATCGCGCACTAATTCGTGCAATGATTCGTCGAATTTTTCAACCGGCGCGCAAATTTCTTTCAAGCGCGCATCGGGCACCAGCAAAACCGGACGAATCATTTAGAAGGCGCGTTTGACGTAGCAGTCAATCTTTTCTTTGCGGCATCCGGCGGCGAAGGCGTTGGCTTCTTTGAGTGTGGCAAAGCGGTTCAAAACTACAATTTGATAGCCGGGTTTGAGCTTTTTGTAATGGCTCGATGGGCGCACATAGCCTTGCTTATATTTGCCGATCCATGCCTGCGCTTCGGCTTTGCTTCTGGGCGACGCGCCGATTACAAAATACGGCGTTTTTGCATTGCCAAATTCCACGCCGTCCCAGTAATAATTGGTTTTTGTAGTGCGACCTTCGTTTGTTTCTTCTTCTTTTACCATCATACGTCCGGCTTTATCAGTTTGGTCGAAGCGCTGCATCACGCCGCTTTCGCCTTCGCCGCCCCAGAAGAATTCTTGCACCGTGGAATCACCGGAAAAGCCTTGCGGAAAAGCAATCAGCACCCATTCGTGCCAGTGCGTGAAACCAAAATGCAGCATAACAACCGGGCCTTGTTTTTTGGCCGGTTGCAGCCAACGCAAATTAATTTCCTGCGCGTCTTTATCTTTGATAAATGGCACCGAGTTGATGCGTTTTAGCGAATCGCCGTTTTTGGAAAACACATCCAGCCAAAAGCGCGAGGGCAGAATCGAAGGCCCGGTTGTAATATGTTCGCGTTTGACCGGCCCGCTGCGTTTTGCCTCGCCGATGTATTCCAATTCTGGCGAATGACCCGCCGGAATGGTGTAAAGATGCAATAAAACTTCGCCTGAGGGCAATTGAAAAGTTTTCGTTTGCAAACTGAGGGCGCCTTGCGGCATAACGTGCAGCGCAGCGGCAGGC
Source organism: Abditibacteriaceae bacterium (assembly GCA_031372065.1). GTDB lineage: Bacteria > Armatimonadota > Abditibacteriia > Abditibacteriales > Abditibacteriaceae > DASWNL01. Next base: position 10,658 of record JANMKN010000071.1, on the reverse strand, counting down.
GCGGACTTTTGGGGTGTTGTTTTGTCGGCTGTGGCCGCACCAATCGGCAGCAAAACAGCCAAACTCAGCGCGACAAAGGAAGCAATGCGACGCGAAATGACAACGGGCGAATTTTTCATAAGGTGTCTTCCTCCAAAGGCCGCAAGCTGATGCTGACACCAATTTCCCGCGCGGCTTTTTGCAGGTCACGGTTTAAGGTTTCAGGATCCAGTGTGGCCGGTAACTGCACTTCAAAGAGCATCACATAAACCGTGCCCGCCGAAGCCACACGCGATTGCACATCGGTAATATTGACTTTATGTTCGGCAAAAACACCTGTCAGTTTTGCCAAAAGTCCGCTATGCTCTGCCCCATAAGCCGACACGATAAAACGCGGCGTCTGTTCGCTTTCTTCTTGCGTTTCCAGAGAATTTTCGCCTGCAATAAAGCGGCTGTTAATCAATAAATCGTGCGATTGTTCCAGTGGCGCAAGGCGCGCTTGTAGTTCTTCTAAAGATAAATTTTCCGGCGGCGTTACGATAAGAATCATGGCAAATTCGCCCGCCAAACGCGTCATCGTGGTGTCTTCGAGGTTGCAGCCCGCATCCGCGAGAATCTGCGCCAAAGCATGAGCCATGCCCGGCCTGTCTGGGCCAACTGCTGTCAAAATTATCATTTTTTATAGAACGCAAATCACGCAAAGTGACGCGAATTTTCGCAAATCTTTTTGAAAAATTTGCGTATATTTGCGAAAACTCGCGTAAATTTGCGTTCTATTTCCTATTTCATGCTTTGCAAAATTTCGCGCAAAAGCGTGTTCACAAGCGCCGGGTTCGCTTTGCCCTTCGATTCTTTCATCACGCCGCCGACCAGCGAACCGAAGGATTTTTCCTTGCCGCCCAAAAAGTCCTGCACGGCTTGCGCGTTGTTTTCCAAAACGCGGCGGCAAATGGCTTCGAGTTCGCCGGTATCGCTGATTTGCTCAATGCCTTTGGCTTTGACAATCGCACCCGCGTCTTGGCCGGAAGCGACCATTTCATCGAAGACTTCTTTGGCCTGCTTGCCGCTAATGGCGCCGGAATCAATCAGTTTCAGTAAATCGCGTAATTGATTGGGCGCGACGGGCGATTCGGAAATGGTTTTTGCCCCAGCATTCAATCGTCCCAAAAGCTCGTTCGCCAGCCAGTTGGCGATGGCCTTTGGCTTGTCGTAGCCATCAATGGCACTTTCGTAATAATCGGCGATTTCGCGCGTTGTCGTTAAAACTTCGGCATCATAAGGCGAAAGGCCAAGCGATTCTTGAAAGCGCATTTTTCGGGCGCGCGGCAATTCGGGCATCGCTTCCTGCACGCGCCCCAGCCACGCCTCATCAATGTCCAACGGCACCAAATCGGGTTCGGGGAAATAACGATAATCGTGTGCTTGTTCTTTGGAGCGCATCGGCTGCGTGGTGCCGCTGGCTTCGTCCCACAACATCGTCATTTGCTGCACGACGCCGCCGGAATCGAGAATTTTTTCCTGCCGCGCGATTTCGGCTTTGAGGCTGTTGGAAACCGATTTCATCGAGTTGAGATTTTTCACTTCGACGCGCGTGCCCAGTTCGCTTTGGCCGTGCGGACGCAGCGAAACGCTGGCCTCAAAACGTAGGCGCCCCTGCTCCATTTTGCAATCGCTAACTTCCAAATAAAGCAAAAGTTGGCGCAGCGCCATCATGTAGGCTTCGGCTTCTTCAATCGAGCGCATATCGGGCAGCGAAACCAATTCCAAAAGCGGAATGCCGCTGCGATTAAAGTCCACAAGGCTCGAATCGGGGTCGCCAATCGCTTCGCCGTGCTGACTTTTGCCGGTGTCTTCTTCCATGTGAATGTCGTGCATCCCCACGCGCTTCACATCGCCATTGGGCAGGTCAATTTCGATGAAGCCGCCTTCGCCGAGCGGCAAAAGGCGCTGCGAAATTTGATAAGCCTTGGGCAAATCGGGATAAAAATAATTCTTGCGCTCAAAGATGCATTTGGTGTTGATTTTCGACGCGAATGCCAACACCGCGCGCAGCGACAATTCGACGCTTTTTTCGTTGAGAACCGGCAGCGAGCCGGGAAAGCCCAGACAAACCGGGCAAACCGCCGTGTTCGGCGGCGCCAGCGCCACATTCGGGCAAGCGCAAAATTGTTTTGATTCGGTGAGAAGCTCGGCATGAACCTCCATGCCGATGACGATTTCATATTTGGACATAACTTAATGTGCGCCCTTCAAAGATTGGCGCAATCTCCGCGCGGCTTCACTTTCAGGCCCATCGGGGTAAGTTTCGATGAGTTGTAACAATGTTTCTTGCTCGTCATTTGGCAGTCCTTGCACATCGAAGTTGAATTGACGCGAAGGCCCGGATTCTTCCAAATATCCATTATCAAGAAAACTCAACCAATGCCGACGCGATTCCACGATGAACTCCGGCACACGCGCCGCAATAATCAAATTATTGTATTCGCGGCGCCAACGCGTCCATTCCTGATCTTGATGGTCTCGTCGAAACGCCATATTTCTCAGAACGGCAGTTTGAACCACAGGAAAAATCCGTTTAACGTCAGCAAAGCGCCGAAACTGCCGCTGACAAAAGAAATCAACAAAATCGGGCGTGAAACGGCTAAAATGGCAACCGAACCCAACACGACGGCGATTTGCAAAAACACATCGGCGAAATCGAAATTTACGTCCTGATCGCCCGCGTGGTCGCGCTCTGCTTCGAAATCTTTGGCCCGCGCCATCAACTGTTTTTTGCCTTCGCCTTTGAGCGGGTCGTTGGGCGCTTCTTTGTCGGGTTCGTCTTCGTAACGCTCCGCTGTTTCCTTCATCTTGGCGATTTTGCCTTCGATGATTTTGCGCGTTTGGGGCGCGACTTTATCGCCTTGCAAAAGCAGTTGCGCTTCGATTTGCTCGGCGGCTAATTTATTGGCCGTCTGGCGCACATTTTTGGCTTGATAAAACGCCCATGCGTCGCTGGCGTGGATGTTGGCCGCCACCATGTCTTCGGCAGCATTGCCGCCACCCAAGCCCGAAATGGCCATGAGCAGGGCCAAAACGCCAATCCACAAGGCGGCGCGAGCACGAAATTTATCTCCCTCGCCCGCTTCGGCAATTTGTTCGGCAGCTTCACTGGCATCCATAGGCTTAATGTTCTTTTCAGTCGCCCTTACTGTCGGGCACGAAGCCTGGCTTCATCAGCCCATATATCCCAGGTAGAGGATGATCCATCAAAGTGAATTTGGTATTGGCCATTATCCACATCAAGGATGGTTACCTTACGCCAAGGGGTAGCTGTAACACCCATGTTATATTCGACTTTATCGCCTTTTTTCCAGCGAGATGCGGGAGCCGAGGCGGCACCCTTTGGAGCGGCGATGAGTGGTGGAATCGAGACCATTGTGCCTACTGGTGGCCCCCAGAAGGTTTGGCTGGTAGCAAAATTGTGAACTCTCAAATTATAAGCGCTGTTTTGCCTGGCATGAGCGCCCACACCCCAATCCGCCGCGCCACCTACCTTCTGCAAGGTGATCGGATAGTCCGGGTTATTCGATATGGCCCACTGGCCTTTGAAGGTTTGAGTTGGCGTTGGCTTCCAAACGTAGGTTTTATCGCCGTTGATGGTCAAGGCCCTGGTGTAAGCTAAGTCGCTCTGCTCGGTTTGGGTAGTAACCTCGGTGCCGATGGATGTGTCACGCTCTCCGATGACCGTAGTTGAACTGGCGTGGCTACTGCCTATTTGCCACGAGCCAATGAACAGGCGCGGATCGTAATCATCGTAAACCGCGTTTTGCGGACGACGCACATTTTGCGAGTAGTTGTAAAAATCGCGCGAGCCATCAACGCCGGTGAAGGAGCGGAGCCTATACTTCGGCTCATCCTCCTGAATGCCAATGATTCTCGCAGCAAAGATGTTTCTCTTATCCCAACGGCCCAGCGATGCCGATTCCACAATGTCGTTGATTTTGAGCGGACCAGAGGCGCTATTCCCGCCGTTGTTGCTTGGAATTCCGCCATTGCCGGATGGCGGCAGGCCGGACGGTGGCAGGAATGAGGTTTGATTTTGCAGGCTTTCAATATCGCGCTCATATCGGGCCACTGTCTGGCGAAGGTTTTCAACAGCGGTTTGAAGCGCCGCATCATTCTCCATTTTGGCGATGAGGGCTTTAAGGTCTTTGTTTAAATTCTGCAACTCGGCGATGCGCCTTTGCTTATCAGCAGCGGAAGTTGCCGGCTGAAACGTTGGCTGCGAGGCTGTCGGTAAAGAAGCGGTGGGCTGGGCAGGTTGGGGCATTGGCTGTCCAGCCCGTGGACGAACGCGCGCCGGTGGAACTAACTCAAAGCGGCCCTCCGGCCAATCTTTGTAATGAATCTGGTATTGCCCAACCTGCACGCCTAAAACCGTGGCCGGATACCAATTGCCGTTCCATGAATACTCGACGGCATCGCCCGCTTTCCATGGCAGCGCGCCGGTTGGTGCCGGAGGTGTTGGCTGCGAAACTGAGGGCGCCGTTTGACCTTGCGATGTATGCTCTTTGGCGTAACCGTTCAGGAATTCCGTGATTGAAATACTCCTGTCGCCACCGATATCATAGGCTGGATATTTGGCATAAACCGCGTCGTTGAAGAAATACCCGTCTCCATCGGTGTCAAGTTTTCGAAAGAGGTTTAAGGCTTCTTGATCCGTCGCGCGCTGTGGAGGCACACCTTTAGCGTAGCCGGCCAAGAACTCTCTTTTCTCAACGTAATTGTTGTAATTCGCGTCGTATTGCAACCATTTAAGATTGTCACCACTCAACTCTTGTAGGTCAAGCATCTCGTTCTTATAAAGCCCACCAATGTCCATTTGGTCGAAAAGCTTGGTGGCTTGGGCATCAGTGGCGTTTTGGCCACACACAGCGGTCGTAAAGAGACAGGTCAGGATAAAGGCTGACACAGCGGCCAGCGGACAACGAACTGATGATTGCATATTAATTCTCCTGTTTCGATGATTGGGATATGCCAGTTGAGCGAAACCTTTTAAATTCACTTTAAATCGGCGCGTTGTGTGTGCCACTCTGTCGCCTGTTCGTAAGCGTGCGCGGCGCGCAAAAGGGTGCTTTCGTATTTGGACATGATTCTTGTTTCACCTCACGAGCGCGCACCAGTTCGCCTGCCGGACTTCGTCGCACCACGCGGCGGATTGGTGATTGTTTGTGGTGGCATACCTTGAATTCGCTCTAATTGTCGGATAATTTCTAATCCCGTTGGCCTATCCACTCCGCCAACCGTTAGCCCTTCGGGCACACCGGAACCGGTCACAGCCATGTAACCATTTCCCACATGGCCGTCCGTTCTTATTCTCAGTTTGGGAATGTGTTGTGCTTGCAAAAATTCAAAGTCGTGTGATTCGCAAATTTCGACGATCAATCTGCGAATCTGCGGATTGATTTTGTTCTGTGGAGGCGGAGTTGGGTTTGTTATCCCTATAGGGTCTGTGTTTGTCGGCTGCCGTTTAACCAAATGCAGCGTTCGCAGAGCGGCCAACACTTCCTGTGGCTGTGCGTGAATGTTCTTCAATTCAGGCAACACTGCCAATTGAACGGCTAAGGCCTGTGTCGAAGTTTGGAATGCCGCTTGGATCGTCTCGATTATTTCGTCGTGACGCTTCTTTGCTGTATCTATGTCGCGCTGTTTTCTCGCCATTTTTCGTGCGATTTCTACTGCGCCACTTTCTTTTTGCAAAAAGTCCGCGTGCAATAACTTGAAAAACTTTGTTAGTTCTCGGCAATCTCCATCTTGCTCCACCTGTGTCTCACAAATAGCCTTATCTGCGTAATCACGCCAGTTTCTTAAATCTCTGTGATTTGAGTAAATGACGACACAAGCATTACGACCATCAAAAAGAACGCCAAAAGGCAATCCGGTGATGAGTAGATAGCTCTTCATTTGATTCACCGCACTTTCGCAATTAAATTTTCCGCACGGAAATTTCAAATCGAGCAGCCAGCTATTTTCCTGTTTGCCGACACGAAAATCCACCCTCAAACTCGTAGTTCCAACTTTGATGAGTGATTGCTCCGTGACATCCTCCCGCGAATAGCCTAACAATCGCATCAGTGACTTCCCATTGTTGAATCCGATTTCCACAGCACGCGACAAATCACTTTCGCTACGGACATTTCTATCAGCGATTTCCTTGTTAAGCCATTGAAAATACTCCATAAGAGTATCGAGGTGTTGGGTAGGCATAGGGCAGTCAGCACTCTCCTTATTTCACTTCAGTTCGGCGCGCTGCGTGTGCCAAGCTGTCGCTTGTTCATAGGCGTGAGCGGCGCGCAGAATGGTGCTTTCATCCAGCAGGTTTCCAATTAGTTGCAAGCCGATTGGCAAGCCTTGATGCAAGCCACAAGGCAGCGAAAGGCCCGGCAGACCGGCCATGTTGACGGGAATGGTGCAAACATCGGCCAATTTCATGGCAAACGGGTCATCCGTTTTCGAGCCGATTTCAAAAGCCGTTGTGGGCGCGGTCGGCGTAGCTAAAATATCGCACTTTTCAAAGGCCCGTTCAAAGTCGCGGCGAATTAAAGTGCGCACTTTTTGCGCTTTCAAATAATACGCGTCGTAAAAGCCCGAACTGAGCGCGTGCGTGCCAATCATAATGCGATGCTGCACTTCGTGACCAAAGCCTGCCGCGCGCGATTTGGAATACATCGCCACGATGTCGTCACCCGCTTCGTCCACGCGCAAACCATATTGCACGCCGTCGTATTTCGCCAAGTTGGAACTCGCTTCGCTGGGCGCGATGATGTAATACGTGGCTAAAGCATATTCGGCACTTGGCATCGAAACTTCCACCGCTTCGGCGCCCAGTTCGCATAATTTATCAATCGCGGCGCGCACGGCGTCAACGACATAACTTTCCACGCCTTGCGCGAAAAATTCTTTGGGCACGCCGATGCGCAAACCTTTGACATCGCCGGTTAAAGCGTCCAGATAATTCGGCAAAGGACGATTAATCGAAGTTGAATCGCGCCGGTCATGGCCGGCGATGCTTTGCAGCAAAAGCGCGCTGTCGCGCACATCGTTGGTAATCGGGCCAATTTGGTCGAGCGAACTCGCAAAGGCAATCAAGCCATAGCGCGAAACGAGGCCGTAAGTTGGTTTGAGGCCGACGCAACCGCAATACGCTGCCGGTTGACGAATCGAGCCGCCGGTGTCGGAGCCAAGCGCTAAAGGCGCTTCGAGCGCGGCCACGGCAGCGGTGGAACCGCCGGAACTGCCGCCGGGCACGCGATTTAAATCCCACGGATTGCGCGTTGGAAAAAAGGCCGAGTTTTCTGTCGAACTGCCCATCGCAAACTCGTCCATGTTGGCTTTGCCGATCATCACGGCGCCATCGGCGGCGAGGCGTTCGGCGACGTGCGCATCGTAAGGCGGCACAAAGTTTTCGAGCATCTTCGACGAGCAAGTGGTGCGAATGCCTTTGGTGCAAATCAAATCTTTGACGGCCACCGGCACGCCGCCCAAAGCGCCAATATCTTCGCCCGACGCGACGCGGCGATCAAGGGCATCGGCGCGTTTGCGCGCTTCTTCGGGCAACACGGTGACGAAGGCTTTGACGCGCTCTTCGACTTGTTCAATGCGCCGCAAAAATTCGTCCGTCACTTCGCGGCACGACATTTTTTTCTGTTTAATCTGCTGCGCCAGTTGATAGGCGCTGAGTTCAATGAGGGACATAGGAGTGACAATTGACGAATTATGATTGACGAGTTTTGATTCGTCACTCGTCAATCATAATTCGTCACTTTCATTCGGCTTCCACCACACGCGGCACTTGGAACATATTCGCGGCTTGTTCGGGGGCGTTTTGCAAGGCGGCTTCGGTGGATAAGCCGGGCCGCGATTTATCGGCGCGCAGCACGTTGACAACCGGCAAAACATGGTCGGTTGGCTCCACGCCGTCGGTGTCGAGTTCTTTCAACTTTTCAAAGGAATCCAGAATTTGTGACAGTTCGCCCGCCGCGCGATCTCGCTCGGCCTGCGATAAATGCAAGCGCGATAAATTGGCGATGTAATTGACTTCGTCTTCGGTCAGGCGAACGGCATTTTTTTCTTCGCTCATGGCAATTTTCCAACGGGGTTCAATCCGAAATTCAATCCACGGTTTTCCCGAAAAAGCATACCAGATTATTCAATCGGCGGGCGCGGGCGATGGCGTGGCAACCGGCGCTAATTTTTGCAATTTTTGTAGAATTTTGCCTTCGTCCTGCCGCAAACGCGCCGCGACGGCCCGATTAGTTTTTTCGGCGCGCGCGGCGGCCCCGTGCAAAGCGGCGGCGCGCTGAATGGAATCGGCAATCTGCGCTTCGTCGCGCGCCTTTTTCGGCTCCAGCAAAACGTGCAAACGCGCCGCGAAATTCTCGTCGCGCTGCGTGGCATCCGCATGGTTCCAAAGTTTCGCCAGACGCGCCCAATCGTTTAGCGCAGCAATGGCATCGTGCCCGACACCAATTGGCCCGTCGCGCCATGCGGCATCGGCCACAACATAACCTGCATTTTTGTTTCCGCCCGCGCGTTTGCGCCACAGCGGTTGCCAAAGCCAAACGCGTTTTTCAAAGGCGACGGGCCGCACCAAACCACCAAACCACAAACGTCGCGTGAGCGGTTTTTCGTCTTGCACAATTGTTTCTTCCGGCAACGCGCCCTCAACGCGCTCGGCCAGCACATTGGGGCCGCTTAAACCCGAATCCAAAGGCGCTATTTGGCTTTCGGGCACATCAAAACGTAGCAGCGATAATTTGCCAAAGGAATCGCAACGCGCGCTCAAAAGCGCCGCTAAATTTTCGCCGCGCACATCGCCGCAAAGCGCAATTTGCAAATTCGTCGTGCTGTTAAATCTTGTCAGAATCGGTTCCTGCACGCTCTCCATATCGGAGGCGCCGATTTGCTGCGCTAAATGCCAATCGGCGCCCGCGATTTCCGACAACTGATGCGCCTGTCGTTTCAACAATTCGGCGGGATAGCGGCGCTCGCTTTTCAATTCGGACGATAACTTTTCGAGCGGTAAAATCAAAACCGGCAAAGCGCGTTGCCAAGCGCTTGTAATCTCGTCCGGCGTTTCTTGCAACGCATAAAATTTTGTGGTGCCGCTTTGCTCTTCAAAAACCATCAAAGCCGCCGGACGCACCGTGTTAATGTTGTGATCTTGGCCGTTCAAATCCAGCGTTTCATGCGCCGCGCCGGGAAAATTATCGCTCACGACCAGCAATTCTTGAAGCCAAAAATTTTGGCGGCCAATTACCACGCGCCGCACCTCGCCGCCGGGCCACAAAAATGGCGCGAGAGCGGCGCGTTGCTGTTCAAAAGAGCGACGTGGAGTGAAATATCTTGCGCCTCCAATGAGATTGAAATTGCGCAATCGCCACGCCCACAAAACGCGTTGTAGTGATGTGTTGATAGAAATAGCCGCTCCCGTTTTGGCAACTGGCGTTTCTTCCTTAAAGTCGAGTTGCTGAAGCCATTCCGCTTTTTGTGGCACTGTGCGAACGGCATCCACCGAATTCCATTCCGTTATTTCTAAATCACTCAAACCCCAAGCCTGCTGTGTCGCTGTGCGACTGGCCTCAACAAATGTCCCATCAATGCCAAACAACCTCTCGTTTTGCGCCAGCAAGAAAAGCAGCACTGGCGGCGCGAGAAACGCCGCGCCGATGCCAAAAAGCAAAACGCGATGAGGCCCGCGTCCGCGCAACAACAAAGAACATAAAACAACCACGGGCCACAAATTCAAAAGCGTGCCGAGCCACCACGCAGGCACACGGGCATTCCACGCGGCGTCCGCTTCCAAAGTCGCCATTTCGCCAAAAGGCATCAAAGAAAATTGCAGGGCGCGCACCACGAAAAACGCAATGCCAAGCAAAATCAAACCGCGCAAAGCGCGACGCGGCAAAGCCGGTGAGCGACTAAGAAAACGCGCCGCGCCACGCCCCAAAGCCAGAAAAAATCCGCAAAAAAGGACAATTAATAGCGCCCTTTGCAGAATATGTAACAGCAAATTCCAAAACGGCAGGCGGAAAATCCAAAACGCGACATCCGCATCCCAAAACGGCGCCCGAACGCCCCAATTTTCGCCGTGCCAAAAGAGCATCCATTGCGGCCAATGCGCCGCTGCTTGCAGGCCATTCCATAATGCGCCGATAAAAATGAGAAGCCGCGCCACGCGCCCATCGAAGCGATTTAAAACGCGTAAGCGGCGTTCGAGCCATGCATATTGCGACGGCAGTTTCGGCGCACTGGCGGGCAAGGCGACTAAAGGCCACAATAGCAACGAAAACAAAAACGTCAGGCCAAACGCACCGCTAAATAAAACGATTTCTGCCAAAAAGCGCGCTTGCCACACGGCGCCAAAACCAGCGGCGCTTTGCCATTGCGTTTCGGTGGCGAAATAAATGGCCTGATCCAACAGCCACAGCAAAAGCAGCACGCCCAGCAAGCGACGCGTCAGAGGTCGTCGCAAAGCGCGCCCTGCATCACGCAAAAGCCGGAGGCCCCATCGTCCTATTCGCACGCGGGCAGTTTAGCAAGCGCTTTGGCACATCAGAAATAAAAAAGGAACCTGCGGCCTTGCTTTTGCGACTTTTGTGGCACACGAAGGGGAGTAGCGTCGCGGACTTCACGTC
>JANMKN010000069.1:0-5929 GCA_031372065.1 Abditibacteriaceae bacterium | reverse complement strand
ATGAGCAACACCGTGATATTGCGCGTGAAATCGGTGACCGGCGCGGCGAAGGCAACGCAACGTTCAATTTGAGTCTTGCGCTTGATTCGTTAGGCGAACGGGCGCGGGCAGTGGAGTTGGCGATGGCGGCGCTGGCGATTTATGAGCAGATTGAAAACCCCAATGCGGCGCAAGTGCGGGCGGCGTTGGAGGAGTGGCGGGGTAAGGAGGAGGTGAGGAATTGACTTTGTTTGCCGGAAAACTTTATTTTTCGTCAAAAATGGAGCGCGGGGACGCTTCGCAGCGGCATTTTTCATCAAAAATGCGTTTGGGGAGCGTCGGAAAACTCATTTTTCGTCAAAAATGCACTCGCGGAGAGTTCCGGCAGACGTTTTTGATGAAAAATGAGCTGGCGGAGCGTCCGCCAAGCCATTCTTGACCAAAAATGAGTTGGCGGAGCGTCCCCAGAGGCATTTTTGACCAAAAATGCGTTTTCCGACGCTCCCAAAAGACGTATAAATCAGCAGGAAAGTGAAAATTAAGGCGCGGCTCATGCCTTAGGGCAGACAGGAGTGGCCTCGCCCATGTATTAAGGAGACAAAAATGCAACGTCCGATTCCGAATAGTTACACGCCGCTGCGCACTTTGGCGCTGCGTGTGGCGAATGGCATGACCCGTCATGCGGCGGGAGGCACCTCGCCGCTCAACTTCTTCTATCACACCGAAAGCGATGTGCGCGATGCCATCCAACTGATGGAAGATGCCTACACCGCGTGGGGCGACGCCAAACACGATTTTCGCATCGCCGTCACCAACTTGCGCGCCGATGAACGCGACGCGCGCCATCTGCTGACTACCACGCGCAACACGTTTGAATCCTTTTTAGGCAATCAGCACACGCCCGATTGGAACGTTACCGGCTTCAATCAAGGCACGCTGGAAATCCCCGACGCCGCTGCCGATCAGGAACCGCTATTGCGCGCTTTAGCCCATTATCTGCACAACAACAGTGGCCGCGCCAACGCGCCGCTCGGTGTCACCGAAGCCGCTTTGAACCTCATGGCGCAAGCTCTGACGGATGGCATTTCGGCGGTGGATGCCGCCCAAGGCGTGTCGGTCAACCGCAGAGCGGAACTCGAAGCCGCTGTCAAAGCGCTGATCGAGCAGATTCGCGGCGTGATTGGCGAACTGGAAGAGCAACTGCCCGGCACCGATGGCCGCTGGTATGATTTCGGCCTGTGGCCGCCCGATTTGCAAGGCTCGCCGGGGCCGTGCGAGCCGTTCACCTGCATTGCGGGTCTGGTAGCGGGCACTTTGGTCTGCGACTGCGACGACGCGCCTTTAGGCGAGCGCTATCAATGGCAAGTGCAAATCATCGGCACCGACGCCGATTTCAATCTCCACGAAACCACTGGAGATTCCGACGCCACTCTGACCGGTTTGGCTTCCGGCAGCACGGCCAGTGTCCGCGTGCGCGCCGCCAACGAATCTGGCGAAGGCCCGTGGAGCCACGTTATCACCACCGTGGTGCCGTAAAGCGCAGAATAGAAGAAAAGCGCCGCGTGCCTTAATTGGCACGCGGCGTTTTTCGTAGGGGCATGGCCTGCCATGCCCAAAATGTTGGTGGGCACGCCGCCGCGTGCCCCTACATTAACCAATGGTGCGGGTTTACTTCAGGCCGGTTAAAACCGACCTCTGAAAGGGCAAAGCCTGCCGTCGCAGGCTGCAAATCAATAGTTTTTAGTCCGCGAAGGCGGACTTTGCTCTTGCAGGCGCCGGTTTCAACCGGTGTAAGGCCATGCCCCTACATTTACGATTACGAGGCAAACTTCAATTCTTTGAGCCAACGGGCGCATTCGGCGACCCACGGCAGGCGATTTTGCGGTTTGTCGGGCGGCGCGCCGAGGCCCAAACCGTGGCGGCCATGCGGGTAAACGTGCATTTCAAAGGGCACGTTGTTTTTGCGCAGCGACAGCGCGAATTGCAGGCTGTTTTCCACTTTGACAGCGCCATCATCGGCGGTTGACCACAGAAAGGTCGGCGGCGTGTCTTTGGTCACTTGCAACTCGTTGGAAAGCAGATTTACCAGTTCATCCGAGGGCGTGGCGCCGAGCAGATTGTTGCGCGAGCCGCCGTGCGTCAGTTCGTTTTTTATGCTGATAACGGCGTAGCACAGGATACCCAAATCGGGGCGCGAGCTTACTTTTTCAATCGGGTCGTCGCTGTTGGGGTTTCCGGCGTCGAAATGCGTTAGCAAAGTCGAAGTGAGATGCCCGCCCGCCGAGGAACCCATAATACCGATGCGATTGGTATCGAGTTTCCATTCCCCGGCGTGCGAGCGCACAAAACGCACGGCGCGGGCGGCATCGTTGAGCATCGCGGGATGCTTATAACCGCCGGGGCCGAGACGGTATTTCAAAACATAGGCGCTAATGCCCAGTTCGTTGAGCCACAGCGCGTAATCTTTGCCTTCGTGCGGCGCGAGGCCGCCATAACCGCCGCCGGGACAGACCACAATTGCCGCGCCGCTGGCTTTTTCGGGCGCGGGCAAAAACGGCGTCAGCGTCGGAATGTCTTTGTCGGCTGTGCCCAATGCGCCGGGCGCGTCGCCGGGCCACAAGCGAATGGCGTCTTGCGCCATAACTTCAGAAATCAGGGTCATGCAAAACAGGGTAACGAGAAGGGCGGGAAATTTCATCGGGAGAATCTTTTGAGATTTGGCTTCAAACAAAAACGCCAAGCCGAAAATGTTTTCGGCTTGGCGTTTTGCTGTTACTGCGCTAAAGTCGGCTGTTCGACGGGACGGAGCGGGCGCACCCAGATGTTGCGGAAGCGCATGGGATTACCGTGGTCTTGCAAGCTGATAGGGCCGGTTTCGCCGTGCGGATTATATTTGCCGATGTTTTTAAAAGGCGTATCGCCAATCAGCATGGTGTGGTTTTGCACCACGACGCCGTTGATTAAAATGGTGACGTAGGCGGGCTTTTCCAGCTTGCCGTCTTTGAAGCGCGGGCCTTCCCAAATCACATCGTAAACGTTCCACTCGCCGGGAGCGCGCACCACGTTGACTTGCGGCGGCGATTGACCGTAAATCGCTCCGGCGGTGCCGTCGGCGTAAGTGGGGTTGTTGAAATTGTCGAGAATCTGAATTTCGTAGCGCCCCATCATAAACAGGCCGCTGTTGCCACGCCCCTGACTGTTGCCGGTTGGCGGATTGGGCGCGCTCCATTCGATGTGCAGTTGGCAATCGCCAAACTCGTCCTTGGAAGTCATGGTGCCGCTTTTGGGTTTGACCTGCATTACGCCGTCAACTAAGTCCCATTGCGCGGCTTCGCCATTGCCGTTTTTCCACTTGTCGAGATTGGTGCCGTCAAATAAAACGGTGGCATCCGAAGGCGCTTTGCCGGGCGCTTCGTTGGTGGAAAAAGTGCCGGGCGTTATGACTTCGGGAATCGGGCGTTCGCCATCGTGAACGTGCCATTTGAGGCCGGGCACAATCGGCGTGTCCTGATAGCCTCCAAGCGTGCCATCAGCGCATAGTTTGAGCGTAGCGCTGCTGGCGAAAGCCAACCCAATGACGACAGCCGCGCGTTTTTGCGTGAATTTCATGTTGAAATGTTCTCCAGAAAAATTAGTGACTGTTTGGATTATATCAACGGCGATTTGTGGCGCGAAGTCACTCTAACGAATACGCGCTGGGTTTTGCCACATATCGGCGCTGGGGCCGAGTTTTTCCTTGAGTTGCGCGCTGGCGGCGTCGAGGCGTTCCACTATGCCGGGCGAAACAGAAGCCTGCGCCGATAAAATGTTTTGACGCGCTTGTTCGGCATTGCGCGCGCCGACTAAAACGCTGGTCACGCCCGGCTGCGCCAAAAGCCACGCCAGACTAATATCGGCTATCGGCAACTGCACTTCTTTGGCTATGGCGCGAATACGTTCAATGGTCGCGAAAGTTTCGGCTTCGGCGCCCGCTTCGCCGTGTCTGGACATGATGCGCTCACCCGAAAAATGACGTGAACGCGCACGGTCAGCCGGCACTTCATCGGCATTCGCAAATTTGCCGGTCAGCAAACCTTGCATAATGGGCGAATAGGTCAGAATCGAAACATCGGCGGCGGCGCAAATCGGCTGAATTTCGTATTCCACGGCGCGGAAAAGCAAGTTATACGCGACTTGATTGCTGGAAATTGGCTTTTCGGTCAGCAAGGCATCGCGCAAATCAAGCGGCCCGAAATTCGACACGCCATAAGCGCGAATTTTACCGGCGGCTTTGAGTTCTTCCAAAACAGTGAGCGTTTCGTCAATCGGAATCTCGCGGTTGGGCCAGTGCAATTGATATAAATCAATGTAATCGGTTTGCAGGTTTTGCAAGCTGCGTTCGCAAGCGGCGCGCAAATCGTCGGGCGCGAAATGATCGGGCGAAACTTTGCTGGCAATCACAATTTCGTGTCGCACCGGGCCTAATGCTTTGGCGACCAGTTGCTCGGAATAACCATTGCCATAGGCTTCGGCGGTATCGAAAAAGTTGATGCCGCCTCCGTGGGCGGCCACCAGAGCTTGTAGTGAGGCGGTTTCGTCTTGTGCGCCCCAGTTAAAGCCGCCGACAATGGCCCAGCAGCCAAAAGCAATTGTTGAGACTTCAATGTCAGTCTTTGCCAATTTGCGCCGTTCGATGCCGTTTTCCAGCGGATGCGCCAAATGCGCTTCCAAATTGCTTGGCATCGGATTGATTTGCTCGTTGCTTTCAAGGATTTCCATAATTTTCTCTCTGTTCTCAAGTGAAATTGTTGAGTCGGCGAAAGGCCGCTACTTACCAAAATTCGCGCCAAGGGATTGTTAACCCGGCAGGGAAATTTCCGTTTGCTGAATAGAAATTTCGCCGCGCCATTTTTCAAGGCGCTCATAAATCGCGGGCAACTCTGCGCGCTCTGGAATTTTTACAGGCGTGCGGGCGAAAGTTTCCTGAGTTTCCGGTGTTAATTGCCATTCGACGTGATAAATGCCGTTTTGCGAGCGTTCAATGGTGAAATGCTGCGAGGCAAAGGCCAACAAATGCGCCAAATAAAGGCTGAACGTTTCGCCAACGGGCGTCGCGGTGTAGCCTTTGGCAATGCCCAAAGAAAAATGATGGTCAAACGATTCTTCTCCTTCGCTTATCGTATAAAAAACGCACAAATTTTGGCTGGTAATTAACACGCGCGGGTCATTGTTTGGATTATCGGGCGGCGCTGATTTTTGCTCACTTTTTTCCATGCGGGCAAGCGCCGCTGCTTTCAAATGTCGGACGCCTTCGGCGATTTCGAGAAAATGAGCGTCCGCAAAAAGCCTTTTATAAGCGGCGCGCCGCCGCATCATAAAAAGCAAAATCACGAGGGCGATAATCACTAAAATCGTCCAAAACATACTTTTGGTAATTATATACTTGACGCATAGGACGCAATGATTTAAACTGTGTTCTATGAACGCACAAGGTTATCCCGAAACACAACAGGAAGCGATTATTCACTTTTCGGACGCGCAAGTTTGCCATGATTTCATGGTTCAAATGCGCTGGCCTAATGGTGTTGCTTGCCCGCGTTGCGGCTGTGACGAAGTGCGTTATTCACAGACCAAAGGGGCAAAACCGCGCCGCCTTTGGAACTGCCATGCTTGCAAAAAACAGTTTACCATTAAGGTAGGAACCATCTTTGAAGATAGCCCGCTTGGAATGGAAACGTGGTTGCCGTGCATTTGGCTAATTGTCAACGCAAAAAACGGCATTAGCTCTTGCGAGATTTCGCGCGCTCTTGGAGTGACGCAAAAGACAGCGTGGTTTATGTTGCATCGCATTCGCACCGCTTTACAACAAGGTTCGTTTGATAAAATGACTGGCCCTGTTGAAGCCGATGAAACATTCATAGGCGGCAAAGCAATCAATATGCACAAGCACAAGCGCGCTGAAAAGATTCGC
>JANMKN010000039.1:0-13540 GCA_031372065.1 Abditibacteriaceae bacterium | reverse complement strand
AAAGTCTCCGCCCACGGGCGAAGCCTTTTCGCGGAGCAAAAAAATGTTCCGCCCACGGGCGAAGCGTTTTCGCGGAGGGAAAAAACGCTCCGCCCACGAGCGGAGGCTTTTTTCGGAGCAAAAAAACGCTTCGGCGCGCCACAGAAGCCAACTTTCGCCGCATTTTTTGGTTCGGCTACCGCTGTTCTGTGTCGCGTGCCTCCTCGGTTCGGCGGCACACAGAATTCAATACTTCCATCCTTCGCGATATTTGCGCTCGATAAGGGCATTGAACTCTTTTGAATTGGTGCTTTGCTTGCCGTCCCATTCGACTTTGGTGCCGATGCCCTGATTTGGCAGGCGCAGCGCAGTGCAGCCTTGCAAAATGAATTCGGTCAGTTTGGAGGCTTCGCCAAAATTTGACAGCGGTTGATAGCCCGGTTCGCGAATGCCCCGCAAAAAATCGTCGGTGTGCCCGCCTTTGCCACTGCGTCGCAGGGTTTCTTTGGGCTTGCCGTTTTCTTTCAAGTATTCGTCGTTTTTGGTTTTGGGCACGATGCGCACGCCGCCCCCGAGGTGCCGGTATACATAATGCCTTTGTCGCCCACAAAAAGTGTGCCGTTGCTGTCGAATTCTTCTTTGGTGCCTTTGTATTTTTCCTTTAATTCCAAAAGCAGCGGCGGCAGGTATTGCGCGGACTTGGCGACACTATCGTCCTCGCCTTCGTCCTTGGATTTGCTTTGCGGAGCGCGTCCATCATACCAAAACAGTTTCACCGGTGGCATAGCGCCGCGTTGAGGAAATTCCCAGCGAATACGTGTGCCAATCGGATAACGCTCATCAGTGCCGCCAACGACTTCTTCGACTTCAAAGGAAGAAGGACCATTCAGGTTCAAGGCCCAATGCGCGCCGTCTAAGACATGACAGCCCATGTTGCCCAGCGAGCCGCCGCCGTAATCGTGCCAATGGTGCCAATCGTGCGGATGCATAGGATAAATTTTTTCTTTGCCATCTTTGCCCTTCACGATTTTATCGGCATGATAATCCCTATAAGGAGCCGGGCCAATCCATGCGTCCCAATCCATGCCATTGGGCGGTGGCATCGCTGGTGGACGCGGCCCAACGCCTCCATTTTGGCGATCACACCACGAATAAACTTCAGTTACATTGCCAATCGCCCCGGCCTGAATCATTTCGACCAGAATATGATAGTAACCAAGCACATGACCTTGATTGCCCATTTGCGTCGAGACTTTATATTTATCGGCGAAGGCAGCCATCAAGCGCGCTTCGTGAATGCTATACGCCATCGGCTTTTCCACAAAGGTGGCGATGCCCCGTTCCATTGCCAAAAGCGCAGGCAGGGCATGATGATGATTGGGCGTGGCGATGAAAACGGCATCTACTTCTTTCGCCATTTCATCGAAAAACTTGCGATAATCGCCGAAAGTTTTGATTTTGTCTTTGTCGGAGCCTTCTTTGGCAGCACGAGCCAGAGCCTCGGCCACTTTTTTGGGGTCTGGGTCTACAAGAGCCACCAAATTTTCTTTGGCAGCGGGCGGCAGCAGCGTGCCAGTGCCGCGCCCGCCACAGCCGATAACAGCAGTGCGCAATTTGGCTTTGTCGCCTGTTGGTGCGGCTTGCGCCATTAAATAAGGTAAATCCAACAAACGCGAACCTGCGAGCGCAGCGGTTCCAGCCGCCGCGCCTTTAATCAGACCACGACGTGTAATGTGTGTCATAAAATCGTTCTCCCCTTGAGGTCAATTTTATGAAACTCACGCCCCCTGTTTGTTTCCACCTTATGTTTTATTGCTTATTTTGCTTCGAGAGGCACTGAGCGCAGCAGTTCTTCCACTAAATTTTCCGTAGAAAAACCGGAAAGCCGCGCTTCGGGATGCGGAATGAGGCGATGTGACATGACGGGCACAGCGACGGTTTTGACATCATCGGGCGTGACATAATCGCGCCCGCGCGAGGCGGCTAATGCCTGCGCCGCGCGCGTTAATGTAAGTGCGCCGCGCGGACTGAGGCCAAGGGCTAATTGCCGATGCTGACGGGTGGCGTGCGCCAAACGTAAAACGTAGTCGTAAACCCGATCATGCACCGATATTTCATGCACCAACTGCTGCATAGCCCGGATTTCTTCAACGGTAGTGATACTTTGCAAATCGTCCAACGGATGATGCACGCGCTGGCTTTTCATCATGGCCTTTTCCGATTCCAAATCGGGATAGCCCACTGACAAACGCAAAGCAAAGCGGTCTAATTGCGATTCGGGCAGCGGAAAAACGCCTTCATATTCGATGGGATTTTGCGTGGCGATGACGAAAAAAGGCGTCGGCAAAAAATGCGTGGTGCGGTCAATGGTGATTTGCCCTTCTTCCATTGCTTCGAGCAGAGCGCTTTGCGTTTTTGGCGCCGCGCGATTAATTTCATCGGCCAAAACGACGTGCGTAAAAAGCGGGCCTTCATGGAACTTGAAATTTTGTTCGGCCTGATCGAAAATGGCCGTGCCCGTTACATCGGATGGCAATAAATCGGGCGTGAACTGGATGCGCTTATAAGCCGCCCCCAAACTGCGCGCCAGCGCTTTGGCTAATGTCGTTTTACCAACGCCCGGCACATCCTCCAGCAAAACGTGACCGCCCGATAAAAGGCCGATTAAGCAGCCTTCCACCACATCACGCTTGCCCACGATGACTTGCTCAATGTTAGCCGTCAGGCGATTAACGCGTTCGGCAAATTGTTCAATATCCATAATACAAAGTGATTCGTTAGTGAAAAGTGAAAAGTGATGAGTGAAAAGTCTTAGGCAGTTACTTTTCACTCATCACTTTTGCCTTACCTGTTTCTCGACTTTGGCTTCGAGTTCTTCCAGCGTGCCATTGTTTTCGATGACGAGAAACGGCACTTCGTTCGCGCTTTGCTGCAAAAGCAAGCGTTTTTCTGTCAAAGGCGGTTGATGTGCCAAGCGCGAACGGGCTTCGGCTTCACTGAGATTTCGTGTTTCCATCAGGCGCCGCATTTGAATGGCGGGTTCGCTGAAAACGCACCAAATCACATCGCATTTTACGGTTTGCAACGACTCAATGAGTTTCACCGCTTCATAAACGATGCACTTGGCGTCTGCATTTTCGCGCAGTTTTGCATCGCGCCATTGCCTGACCGCCGGATGCACTAAATTCTCAAGGCGCTTTAACGCTTCGGCATCTGCGAAAACGATTTTTCCTAATTGGGCGCGATCAACACGGCCCTGCGCATCTAAAACGGGCGATTCAAACAGTGATTGCACTTGCGCCGCGAATTTTGTGTCCGCATAAAGTTCGTGAACAATGGCATCGGCGTCAATATGCACCGCGCCGCGCTCTTTCAAAAGCCGCGCCACTGTGCTTTTGCCGGACGCGATGCCACCAGTCAGACCTATAAGCATTTTCGATTGACGAGTTTCGATTTACGGGATGACTTTATTTAGCGGATATTCAATGATGCCTGTGGCGCCGATTTGCAGCAGGCGCGGAATGAGATCGCGCACTTGTTTTTCTTCGGCGATAATTTCGAGCGCGACCCAATCGTCATGGGCGAGCGGTGAAACCGTCGGTTCGCGCATCGCGGGCAGCAAAGCAATGATTTCTTCTAATTTTTCGCGCGGCGCGTTCATTTTCAGGCCGACGCGCGATTCGGCTTGCAAGGCAGCCAATAGCAAAGTCGCCAGCGTTTCGATTTTCGTGCGCTTCCATGCGTCGCCGAATGAATCGTGATTGGCGACTAAACGCGTGGTGGAAGACAGCAATTCATCAATGATTTCCAAGCCATGAGCGCGCAAAGTCGAGCCTGTTTCGGTGCCTTCGACGATGGCGTCCACTAAGTCGGGCACTTTGACTTCGGTGGCGCCCCACGAAAATTCCACTTCGGCTTCGACGCCGTGCGACTTCAGGTAATTTTTCGTAACGTTGACTAATTCTGTTGCGATGCGCTTGCCCTGCAAATCTTGCGGGCCGCGAATGGGCGAGCCTTTGGGAACAGCCAAAACCCAACGATAAGGGCGCGATGTGGCTTTTGAATAAATCAGTTCGGTCACTTCATGCACATCGGCGTTGCATTCCAGCACGTTGTCGTAGCCGGTAATGCCGCAATCCAGCACGCCATCTTCCACATAGCGGGCAATTTCTTGGGCGCGCAGCAGAATAATTTCTAATTCGTCGTCGTCAACCGTCGGATAATAAGAGCGGGAACTAACATTGATTGTCCAACCCGCGCGGCCCATCATGCGGATGGTGGCGTCTTGCAAACTGCCTTTGGGCAATCCCAGACGCAGGCGGCGGACATTTGTATTGTCGGAAACAGTCACAGAAACCTCAGTCAGAAAATATGGTAAAGACCCGCACTTCACTTTACGGTAAAGTAAAAGGGCCTTATCCTTTTGAGCGCGGCGTAGTTTAGCAACGTTGGGTGCTGCTACGCTCCGCCAATATTTCGTTTTGTCGACACCAATCGAACTTTCATGGGAAACACGGGCGTTGACGCTGGCCTGCGTGCTATAATAAATTGTTAGCACCCATTAAAAATTCGCAACGGATTCGGGTTGCTCAAAACCTTTCGACGAATCTTTTCAGAATCGCCTTTATTTCAAAAATCATGGCTCTTTTAGGAAAAAAATCGGATGCGCCTGCGGCGCCTAAGCCGCCTAAAGCTCCCAAGCCCGCCAAAACACCAAAGCCCGTCAAAGCGAAAAAAGGCTTTGGCAAGAAAAAAGGCGAAGAAGTCGGCGCATTAGCGGCTGATGAACTGGCGGAATTGACCGGACACGGCGATGACACCGCTGTTGCTGATGCGCCACCGCCTCCGCCGCCTGCTCCCCGTCGCCGCAAATTGATGAAAAACGGCGTGATGCTCGGACTGAACATTGGTCAGCATTCTATTAAAGCCGTTGAAGTCACCGTCAAAAACGGGGCATTAAGCATCACCGGCGCAGGAGAAGTCGCAACCCCCAGCGACAGCATCGCCAATGGCGTGGTTATGAACACCACGGCCTTAGCGGGCGCCATCAAGGATTTGTTGAAAGTTTCGCGCATCAAGTCGCGCAAAGTCATTAGTTCGGTGTCGGGCACCGGCAGTCTGGTGGTGCGCGTTATCGAAGTGCCGCGCATGACGGACAAAGAACTCATTGAGAACATGAGTCAGGACGCCGAGCGCTACATTCCTTTTCCGCCTTCGGAAGTTATTATGGACTTCAAGGCTTTGCGTGAATTGCCCAGCGATCCCGACGCGCCCAACATGGAAGTGCTGCTGGCCGCCGCACAAAGCGAAGTGGTAGACGCTCATATTACCGTCATTACCAGCGCTAAACTCGATCCGCGTGCGGTGGATGTGGAGCCTTTGGCCGCCGCTCGCTCAGTTGCCGATTTAAATTCATCGCTTTCCGATGAAGGCTATGTTGATTATTTTGATGTGAGCGCCGTCATCAATTTGGGCGCCACTGCCACGGAAATTTCGGTATTGCGCGGCGATTTGTTGGTATTTACGCGCAGCGTGCCCAAAGGCGGTAATGACTTCACGCAGTCGCTGATAGACCATTTGGCTTTGCCGTGGCATGATGCCGAGCGATTGAAATTGGAAATGGCCGACGCCCTGCCGCCCCAAACTGCTTCGGTTGGCAGTCACGCTTCGGACGATTGGAGCGATTTTGGCGTTTTCGGTGGTGATGACCAAGGCGCACAGCCCAATGCAGCCGGTGACTTCGAGAACTTTGATACCCATTTTGAAGCCTTCGATGAGGCTCCCGCCGCGCCTGTTGGTCATGTATCAACTGCGCCACGCACCGACGATCCCTTTGATCCCGATTTTTATACGCAAGGCCCACAAAATCAAGAACCGGGCGAGCAACACGGGCAAAAAGAAAACGAGCCATTCAACTTCGACTTTTCCAATTTTGGAGGCGACGACGATGCCTCCAAAACGCCAGAAACCAAGGAAGAGGCCGCACCAGATGCTTCGGCTTTTAATTTTTCCTTTGACGATGCGGCTCCGGCAGTTCCGCCAGCAACTCCGCTTATTGCATCAAGTCCTGTCGAAGAAGCCCCAGTCCCTGCGGTGCCCGTAGCTAATCTGAATTTGAGCGATGCGAAACCGGCGGAAACTACACAATCTGGAGCTTCCAAATTTTCCTTTGATTCGCCCGAAGAAGCCGAGTCGTGGGTCGCTGACGCGCCGCCTGCCACTGTGCCTCCTGCCACTGTGTCTCAAGCAGTAACGCAGCCTGCCTCCACACTGGATTTGCCGGATTTTGATACATTAGTGGCTGAATCTGCTGTAGACGACGAAATCGTCGTGCCAAGCGCCCCGGCGGAATCGGCTTATGATCTTTCTGAGTTCTCCGACATTAAACCGGCAGGTGTGCCCGTTTCTGGCGCTGCTGAAAATGAGGACGATTTTGATTTGGACTCACTCTTTGGCGCAGAGGCCGCAGCGAGCGATTTCTCAGCGTTTGATACAGGTGCAGTGACTGCCGCTCCGGTGGCAGTAGCCGCCGCTGCCCCAAGACCAGCCGACGATTTTGGATTTGCAGATTTGGGCGGTTTTGAAAACTTTGGCGCTGGATTGGCCGGCGCCGGCGACACGCCCATGATTGGCATTGACGCCTCCACCGTGTATTCTATTCTGTCCCTGCAATTGGAAGAATTGATCGCTGAAGTGCGGCGTTCACTGGAATATCACGCCAGCCGCTATCCCGATGCCGCTGTGCGGCGCGTTGTTTTGATCGGTGGCGGGGCGCGCATGAAGAATATAGATGCTTATTTTACGCAAGAATTAGGCATCCCGGTGAGTATCGGCAACCCGTTGGCACGTTTGCCCTTGCGTTCCGCGCAAGTATCGCCCGATTTCATTGATGCCAACGGCCCAGCACTGGCTGTGGCTCTGGGATTAGCCTTGCGTGATATGATTTAACCCGAATTAGCCTTCAAAAGTAGCCGAAATCAGTGATTCGCGGCAAACTATGAAGGCAAGTCTGGCTGTGTTGGGATTAGTGTCGGTATTAGCAAGGTATCACGACTCTTTTTGTCGCGATATGTCTAATTTGCTAATCTCAAACACACCGAAAACTGAAGAACACAGCAGTCGAAACCAAAACATTCAACGTAGTTTTCGCTTGACATGGCAATTCAAATTGATCTTTTACCTCAATACGTTGGCTTACGGCGCAAAGTCAAGGTTGCGGCGCTCTTCATGTTCGTTATTTATGTGATCGCAGGCACTGCCTTCACCTTGGTTTGGGACGCCAAAACCAAGGAAGTTAAGACCGCCAAAGCCAATACCGAGTTGTATCGGCCCATAGCCCAAAAAGCCGCTGACACCAAGAAATTGGCCGATGACAAGGACGCGTCGCTGATTCCTATGGCGACCAGCGTCAAATTCTGCTCTGATGCCTCACAAACCGGGCCGCGCCGGGCGGCGGTCATCAATATGTTAAGGTGGTATATCAACAAAGATTCACTGGTTTCCGTGATTGATATTCCCGATGGCAAAAGTGTCAACATAACGGCTGCTGTCACAGACACAGAACACTATGCCAACTTGCTGCTCAATTTGCGCAAGGGGTGGACTGGACATCAACCACCATCGGCGAGGCCTGCGATTTTCGATGCAGAGCCAAAAGCCAGTGGCGCTCCCGGTTATCCCAAAGTGCCTTTGCCCAATATTCCCTTTGCCAGTTTTGGTCAACTGGTTGAGCAACCGTTTCCCTTGAATGTGAATATTTCGACTTCACTCACGGAACCTTTGAAATTTGAAACGCCTTTGGCTTTGGGAGAAGCAGCCGTTGCTGCTGCACCGGGGCAACCCGGCGCGGCGCCTGCTGGTGGTAGCACGCCTACTGGTGGTAGTGGTGGCGCTCCTGCCGGTGGCAGTAGCAGCCCAACACCTATCCAATAATTAATTGAAAAAGGTCTGAACGTCTAAATTCGTTGAAAAAGTGTCAACAGAAAACCAATGTCCAAAGAAAAGAAATTAAAAATCTGGCTTGGCGTCATTTTGGGTTTGGGCACGTTCCTGCTGATTGGCATGGGCGCGGCATGGTTTATGCTGCTTATGAAGCCACAGAATGAAGAATTATTCAAGGTAAACGGTGAGTTTCAGCAACTGCAAGACCAAGCCAAGACTTTAGCGTCAGCCAAGCAAGCGTTGGCCGCTGCCGAAGAGAAAGAGATTCACCTCAAGACGCAACTTGCTTATTTTCGCAACCGTTATCGGGCTTTTGATTATGGTGAGTGGTCGCAAAGCGGCCCGCCCAAAAAGTCTGATGGCACTCCGAAATACAACGACAAGCAATTCAAGGCCTATCAGGAAATCATCTGGCGCAAGCAAATGCAGGAGTTTAGCTACGATTATGGGCCACGCCTGATAGGAGAACTGAGAGGCGCCGCAGATGCAAGCGGCGTTCAATTAGCCAACTGGGACAAGATAACAATTGCGGTGCAAGACCCGCCAAAAGGTCCAGAAGACCTCACTATTCCTCCCAATGGTTACTATAAACCCACAGGTGATGCCTCATTGCCTGTGGAAATCACAGGTAGCCTTGATCATATTCTGGCATTTTTTCGCATCATTCACACAGGTCAGATTTTGATGAAAGTTGGCAGTTCCCTCAGATTAGCTGGTTCATCGCCGCGCATTACTGCCACTTTTACCGTGCAGCCTTACTTGTTAGTTAAGGGAGATGGAGTGGTATTATCTGGTGCTGCTGCGACGGCGCCTGCGGGTGGTGCCGCTGGTGCTGCGGGCGGAGCGCCTCCGAACACAGGCGCTCCGGCAGCGACTGGCGCGCCATAAGGCTAAGGCATTGGGAAATTCTCATGACAAATTTAAGTAGTGATCAAAAACAAAAACTTTCCATCCTGTTGGGATTCGCCGGTTGCCTGATTATTTTGGGCTTTGTGGCGCTGCGTCCCGGTAGCAGTTACAGCATTTCACTCACTGCGGGTAGCATAGCCACGGCCCAAACTGTTGGCTCAGGGCGTGGTGCAAGCACTTCTACGGCTGGTAAACCTCTCAACCCTGCGTCTAAAAAAATCGCTGCTGTCCCACAAACTGGGGCGACTGTGGTAAGGCCTGCGTCTGGCCCCAGTATTCCGGTGCCGGAACGTGTGCCATTGGCTCCCAGCCGCCCCGACCCATTTGCGCCTGTTTATGTGCCAACGCCTCCGCCGGAACAAGCGCCTACACCGGTTCCGCCTGCGGTTGTGATTCCGCCGCCGCCGCCTATAAGTTTGCCTTCTCGCGCGCCTGTTGGCGCTCCACCCAGCACTGTTCTGGTGGGTTTGCCGAGTCCCCGCATTTCTCGATATAATCCTTTGCCCGGTCCCCGTTGGGTGGTTCCTGTTGTCGCGCGCGGCACCGACACTGCTGCACGTTCTGCCGATAAACGTCTTGCTGGCGTCATCATTGGAGACTCAGTGCGTGCTTTGCTGGAAATTCAACAAGGCAATGCAGGCGGTGGAGGTGGCGAAGGTGGCGGAGATGGCGGTGGAGCCGCTCAAGTCATCACACGCGTAGTGCAGCCGGGTGACGAGGTGGATGGCATAAAAATTCTGCGCATTAACCGCGAGTTTGAGAATGGTCGCCCCGTAACGCGTATGTATGTTCTCGAAGGCGATCAGGAACGGTATATTGATTTGCGTGCTGCCCCAACTCCTCCTACTGCCAATGCAGGTGGGGAAGGTTTTGAGGGGGGTTCTTCAACTCCTTCTGGAAGTGGACGAGGTGGATTTGGTCGCGGTGGCTCTGGAAGCGCTCCTCCGGGTGGTTTTGGTGGAGGGTCTTCGGGCGGCTTTGGCCGTGGTGGAGGCAATCGTCCGACCTTTCCATAAAATCATAGGGCGGAAGCTGGGCTGAGTAGAGACCATTTGTGGCAATAAGACACCAATGGTTGTGAGTTGTTGATTTGATTGGTAAACTGCGGCGAGTATCGGTGGTAGTCAAAGGCCGGTATTATTGGTAGTCAAATGCCAAGAAATTCAGAGCCGTTTGTCAAAACATTGAATATCCCACGTCACAAAATTGTGTTGAAGGTTGTCGAGAGGAAAAGTTACATGAACATGAAACAGAAAGGTTCGCGTCTCCCCAAAACCAGCGTTTTGCTGGCCGTGGCTTCACCCATTGCGGTGCTTGCTGCTTTGTGCATGGGCGGTCTGCCCGCGATGGCTCAAGGTGCTGTGGAACCAGCCGCCGCTGATGCTGGCAATCAGCCCGCCGGACAGTTGCGCTTCTTTGTTGAACTCAAAGACGCCACCTTAGCGGATGCGTTGGAAATGGTGTTCAAAGCGGCTGGCAACCCAGCGCACATCATAGACGATTCTGCTAAAGGTGTGAACATCAGCAGTTCGACTTTTCCCAATCACGACTGGCCCAGCATTGTGCGCCAGTTGACCTCTACCTACAACTTCAAGTTCTACAAGAACGAAGGTGGCACATGGGTCATCGAACCTCGTTTTCCCCAACAATTTCAGCAGGGCGCAGGCGGCGAGTTTTCATCCGAAGAATCTGGTAGCTCTGGCGGACGAGGTGGGCGTGGCGGGCGTGGTGGTTTCAGTGGTGGTTTCAGTGGCGGCTCATCTGGCAGTCCTCGTGGTGGTTTCAGTGGTAGTTCGCCCGGCGGGTCATCCAGCAGTATGCAAAGCGGCTCTGGCTTTGGTGGGCGTTCCAATGGCACACCGACGAATCCTTTTGGCGGGGGGACTCGCCCGCAGGTTAATACCTTTACCAATCGGCAAACTTTGCCTTCATTCGGTGGCGGGGGAGCAGCAGCGGCGGATAGCGGAGAAGAAAAATCATTCCGCATCCTCACGGTTAAGCATATTCCGGCGCGTGGTGTGGCGGCTTTGTTTAAAGATACAGAAACCATTCCTACTGAAATTTTTGTCATGCCAGCTGGCGGCGGCCAAGGTGGGCAGGGCGGTTTTGGTGGCGGACAAGGTGGCGGCGGCTTTGGCGGACAAGGTGGCGGCGGTGGCTTTGGCGGACAAGGTGGCGGCGGTGGTTTTGGCGGACAAGGTGGCGGTGGCTTTGGCGGACAAGGTGGCGGCGGCTTTGGTGGCGGTGGTGGCGGCTTTGGTGGCGGTGGTGGCGGCTTTGGCTTTTAATCCGTGACTGAGGCTACTCATCAACCGAATCGCGATGCGTTTTGTGTAGAAAAATCAAGAGAAGTGCTGGATTGCCCAGCACTTCTCCTTTTATAAGTTGTGCTGTTCCTGTAAGAAATTTTGAAGTTTTGAGTCGAACTGAGGAGATTTAATGCGTTCAACGCTGATGTCATTGCATCCCACACGAGCATCTCTGGCACATTTACAGCCAGCAGGCTCCAAATGCGCCGGTTCTTGGGCAAGCGCGGTTTCGCTGACCACGCTTTGCGTGTTGCCGTTGTTGATGGTGCCTGTATCAAAAGCACAAGCCCCTGCTCCTCCCGGAGCAAATCTGCCGATTCCGGCGGATATTAACAACAATGGCGTAGCTGCAATGCAGTCTTTAATGACGCCAAAAGTGGAAATTGAATTTCAAGATATTCCGGTTACGGATTTGTTAATTCAAATTGCCAAATTAGGTGGCGTTGAAATCGCAATTCGCGGCGATGTGGGCGGCACACTCAAGTTTGTGCGTTACAAGAATGTGACAGCAGACGAAGCCATCGAACGTGTAGCCTCGGATGCGGGATTGTTCTGGGGCAAGCGCGGCGAGCAATATGTCGTGGCGCGCATTCTCGAAGATTTGCCGCCTGAATTGCAACTCAAATATCGTAACTATGCTCAATCAGGTGCGCGAAATGGCTCCACTGGTGCAAACGGCAACAGCAGTGTGCCCGCTGGATTTTCTCCCGATTTTCCACCACCGCCCGGTGCCATTGATGCAGCAAGAGGTATGATAAGCACGCAAGATGGCACACTTCTTCTGCCCAAGGACTTTCAGGGTATTCCTGAACTTTACAAGCAAGAAGAAGTAAAAAAACGCGGCATCAGGACGAACGTTATCAAAATCAAAAACGTGACGCCGACTATGATTGCCTATTGGATAGATCCGGCCAATAATCCGCCGGACTTGGCTACGCAGCGATCAGATGATGCCAGACGAGCAGCCCGTGACGAGAGAACATTGCGACCCGCTGCAAACCAGCAGGATTTCGGCTTGTTGGACAGTGCTTATGGTCATGGTTCAGCGTATCCTGGGGCCTATCCGTATCCGGGGCAAGGTGGGTATGGCGATTATGGTTATCCCGCTCCCTATCCACAGTCTTATGGAACGCCTTATGCTCCCAATGGCATGGCTTACAACACGGCCAGCCCCTATATGATTGGCACTTCTAATGGTATGCCAATTTATGGAGGCGTTCCCTCACAGGTGGGAGGACGAAATCGTCCGACTGATTTTAGTTGGTGGGGGCCAATAAAAGCGTTTCCTGATAAGGATTCCCAATTGGTTAAGCAATTAAGAGGGCAAAACAATGTGTGGACCAGTGAAGTTGTCAACTCTAATCCGTGGGGACAGCGTCCTTTTATGCAAGCCAGTCCACAGTTTGGTGGTCGGCAGGGACAAGGCGGGGGCGGGCGGCAGGGACAAGGTGGCCGACAAGGTCAAGGCGGGCGGCAGGGACAAGGTGGACTTGGTGGTGGACAAGGCGGACAACAATTTCAAGGTGTCTTTGATTTGCCTACTGGCATAGATTCGATGGTTGCGATTGACGCTCAGAACTCCTTATTGGTGCGTGGCACCGCTGAAGCGGTTGAAGAACTGCAACAATTAATTGACTTAATTGACCAGCCGCTCAAACAAGTGGAGATTGAAGCCCAATTCGTGACTTTGACGAACTCGGATGCCAAATTTTTTGGTCTTGATTTTTCTGGATCTGCTTTGCCATTCACCATATCCAGCACGACGAACCCCGGTGGGGTGACCGGGAGCACAAACCTCGGCATTGTCAACCGGAATTTTCAAGTGACGATAAATAATCTGGTCACACAAGCCCGCGCTAAAATTGTGACAGCGCCTCGCGTTGTGGCAATCAATAACTTAACGGCCAGTTTGCAATCGCAAACGATTACAACAATTTTGTTGCCGCAGTCAGCAATCAACGCAGGTGGCAACGGCAACAACGTCGTTGCGACAGCACAAGTGCCCTTCCAGATTCAGACCAGCATCGGCTTGACCGTGACGCCTACGATCAATGGAGATGGCACGATCACGGTTTTGATGCAACCTCAAGTTCAGCAGCAGGGCACACCAACGCCCAGCAACCCTGTGCCAACTGTCAGTTCACAGTTCGTCAACACCGTGGCGATTGTCCGCGATGGTGATACCATCGCCTTAGGTGGTCTGCGTAACAAATCCATTCAGAATACGCAAAACAAAATTCCGTTCCTCAGCAACATTCCTATTATAGGAAGGTTATTCAAAAGTTTGGATAAGAGCGAACGCGATGAAGATTTGATTATCTTCCTGACAGCGCGCGTGTTGCATCGTTTGGATGACACACTGGCCGTTCCCGGAACGTTCGACTCACCCGGCAGGAGACCCA
>JANMKN010000006.1:0-1779 GCA_031372065.1 Abditibacteriaceae bacterium | reverse complement strand
TGGCAGAACTTTCAAGCCGACCGCTTTGGCGGTGAAATTTCGGTCTCTGACTATTATCGTCTGGCAAAATTGACGTCGTTGACCCGCGCTCGCGCTACGATTCAGAACAAACTCAAACTTTTTCAGGCTAGCGAGGAAATCAAAGTGCGTCGCAAGCAGCTTGAGAAGGGCGAGAGAGCCAACGCTTTGAAGAAACGCCCCAACTGTCATCAGTACGTTGTCTATGTCGATGAAAGCGGAAAGACGCAGGATAACCTAACAAGCTGCTCGACCATTTAATTATCTTCGTGTCTGTTTCAATAAAGGTTTCGGCAAGCTTCAACAGTTCCGTCTTTTGCTGTCCTGTGACTATAGCTAACTAGCATAACATTTACACATGTTGGAAATTACCCGGGCCGGGTTCTTGGCCGTGGGCAGACGGCGGCGCAGGGCCGCTTTCAGCCTGGCCCAGAGGTGTTCGATCGGGTTGAGATCGGGCGAGTAAGTGGGCAGGAAAAGCAATTCACAGCCCGCGTCGGCCACCAGTTTTTGCGTGCTGGGCGATTGGTGAAAACTGGCGTTGTCCAACACAATCACACTGCCTTTCGGCAGTGCCGGCAACAAAACCTTTTCAAAATAGGTGTCCACCACCGCGGTGTTACAACTGCCCTCAAAGACAAACGGAGCCACCAGCTTGGCGTTTTGCGATACGGAAATGATGCTGGTTCGGTGGCGGCGACTGCCCGCCACTTCGGCATAAAGCCGTTCCCCGCGCGGCGCGCGGCCATATTCCTGATGCAACCGATGCTCGACGCCGCATTCGTCCAGGTAAAAAACCTCCCGGCCCGCCAGGGCTTCGAGCTCCCGCCGAAACAGCCACCGCTGCACCTCATTTCTTTCCCGATATTTTACGAGTTTTTTTTAGCGTGATGCCCAGCAAACGCAACGCACTCAAGGCCCCGACATCCGTCCCGTGAAACGCCCGGCCAATCTCCCAGAGCGTTGCGTCCGGGTGTTTCGCCACATAAGCCCGCACCTTGGCGGGGTCAAATTTCTTCCAACTGCCCCAGCTTTCCTTCGGGGCCAGCGCCCCCGCTTGGACCAGCGTTAAATAATTATAGACCGTCTTGCGCGCCACGCCGAAGCGCTGGGCCGCTTCGACTTTGCTGCCGCCCGCGTTGACAAAACGCACGATCCGCTCCCGCAAATCAAGGCCATAGGCTTTCATCCCCAAAGTCTGCCACTTAGTGTATAAATTTCAATATAGTTTGCTATATTTTGTTAAACCCGTCCACCTGGCCATTATAGAAACCAATCATCCGCTGCATGTTCTTTACCACCGAGGCGCGCGAAAAGTTATAGACCCAAGCGTCACGATTCGTTTGCAAGCCAGCAGAGTAAATATCAAAAATCGTCGGCGAGTCGGCGTCTCGTTTATCGCCGAGAGAAAGGAATCTTTCAAACTCCGGGTTGCGCTGGTTAATCCAATCGTGGCTTTTGTTCGGCGTGATTTTGCTCCAACCAATGTTTTCGACGCTCGCAAATTCCGTGATGATGTTGAGCTTTTCATCGCGGCTCTTGTAATCGCCGATGTCGTGATAGAAAAGCTGGCACTTGCCTTTGCGCTCAAGATTCTTGACAAGAAGCGTGATGGCTACCGGCGTGCGGCTGCCTGAACCAAAGATTTTGCCGCCCTCCTGACGAGAGGTTTCGCCGGAAGTGCGTTGGTTGCCACGCAGATTGAAACAGTAGATGGTCGCGAACTCATCCGTTAAACATTTCCGCAAGCCGCTCATGGCG
>JANMKN010000319.1:0-8503 GCA_031372065.1 Abditibacteriaceae bacterium | reverse complement strand
CTTGCTACCAAGTGATTGTGCCGCAGATCCCCCATCCAACTTCCCCCAAAGGGGGAAGAGTTTGGCTTCTCCATCGCAAAATGCGCTTCACGAGCGTAGCTCTTCCCCCTTTGGGGGAAGTTGGATGGGGGTTTTCTGCGGCACAACCAAAAGTAGAAACTTGGGTTATATATTACTCAGAACCTCTTATCGCACACTTTGAACCTCTTATCGCACACTCTGAATCTCTTATCGCGCACTCAGAACCTCATATCAGACACTGAGAACCTCTTGACGGACACTTTGAACCTCTTGTCGGATACTCAGAATCTCTTGACGGACACTCAGAATCTCTTATCGGACACTTTGAATCTCTTATCGGACACTTTGAACTTCTTGTCGGACACTTTGAATCTCTTGTCGGACACTCTGAACCTCTTGACGGACACTGTTGACAAGTTTCAACAGAGAGTTATAATAAGAAATGGAGACAATAATCATGGCAATTACTTCGATAGATTCTTATCGGGACACTACATTAGCGTTTTTCGACAATTGGGAGACGGCTAATGCAGAAATGGCTCCCGGTGCGCTGATTTTGGGCGGCAATTACAATCGTGCAGCATTCGGCACCGACCGCACCACAATGCTGACTTCAATGGATAGCGTGCTGCATTTAGCGCAGACCTTTCGCACTAAGGCGGCAGCACGCGATACGCTCAAATTGAACCTGACGCAGCGAGCGATACAGCTTCGTTTGAGCATACAAGCGCAAATCTTGGATGCGCAGATCCGTAAACGCGCCCAAACAGCGCCTCATGTGAATTCGGACATCGCGAAATTCACGAAACCACTCAAAGCCAACGCCGAAATTTGGGAGGAAATCAATAGTGACCTCGCCAAATTTCAATTAACCGCGCCGCTGACTTTGCAAGGCGGCTATACGTTGGCCGAGTTCCAAGCCGATATCGTAGCGTCAGAAACGCTGACCGATCAGACCGCCACTGCCGAGCGCACTTTGAACACGGCGCGCGGCACTTTACGCAATCAACTGAAGGCAATCTACGAACGCATGAAGCAATATCGCGCCGCTGTGATGGCGCAATTGCCAAAAAACAGCCCAGCGCGTCAAACATTGCCGCGTCTAACGCCCAAACCGGGCACCAAACCGCCCGCCGTTGCTGTGTCGGGCGCGTGGGACGCCGTGATAAGTCAAGCGCGTTTAACGTGGCTCGCCACAGATGCCAAAGACTTGCTGAAACTGCAAGTGCGTGCCTGCGTCGGGCCTCATTATAAGCCTTCGGAGGAGACGATCGTCGCCGATTTGCCCGGTGATGCTATCCAGTGGCAAGGGGACTGGGGTTTAACCGTGCCGGGCAACGTCGCCAGCTTCAAGGTCTATGTGATGACGACCACCGACAACGAAAACGGCGGCAAAGCCGTCAAAATTGTGCGTCCCCTGCCGCAAGATTAAGACACGGAGCAGGAGAAAAAGTCGAAAGGGCAGCGCGAAAAAGGTTTCGCGCCGTCCTTTTTCGTTTAGCACGGCATAAGGCGGCCACTTTGTATACTGCGGTGAGACGCTTGAAGTAGCGTTTTCCTTGATTTTATGACTGCTTTTCTGATTCGCACGGCGCTTAACGCCGGAGGTTTGTTGCTCATCACGCAGATTCTCCCAGGCGTCAAAGTGACCGATTTCAAGGCCGCTTTAATCGCCGCGCTGGTGTTGGGCGTGGCAAACGCGACGGTGAAACCGATTCTGTATGGCATCGCTGAAAGCATGACGTGCGTTTTGTCGTGCTTGACTTTGGGCTTGTGGAGTTTGGTTTTGTCATGGCTGATAAATGCCGGCTTGTTTTACGCAGCGGGCCAATATCTCTCCGGTTTTCACGTGGAAAATTTTAGCACGGCCCTCCTTGGCGCGCTGTTGCTTTCGATTTGCAATGCGCTCGCTACGGCATTGACGCATAAGGACAAGAAAAAAGATGAGCGATAAGGCTTCGTCAATGGCAACTAATGGCGCTTCCCACGAAGCGATGCAATTTATCATCATCACGGGTCTTTCCGGTGCCGGAAAAGGCCTTGCGACCAGTCATTTTGAAGACTTCGGCTATTTTTGCGTGGACAATTTGCCGCCCGCGCTTATTCCGATGTTCGCCGAAATTTGCAGTCGCGGTCACATCGGACGCGTGGCTTTGGTGACGGACGTGCGCGGCGGCGAGTTTTTCAATGATCTCAGCGATTCGCTTGAAAAACTGCGCGCGGCGGGTTTTTCCTATCGCATTTTGTTTTTGGATGCGGACGATGATTTGCTGGTCAAGCGCTTCAAAGAAACGCGGCGGCGGCATCCACTTTCGGAACAGTATCCCGATTTGGCCGATGCTATCGCCGCCGAACGCGAGGCGCTGACCGATGTCCGCGAACGTGCCGACAAGATTGTCAACACCAGTCACGCCACGCCGCGCGAATTGCGTGAAGAAATTAAAAACGTTTTTCTGGAAGAAGCCGACGCCGGGCAAATGTTGGTGCGCGTGGAAAGTTTCGGCTTTAAGCATGGAATGCCCCAAGACGCCGATTTAGTTTTCGATGTGCGCTTTTTGCCGAATCCGAATTATGACCGCGTTATCGGTCATTTGGATGGTCATTCGCAGGCTGTTATTGATTATGTGATGAAGCCCGAACTCACGCAGGAGTTTTTGAAACGCCTTGGCGATTTAGTGGATTTTATGGTGCCGCAGTATGAAAAAGAAGGCAAATCGTATTTAACAATTGCCATTGGTTGCACCGGCGGGCGGCATCGCAGCGTGGTCTTGACCAATTGGTTAGCCGAGCGCTTGCGCGAAGCTGGCTTTCGCGTCACGATAGCACACCGCGATTTGAACCGCTCGGCCTCTGAAGGTGCGGCCAAAAGATAAAGTCAAAACAGGCTTAATACGTTGAAGCAAATTCCTCCACTCGAAACGAAAATCGCACCCACTGGCGCCTCCATGAAAATCCGGCGACAGGTTAAATTCACCGCGACATCGCCGCGCGATTGGCGTGCGGTGCAGTGGATGACGATTGGCCTTGGCATCAAACGCTGGGGTTTATTGGCGCTGATCGGATTATTGCTCACGGCGATTGGCTTGCTTTTTGCGTTGGCTTATGTCGCTGTAGATTTCAGCGTGAGTGTCGTCGAATGGATTGGCGGCATGACGCATCAATTAGTCGAAACCGAGCGCATCGGCTGGTTTATGGTGGCCGCAGGTATGGTGCTTTTTGTTGTTGGTTTACGCGGCACCTTGAAGGCAGTCGAAATTGCGCTTTCTTCGGGGCGTGGTGGTTTTCTCGAAGCGGCGCTGCGTCGTCGCAAAATGGATCACGGCGAAGCGTTAGTGGCCTTAGGCGGCGGCACGGGCCTTTCCACTATGCTGCGCGGCTTGAAGCATTACACATCGAATATTACGGCGGTTGTCACAATGGCCGATGACGGCGGTTCGTCGGGACGCTTGCGCAAAGATGGAATGTTGCCGCCCGGCGATTTGCGTAACTGCATGGCGGCTTTGGCCGATGCCGAACCGGAAATGCAGGAACTTTTTCAGCATCGTTTCACCGGTTTCGGCGATTTGGAAGGCCATTCGCTTGGCAATTTGATTATGGCGGCGATGTGTGAACGCACAGGCGATTTCGAAAGCGCGGTGCGCGAAACCTCGAAAGTGCTGGCGATTCGCGGCAGTGTTTTGCCTTCGACCGTTGATAAAATCGAACTCGGCGCGCGCTTGGCCGATGGTAGCGAAATTATCGGACAGGTCAATGTTCACAAATCCGAAGGCATTCAGGAAGTGTTTTTGCAGCCCGCCACGCCTGCGGCTTTGCCCGGCGTGCTAAAAGCTATCGCCGATGCGGAAGTGATTGTCATCGGCCCCGGCTCGCTTTACACCTCAATTTTGCCGAATCTTCTGGTGCCGGAAATAGGCGAAGCTATCAAAACAGCCAAAGCGACGAAAATCTATGTTTGCAACGTGATGACGCAAGCTAATGAAACTATTGGTTACAAAGCCAGCGATCACATTCGCGCCATTTTGCGCCATGTCGGGAAAGATGTCATTGACATCGCGCTGGTGAATTCCACGAAAATTCCTGACGATGTTTTGTCTCGCTACCGAAAAACGGGCGCTGATTGGGTCGAACCCGATACCGCTGCCATCGAAATGCTCGGCGTGCGTCCGATTCAAGGCAATTTTGTGGACATTACCAACGTTGTGCGCCACAATCCACAAAAATTAGCGCAAGCTATCTTTCGCATCATGGCGAAATTGTAGGGGAAACTTTACTCGGCTTGGTGGAATGAGTCGGCAATTTCTTGTTCCAATTCCTCGCGTAGCAGGTGCATTTCGCGCAGTAATTTGAACACCACTTCGACACCCGCCAAATTGACACCAAGGTCTTGTGTAAGGTGTTGAATACGGCGCACTTGATCCACGTCGTCTTCGGAATACAAGCGCACATTGTGGTGCGTGCGTTGCGGATTTAACAGGCCCATGCGCTCATACATTCGCAGCGTTTGCGGATGCGTTTCGACCATTTCGGCCACAATGGAAATATGATAAATAGGGCGCTGCCGTTCCGCTGCCGCCATTCCATCAGGCTGTTGAGTGGAAGACGCCGAGCGCGGCCTGTCAAATAATAAATCGGTTACTGGTGAGCGGCGCTGCGGCGCAGCGGAGGGAGTGCCGTTAGTCTGGTTTTTCTGCGAGACATCTGCGCTTTCCTGCTGCGTGAAATAATTCTCCGTTGCGCTCACGGAATCCGAAATTCTAATTTTTTTCTGTTGTTCCGCCATGCAGCATCACCTCCTGCTCCGTGGATTTTGAACCTCAAGGCTACAGCGCCGATGGTAAATCAAAACGCACGTTTTGATCGCGCAGCCGTGACAACTCGTGAATGAGTTCCTCTTCTTTCGAGGTGAGTTTTTGCGGGACGGTGATCTTTACTTTTACAAATTGATCGCCTGCGCCGCCTTTGGGACGGGGCACACCGCGTCCCGTAAGGCGAAACCTCGTGCCACTTTGGGTGCCCGGCGGAATTTTCATCTGCACCGCGCCGTTGATTGTTGGCACTTCGATTTGCGCGCCGAGTGAGGCTTCTCCAAAAGTAATCGGCACTTCGCAATGTAAATCGTCGCCCTCGCGTTTCCAAAAACGATGCGGCATGATGTGAATTTTCAAAAACAGGTCGCCACTGGCGCCGCCACTGGCGCCGGGGCCACCTTTGCCCGCCACACGCACGCTGGCATTATCGCGAATTCCCGATGGAATTTTTACAGTCACGCTGCGATTTTGCGGCGCGCCAGTTTCGTCGCGTGTAACGATTGCCAAGGTGCGTTGCGTGCCTTGAATGGATTCGCCTAAGCTGATGTCAACCTGTTGCTCAAAATCGTTGCCACGTTGCGGGCCACGCTTTTTCCCAAAGTTGAAGCCGGCTTTTGACCCGGTAGAAGGTGCATCGCGAAAGTCCTTCTCTTTGCGTTTCCCCCCGAAGATATTTTCAAACAAGTCTCCGAATTCGCCCGGATTGCCGCTGCTTTCAATACGCACTTTGCCGCCGTGCGCGGCCTGACCAAATAAATCTTCAAAATTAACACCACCGAAATTGGGGCCGGGATTGCCAACTCCACCCGCGCCGCCGAAGCCCCCTCCCATATCGCCGACATCATAGCCAGCATCTTTGGCCGCTTTGACCCGTTCATAATCAGCACCGAACTGATCGTAAAATTTACGTTTTTCTTCGTCGCTCAATACCTGATACGCTTCATTGATTTCCTTGAATTTTGTTTCGGCTTCTTTGCTATTGGGGTTGATGTCTGGATGAAACTGCCGCGCCAATTTGCGGTAGGCTTTTTTGATTTCCTTGGCATCGGTGTCGCGCGCCACGCCTAAAACTTGATAATAATCTTTCGCCATAGTTCACCTCCTTTGTTAATTCAAAGTTTCAAGTTCGAGATTACAGGGCCAATTTGGAACATCGAATTTGAAACTTTGAATTACCTCACATCAATCTGAATTTGCCGCATTTTGGGTTCGTTTTTTTTCGGAAGACGCACAGTAAGCACGCCATTTTCATATGTTGCCGTTACGCCAGCCACATCAACAGGAACTTCAATTTGAAAGGCACGGCGCCACGGCCCATAATGGCGTTCAATGCGATGAAAATGCTCACCCGGCGCGGTCTGTGCGAAATTACGCTCGCCGCGCATGATCAGCGTATCGCCATGCAGATTGATTTCAATCTCTTCGCGGTTCATACCCGGCAGTTCGGCATACAGCACAATTTCGGTTTCAGTTTCGGCCACATCCACGGGCGGCGCCCACAAGCGTGTGTTGCCCGACTCGGATTCTTCCAGAATTCGGCTGAGAGTGCCCTGAAATCCGACGCTTTGCAATTCGCGTCTGCTGACAATATCATTAGTGCGGCGCATAGTCACCTAAGGTGAGTTAAGAGTTTTGAGTTAGGTTTTGAGAGATCAAATTCAACTCAACACCCAACTCAAAACTCTTACTTGCCGTTATCGCTTCTCCGTGACTTCGCCTTCAACAACCTCGCCTTCGACGGTGTCATCGGGAGCGCCGTTGGCGGATGGTTGGTCGTAACCAGCGTAATCACTGCCTGAAGAGCCGGGAGCCGGGCCTGCGCCCGATGCGTCGGGGGCGGAATCTTGCGCCGCGTTTTGATAAACACTGGTTCCGGCAGCCTGATACGCATTTTGCAGGCTGTCGGCAGCAGACTTCATGCGCGTAACATCATTGCTGGTAGATGCTTCTTTGGCATCGGCGAGCGCCGATTCGAGTTGCGTTTTTTCATTGGCACCCATTTTGTCCGCGTTTTCGCTCACGAATTTCTCGGTTTGAAATACCAATGAATCAAGCGTGTTTTTCGTTTCGGCTTCCTCGCGGCGGCGCGCATCTTCGGCGGCATTCGATTCGGCTTGTTGCACCATGCGATCAATTTCGTCTTTGCTCAGGCTGCTGGTGCCGGTGATTTGGATTTTTTGTTCTTTGCCCGTTTGCTGCTCTTTGGCTGAGACATTGACAATGCCGTTGGCATCAATATCGAAGGTCACTTCGATTTTCGGCACGCCGCGCGGCGCCGGTGGAATATCGGTCAACGTGAAAGTGCCCAGTTTCTTGTTGTGTTCGGCCATTGGGCGCTCGCCTTGGAAGATTTTGATTTCCACGCTTTGCTGGTAATCCGAAGCCGTGGTGTAAATCTCCGATTTTTTGTGCGGAATCGCCGTGTTGCGCTCAATCATTTTGGTGAACACGCCACCCAAAGTTTCCACACCGAGCGAGAGCGGCGTCACGTCAACCAGCACCAAGCCTTTGTTGCCTGTCGAATTGGGATTGGCCAAGGTATTGGCCTGAATCGCCGCGCCGACAGCTACCGCTTCATCGGGATTGACGCCCATGTGCGGCTCTTTATTGAACATTTGCTTGACGAGTTCAACCACCGCCGGCATACGCGTTGAGCCACCCACCAAAACAACTTCGTCAATTGCATCCGGCTTGAGACCCGCGTCGCTCAGGGCGCGTTCAATTGGCTTGCGCGTGCGCTCCATCAAATCGTGCGTCAGTTCCTGAAACTTGGCGCGCGTGATGTCCATCACAAGGTGCTTGGGCGAATTGCTTTGCATATCCATTGTGATGAACGGCAAATTCACGTTGGATTGCGTCGCCGAGGACAATTCGATTTTGGCTTTTTCGGCGGCGTCTTTGAGGCGCTGCAACGCTTGATTGTCGTTGCGCAAATCAATGCCGCTTTCACTTTTAAAAGTGTCGGCAAGGTAATTAACGAGAATTTCATCGAAATCGTCGCCGCCCAAACGCGTGTCCCCCGCCGTGGACTTCACTTCGAGCAAGCCTTCGGACACTTCCAGAATCGAAACGTCGAACGTGCCGCCGCCAAGGTCATAAACTACGATGGTTTCGTCTTTGTGGCCGCGATCCAAACCATAAGCGATAGCCGCTGCGGTTGGCTCGTTGATGATGCGCAGCACGTTGAAACCGGCGATTTCACCAGCGTTTTTGGTGGCAGTGCGCTGACTGTCATCGAAATACGCCGGCACCGTGATGACCACATCTTGAATGGTCTGCCCTAAACGCTTTTCCGCGTCCGCTTTGAGCTTGGACATGATCATTGCCGAAATCTGCTCCGGCAAATAATCCTGACTATCAATCACCGTTTTGTCGCGCAAACCCATTTTGCGCTTGATCGAGCGAATGGTGCGTTCCGAATTTAATACAGCCTGACGTTTGGCTAATTCGCCGACTAAACGCTCGCCCGATTTGCTGAACGCCACAATCGAAGGCGTTAAACGATTGCCTTCTGAGTTGAGCAACACTTCCGGTTCGCCGCCTTGCACAACGGCCACTACCGAGTTAGTTGTTCCTAAGTCAATTCCCACTGCGACTGCCATTTTGGTTCTCCTTGAATCTCTCTTGAAAATTTAAACATTCTTTCACCGCAAAATCCGGCGAAAGAAATGTGT
>JANMKN010000404.1:0-15704 GCA_031372065.1 Abditibacteriaceae bacterium | reverse complement strand
GTGGTTTGCGATGTGTTTTGTGGGCGCTGCGCGGGTGTTACTTC
This sequence comes from Abditibacteriaceae bacterium, assembly GCA_031372065.1. Taxonomy (GTDB): domain Bacteria; phylum Armatimonadota; class Abditibacteriia; order Abditibacteriales; family Abditibacteriaceae; genus DASWNL01. The sequence continues at coordinate 15,660 of JANMKN010000404.1, read as the reverse complement.
GTCTTCATCCTCAAAGAAGCCGCTGGCGCCCGTTGCGCTCAAAACCGCATCAATCTGCGCGCGCTTCTTTGCCATTTTTAGCAGCGTGTTCGCGCAGTCGGCCACGGACACGTTTTTGTATTTCTTCTCCTGCGAATTGCACGAGCCGATGCCTTGCCCGACAACGGCGCCGGTGTGCCGCGAAACCAGTTCCACGGTGATTTGATATTCCAGAAAGTTTTCCTGCTGCTTGGTGGCAACATGGGCGATAGTCACCGCCAAACCAAAAACGCCGCACAACTTTTCGGCGCCCGGCTTCCACAGCGATGGCCCGCCGCGCGTGCCGGGAATAACACCGTAATCGCGCCCTTCCACTAAAACATCGCTCACAATTTTTTGGATGAGTTTGTATTGCAGCACGGCCTGATTGACCGTCATGGCTGGTGATAACGCGGCGCCGTTTTGCGCTGTTTGAATACCAGCTTGCGCGCCATGTTGAATACCGTTTTGCACGGTAGCGAGTTCATTTGTCACTAAAATCCCTTCTTTCGTTGCTCTTTTGATGAAACGAATAGGAGCGCCACAGATTCGATCATCCGAAAACCGTGGCGCCCCTGTTCGTTTATGCTGAGGCCGCTTTACGGCTGCGCTTCTTGGACGTAGCCTCTGGGGAATCAACAGAGAGACTTCCGTGTGCATTGTCGTTGGCCTCGTCCATCATCTGGGGTAACTCTGGCACCGGTGGCAGGTCTTTCTCAAAATGATAACCATTTGGTGTGGCACCATTGACAGGGAATATCTCGGCAGTGCTGTCTTTTTGATTGGTTTCCTGATCAGCCTCTTCGTCGCCTTCAACTTCTTCGGATTCATCGCTTACATCAGTGGCCGCAGCGACTTCGTTCTGAGGGAACAATTCGTGCTGAGTGACAGGGCGCCGCATCTCGTGATAGTCCATCATTTCAATGCCGACCACATCGCCGGTGTCGAGGCGCACAATTGTCTTCTCGCCATTCAGCGGGCTGTTAAAGCGCACCTCACACTCGATTTCTTTGAAGATGTAGCCGTTGTTGACGATCTGCGATTCGAATTTGATTTCGGCGAGCAGCTTTTCCTTCTTGGCTTTGTATTGTGCTTTGACTTGCTTTTCTTCCTCTTCAGTGCGGGCGAGGCTTTGTAGCAGTTTGGCTTGCTCGCGTCCGTGGGCCAGCACTTGCATTTCAGTCAAAACCACCTTGAGGTTTTGATGGGTTTTGCCTGTCCATGTATTCGACTGCGGCTCCGCTTCCGGCTCCGTTTCGGTTGGCTGTGTTTCGGTTGGCTCCATCGGGGGCGTCTCCGAATCCGCGTCGCTCACGGCGTCATTTACAGCATTATCGTCGTTCATAAATTCTCCTTCTAATTCGGTTCGCTTTTCAGCGATGGGTCGGGGCACCCTTTGGGTCGGTGGGCTGGATTTTCCAGCGCGCGACGGACAATCATGCGCATTCGCGCTTCGCGCGCGCGAAATTCCCTTTGCGCTTGCAATTTGGCTAATTCGGCTTCGTGCATCAAGTCTGGCGTGCCTTGATTCGCCTCATCCTCGGCGATTTTGCGCAACGAGCGGCGCGCTTCGATTTGCAAGCCGCGCAGGAACAAACTAAACATCGCGAGCATTGCCAGCATCCATAGAGTTTCTGTTGTCAATTTATTCACCTCCCGCTGCGAGGTCTACCGATTCGCTTGCCGGGTGAGCATTGCGTTCATCGAAATCAGGCGCTTGTAGCATCTTTACGCAGGCAGGGATCACGGACAGGAAAACCCAAGCCGTAACTGCCAAGAGCAAAAGAAATCCAGCGACAAGAAAAACGGCGATGAGCGATTCAGTTTTCATAAGCCTCCGAAATGATCCCAATTCCAATCGTCCAGCTCTTCCAAATCGCGCACCGCCTGCCATGCCAGAAACAGCACAAAGGCCAGCGGCGGCGCGATGAAAAGCAGTAAATAAAGCCACTTTTTGACGGTCATGATAATGACTCCTCCGGTTTCGATTGCGCCTTCGATTCCGGCGGCGCTCGCCTTTCGAACTCGTCGGCATCGCACATGGCGACCAGTGTGCCGATGTCGAAATGCGGGCCAAAAATGGCGCGGCCCCGATAAGTAAACTGCTCGCGCAACTCATGCTCCTGCGCCGTTTTGACGGCGAGGAACGCGGTTTGGATGACCTCGCCGCGCGTCGCATGGCGGCTGACATACCACTTGCGGCCACGCTGAATTTCGGGCGCGGCATTTTGTCCTACAGATGCTAAATCAGGTGCCTCAAACTGCACCTGCAAATAAAATCCTTCGCCCATGTCGCCGATATTGAATTCCCAATTTTGGAAATGCAAATCACCGACAATAAGTTGAAAATCAAGTGCGTTCATAGTCTTTTCACCCCATAGCTCACCATTTTTAATCTGCTCTCTCAATTCGGTAACGCTCTCCCAGAGGGCAGTTAGTGCAGCATCAAAAACAATAGCGCGTGGTTTCATAATTTCCTTTCCAATTGCTCGCCCAGCCAGAAGCCCATGCGCAGAATCAGCGCCTCCAATCCCTCCGGCGTTGTCGGCGCCTTGGCGGGCGTTGCGGTTTCCGTGCGCGCCTCCCCGCCGGGTCGCATCGTTTCGCTAATCAATTCCACGCCGCCGATGAGGAGCGCGCCGCCGTGAAATTCCATCCTGTGCCGATCCAGCAGCAGAAAATGCCGCGCCGGAAGCGGGTCGCCGATCTCATAATTCGCTAACGCCGGGGCGATGGCGGCGTGGTTGATAAACATTTCCCACGCCTCATAATGCGCGTCTTCGTCGCGCTGCCCATCGTCCCAGCGCGCCTCGCCGATTTCAGCGTCAAAATAAATCGCCAGAAAACGGGCCTCGCCCGAATAACCCAGCGCCTGCGCCAACATCGGCGGCACCAGCACTTCCAACGTTTCCAACTGTGTCAAGCCTTCCATTTGTCTCACTCCCTGCGAAATTAAAAGTCGTTAAACTACGCTACCTCGCATCCCTGCGAGGCGCCGCGCTGTTTACACCAGCGCGGCGCTATAGCATTACTTCCTTTACTTCAAACTTCTTTTCAAAGAGCGGTGGGTGGCAGTCTCGGCAGACTGCGAATTCCACCCGCCGCTCTTTGAGCCCCCAGACGGGGAAACCCGCAGCGGGGATTTAGGGCGCCTTCAGCCGCCCCGGCCCGCTTGGTTTTTACCTGCCGCGTTGTCTTTTCCACCCGTTTCAATTCCAGCGTGATAATTCGGGCTATAGGCCACCGTCTCAAACGAGCAACCGTAGAGCCGCGCTAATTTACCCAGCAAGACATCACCGGCGCCGACGACATAACCACCGTGCTTTTCGATGCGCGCCAACCGCTGCGCGGCGTTGCGAACGTAGCGCGCTGGTGGTGACGGGCGCGGCGATACGCGGCGCGCCACCTGTTCCAACGTGAGGCCCGCTGCCTCGCGCGCTTGCCGGGCTGGTGTGACTATTCTGGTTGTGGGTCTGCTCATCTTTGCTTCACTCCATAGGCCACCATTTCGGTGCGGGTCAAATCAACCCACTGCCCTTTTGCGCCGTGACGAGGCGCCTCGTAGCAGCGGTTCGATAAAGCGTTCAATTGACCGCCTATTTCGTGGCGGGGAATAAACTCGTTACCATGGGGTTTGCGGCCCGGCGCATCGGCGTTGAGCCAGTCGAATTCGATTTGATCAGTCGTGGCGTAGTAACGCGCGCGACATTCAGTTACGAGTTTTGGCGCCGGGGCAAGGGTTGCTGTGGTTGCTGTTTTGGTCATATTTTTAATGGCTCTTTCAATCGCGCGGGCCAAGCCAACGGCGATTGCCGTAGCGTGGCACCGTGTTCACGCGCACCGAAACCGGCACCTCGCCAATGGTTTTTACAGCGGGGTTCGCTTGAATCGGAAGCGGCGCCGCAAAGCACTGCCACGCGAGGAAACAAGCAAAAAGCGGCGCGCAAACCAAAACGGCGGTCACCAGAAGATCGTCCCAGACTTGCCAGCGAAGAACATCTCGCCAGACTTTCCAGAGGTTTTTCATAAAACTCCTTCGCGTGGTTTCTCCCACGCTACGCCGTGCCCGAAATTCGTCAGACGTAATTTCAGTTCAACGGCATTGTGCGCTGTGATGCCGAGCCGCCCGTTTTCAAAATCAGATAATTCGCGCGGCTCAAGTCCCGCCATTGATGCCAATTCTCGTAACGTGATTCGGGCATCGATTCGGGCGTCACGAAACTTCTCGCCTTCCCCGATTCGTTGCGCTATGTCGGCATCAATCATTTTTGAATCGCCGCACGTTGCGCAATTTGACGTGCGTGTTATTGACGTTCCGGCCACGCCATGACGAATTACGACGCGGTTGCAGTCTGTGCAATGTGGACAAGGAACTTTTTTCACGATTAATCCCCTTAGCGATAGCCGCCAAAACACGACGGGCAGGAGCCGCCGGTATCGCTGACCAAATCAATGTTGAGTCCGTTGCAGTCGGGACAGAGTTCGCGCTCCAACTGCAAGAGCTCGTCGCTTTCGCGTTCATCGTAAAATCTGCTCATGATTCTCCTGTGCAAAAGCCCGCCGATGCGACAAATGGCACCGGCGGGCAGCTCGCTCAATCTTCAAACATTCCGTTGTAATCCACGTCGCCCGAAGGCAAATAGCCGGGCCGTAATTCGCCGGTTTGCGGGTCAATGTGCGCTGGAACGGTTGTGGCGGCGGTCAGTGCGGCTTGCGACGCTGGCGGTTGGGAATGGCGCGTATAACGCGGCGCATCCGTCAATTCACCGTCGGCATCGGGAAAAGCCGGAACTGGCTCCCGCTGTGGTGCAAGGATGGGCGAGGCGTCGCGCAGGTCATCGGTTGCGGCTTCGATGCAATCGCGGCAGATAAAATGGCCGGGCAGGGGATGGCCGCTCCCATCGCACATCTCGAACTCGGCTTCGACCACGCCGCATTTGCGGCACGGGCGCAGTTCAGCGAGCGAAGTTTTCAGTAATCCGTGCCGATGTAGCCAATCCAAAGCGCGCGTGATGTGTTTGCAGTGAAGCGTTGCGTCGCACAGGTGCGGGCGACTCGCGGCCAATTTATAGAGGAAGTGCTCGCACGAGCAACGCACCTCGCCGCTTTGCAAATCAGTCTCGACATCGTGACGAATTTCGCGGCCCGCGCGCGTTAGCGAGTAGAGCGCGAATTGGTGAACTTCACCCGGCAAAATGCCGAGGTGCTGAAGGCGGCGGTGCAGGCGCACCGGATTCCAGCGATGCTTGCGTTTGGTTTGGTTTTTCAGCATTGGTTTGTGTCCTTTCTCCGTTTGGAGGAAAATAATTCGTGGATTTGTGTCCACGCCCCGGTGCGCTCGTAACGCGCCGGGGTTTTTCTTTGCCCGTTGTTACGTCCGGGCCAGACGAGCGTTGTTTTGTTGATAAGGTGGCTAAATCGCAACATGACACCTTCTCAATTAGCCGCGATTGGCGGTTTCGGCGGCTTCTTCAGCGCGCGTGAGCGGCGCGGCTTGCGATTGGCCGCCTTGCAAATACGCTTCGATGTCGGCGCGGCGAAAGCGCCAAACGCCACCAGTGCGAATAGCAGGAAGTTCACCTTCGCCCGCCATTCGCGTAATTGTGGCGGGGTGAAATCTTAACCAGTCTGCCACTTCCTGAGTTGTCATTAATGGTTCGTTCGAGGCCATAGTCTTTCCTTTAATTGGTAATGCGCTGCCCGTTGTATTTGGCGCAAAAATCAGCAGCCAAAGTGCTTTGAGGCTCAATGCGCTTCATTTGATTTTCAAAGTTTTCGGCACGCTTGCTTAACTCTTCCATGCTGGAAACCTTGCCGCCGCCGCACCGACACTCGGCGCGCAAATGAAACCAAGAAAGCACAGCGTAGACGGCGCGCACATCGCCGGTGGCTTCGTCGGTGCGATTTTCGGAGGGGTGAAATTCGCGCAAAACGCCGCCTGTGCTGGTGCAATGCCAGAGATAGCCCCAAAGCTGGATTTTGCGGCAAATGGTCTGCTCACTGCCGTTTGGCATGGTCACCACAAAAACATTGTCGCCGTGGGGCAGAATCCCGAAAACGCGACTTTCTGTGCCGCGCTGAAAGACAATTCTGCTTTCGTCTTCAGGGTGCAATTTCATTGTTACGTCGTGTGTTTTGTTTGCCATTTTGGTTTTGTCCTTGTGTAAAGACCGCGTAGCGCGCTTTTATTTGCGTAATTACTCGTTATTTTACAACATATTAGATAGTTTGCAAGGTATAAGAACAAATGTTTTTATTTATCGTATATTGTTGGTGTTTTACGACGTTGCACGAATTGCACGAAGCGTAAAATAAGAACGCACCATCATGACAACACTTTTAATGCCGCGACAGTCAGAGGGGAAACGCAGCATCCGAGACGTATATCTCTCGGACGAATTGGGACAAGCACTTGTCAATCACGCGTTAGAGCTTGATATTCCTGTTGCGTCTATTATTCGTCGCGCCTTCGAGAGGTATTTAAAAACACCTCACACGATTGAACATCGCCTATTTATTACAGACCGCGATATGCGCAAGTCGGCCAGCGTTCCTGACGACCTTTGGTCGCGGATGAAGGCTCGGAAATCTGAGACGAATCTTGACACGAATGAAATGGCACAAGTAGCAATAAGCCTTTACCTGCAAGCCGACACGCAAAGCCAATCGCAGTCGCAATCTCAGGGTGCCGATCTGGAACTAACAGCGCCCGCCGAAAAGCCACAGAAAACCAAGAAGCCTTTAGATGTTGAAGAAGAGGCGCGCATCCGTCGGATGATTGATGAAGCGTTCGAAGAGAAGAAATCTACTTTCTTTGAAGATTTAGAAAAACACGGATTTAAGCCGCGAAAGCCGCGTATTCCGGCATTACAATTAATGAAAAAGGTGCCACGCAATATGGTGGTTAGTGCGGGGCAGGGATTCACGTTAGATGAGCTGGATAATATTGTCGAAATGATCGGCGATACCAGCGAAGTTGAAGTTTGGGGCCGCTTGGCCGAAAAAGCCACGCCTCATTCGGGCGTAGCCACTGTTATTGGATGGAGCATGAGTCAGGATGGTGACCGTATGTCCATTCAAAACGGCGCAGATATTTTACTCACGCCCTTGAATGAGTTTCCACGGCAGCCGCGCACCGGCGATATTGTGCTGGCCGAAATTGAATTTAAAGACGGGCGCGTAGTGCAAACCCTCAAGGCTTATGAGAAAAAGCGATTGCGCGCCAACAACCCAGACTATCCGGGGTTCGTGCTGGGGCCAACCATGAAGCAAGCCAGAATCGTGGCGGTCTGCCGTGGTGTGCTGGAAAAAGTGTTTGATTGAGCTGAAATATGCAGAAATGAGAACGCCTGTCTTTCCATTAAAACTCTCTTGCGGCCAGTAGTTGTTACTGCTACGCGCCCGGTGGCAACCGCTGCCGGAAAGAGGTGATTTAATGCCAAAAACCACTTGCCGTCCCGTGCGCACTACGAAGAAGCCGGGGCCGAAAACGGTTGTTGTGAAAACACACGTCCGCTCAAAGCCCAAGCCACTGCGTAAGTGCGGGCGTTAAGCGATGGGGGCAGGCGTTCTCATTTCTGCGTATTTTAATTTACCATTTCGGCAAGGATGTCGAATCGGCGCGCGTCGTGGCTGTGTGCCGTGGCGGTGTGTCGCGGCGTTTTAGAGAAGGTGTTTGATTGAAGAGGAGTTTGTGTATGGCTGAAAATTCAAAGCAGTTACATGAATCGCAATTAGAAGCACTGGCAGCGGTGCGAGGAGCGTGTCAGGCAATGGCACCCAAAGTCAGCGCGGAAGGGCTTAATCAAATCGCACAGGCTTTGGCAACAACGATTGAAGCCGAAACTAAAGTTGTGCGCGAGAGGGATCGGGAGACGCCGCAGGGCAGCGTGTCAGGACACCAATTCAAACGGTGACTTCAGACTTGTCGCCGTCTAATAAGGTGTGCCAGCTTTCATGAATTTCCTGATGCCTTGTGTTAGTGCGCTCGCGCAATGTAAATCCATATTCCGTTTGACGCTCCTCTTCAAAGCGAAACGCGGCATAACTCATGGCATTGCATAGTGCGCGCGTTAACAAGGCTTCAAAATCGGCAGGTGCCATTTCAGCGACGGTTCCAGCCACGGTTTTAGGAGCGCTTGGAGAAGCGTTTGGGAGAGCTTGTGGGGCTACGGTTTCAACATCGTTACTCATAAAAAAAAGCGTAACAAATGCTTGACGATGATGCAAAGTGTTTTGCTCCGGTGTGCTGGAAAAAGTCTTTGATTAAAGATGCTACCGCCCATTCCTGACCCACTCACAAATCTCAAACAGCGAAAACGCGTTGTCTCGCTGGAGGAACGCGCTGGCTTGTGGGCTGTTTGGTTGCGGCGTAATTTTTTGTGGATTGCGATTGCGGCGTTTGTGATCGGACGCATCAAAGGCTATTATTTTCCGAACGAGATTCTCCCGTAACGAAAACCAACAAAGGAGACAGCAATGTGGGTAAAAGCAGCGGATGGCAAGGTTTACAATTTGATACACGCTAAAGTGATTTCCATTGAAGGGAAAACAGATCCCGACAACCAGAATGGCCCTTGGGTGGGCTATGGCCTTTATGCAGATCACACCGAACTGGCAAGTGGGTTAACAAAAGAAGAGGCCGAAACTCAGTTTGCGGCCATCATCGAACATTTGGGAGCCTTGGATTTGAATAAAGGTTCCTGAAGCTGCTTCCTGAAGCAGCTTCAGGTGTGCCGTAGCATTCGGGAAAAAGTCTTTGGCTGAGGCTCATGCTTGAATCATCCAACAACATTACCCATGTCCTTGTCGTTGATGACCACGACGAACTCGTGATTCTCACGGCTACGGTGCTGCGATTGATGGGCTATGTTGTGCGCGGCGCCGGATCGGTAGCCGAGGCCCGCGCTGCTTTGCAAGACGGGTGTGTGGATTTGGTTTTGATCGATTGGGACTTGCCCGATGGCACCGGGGCCGATGTGTGTTGCATCGCCAGAGAGGTGCGCAGCGATACCAAGATCGTTGTGTTCTCAGGGTTTCAGGAGACACGCCGTGATGAGATGGCCCGCTGCAAACCCGATGCGTTTTTTGGCAAGCCGATGGATATGACGGAATTCAAGGCAAGCATTCGGCAGTTGTTGGAGCCAAATCTGGGCGAAGCGTTCGCGTGAGAGCATTGTGTCGCGGCGCGCTGGAGAAAGTGTTTGATTAAGTGAGGCGGTATTTTAAGCTATGAGTGTTACAAACCAGTCGGTCAGGGTTTATCTGGACCATCTGATTCCCAGAGAGCCTTTGCTTTACAAAAGCATTACTGAAGCGGGGGACAATCAACCCACTCCTTTCCCTTCGTTGCGCCTGTATGCTCTAAACAACGATCCTGACCTCGTTTGGCAATTGCGCAAACCGGATTTTCAAAGAACTACTCAGGCGTGGTCGCCGACGGTTTGCGCGGACTTACTTGAATCCATTGTAAATGAGCAGGTTGTTCCCAGCGTAATTCTTTGGATGAGTCCTGATAACTTCATATATGTTTTGGATGGTGGCCATCGGATTTCGGTGTTATTGGCTTGGCTAAAAGATGATTGGGGTGAAGGCTGCACGAGAAACATGACTCCTGCAGAGTTGGTGGCGGCTCGCGAGGCAGCAACACAAGTGCGCAAGTTGTTGGCGGCAAAAAGTATCGGAGAGGCGCGTGAATACTGGATGGCGGATTCAAAATTTCGTCAAGTTGAGCGTGAACATGGACGCGAAGCAGTAAGTGGCGAACTTAGCTTGCGCGAACAGAAGTTAGCAAATAAAGTTCGAAGGTGGCGCGGCTCCGACATTGGTTTTTTTATTCAGTGGGTGGTGGGAAATTACGAGACTGCCGAAAAGTCTTTCGTAAAGATTAATCGCACTGGTGCACCTCTTAGTGACTGGGAAACCATCCTTGTTGAAAATAGACAGTCAAGTTTTGCGCGACTTGTAATGTCTATCGCAGACCCAACACATGCTGACCGCTGTTGGCCAAAGGTAGATGTCCCTGCCCCAATGCATTCAACTACCGATGAAGTTTTAAAGAAATCGCGCGTCATCTCCAATTTGCTTTTTGCGCCTGAGCCATTGACCGCGAACGTAAAACAGGACGCCTTAAGACCTCTTTTGGGTATATCTGCTGCTCGACCCGACTTGCGCCCATTATACACAGCAGAGGTGTTGACCATTGTAAAAGGGCAGAAAGGGCAGAAAGTCGAGACTGAGGCGCTTATGAAGGCCGACAAATCGGATTCGTCTACGCAAATAATCATTAATGCCCAGTCACTAACCAGCGAAACCATTGATGCCTTGAATAGTTTGGCGGGTCCGTCTCCGCGCTCCTTAAGCACGGCTCCCCTCCTGTATTACTACAATACTCAAGGAGATTATGTCCGCAATCTTCTTTACGGTATGTTGTATTGGATCAACTTCGGTTCCGACACAGATGTTCATACCCGAAAAATTAGTTTTTCTGCTTATCGCGGCTCATTTGAAGATGTATTGATTCAGCATAAGCAACGTATTATTAAAAGAATAACGCGAAAAATTGGATCTGGCTCTGAGGTAACTCGACAGACCGCCAATTATTTTGATGCTTTGCTGCAAAAGGTAATTGAATTTTCAGGCAAGATCAATACACCTGAATTTGAAGCTGCTCACACAATTATTCTTGAGACTTTAACAAAAACAAGTTCTAAGAGTCAGAGTGGCCGGATAGAGGATGAAAAAGTTTCATCAGCCAGAAATTTCCCGCCAGGCATGAAAGACGAGATTATGGTGAAAACCATTCTTGATACTTTACCTACTTGCGAAATATGCAATGGGCGTTTGATTGCGACTCAAAATGTTCAGTATGATCACAAGCACGAGGTGGGCAAGGGTGGTCCAACCGCTATTTACAATGGTCGGATTGTTCATCCCTTCTGCAATAACAACCGAGTTGCAATTCAAAAGATCACGATTGATGGCGCTCTTGCTCTGCTCCCCGAATTTGGAAACAAGGGTATGAATGGACAACTCAGCTTTCCAAATTTTTGGGGCACAGACGATTTGAACTTCGATGAAGATGACGATGAGACTCCACCCGATGACATCGCAACTCAGGGTAGTCTATCGCTGGAGAACGAGGAGAATTAATTAGATCAGCAAGCCCTTTGCCTCATTCAAGAAGTCTTCACTAATGTCGATGCCGACGGCGCGACTTCTCTTGCTTCTGGCTAAGGCCATCTTGAGGGCTGTTGCGCTACCGCAAAATGGATCCAGCAGCACACCGTTGATGGGCAGTGTAGCCTTGATGGGGATGCGCAAAAGCTCTTCCTGAAAAGGAGCGATGTGTTTTTTGAAAGTGGGCGCGCTTTTTAGATTCCAAACAGTGGGCGGGTTCTTCGTGGATTTTCCGTCGGCGCAGAGAACCCTAACGGCTCGCCGGTTAAAGTAATAGCCTTTTGCCTGCTTGGTGAAGAAAAACATGAATTCATGGGCGGAGGCTAAACGATCTGTTGCAGGGTCAGGAGTTGGATTTTGTTTGCACCAAATGACATCATTGCGCACAACCCATCCATCGTCTTGCATAGCGATGGCAAATCGGTGTGGCACCAAAAGGAGTTGTTTTGGCTTACAAATGGGGTGGGAACTGGTTTTGTCTTGGGGGCGCTCAAACCGGCGATTCCTCTGCTTATTATCTGGCTGGGTCGGTTTGCCCTTTCCACTCCAGTAGGTGTCACCGATGTTCACCCACAGGGCACCGGTAGGTTTTAGCACCCGGCGCGCTTCGCCAAAAACATCAACCAGAGACTCTATGAATTCAAAAGGAGTTTTTTCAAGTCCAATCTGGCCCTTAACCTTGTAATCGCGCTGCCCGTAGTAAGGCGGAGACGTGACGATACAATCCACACTTTCTGTGGGAAGTGATGCCAGAACGGTTTTGGCGTCTCCATGATACAGCGTTGCTCGATCAGAACTCCAAAACGGTGTGGTGGGCATAAATCCTCTTGAGGAATTTTATCTCAGTGGCCGACGGCGACCACTAACGGAAGTTCCAATAGAAAACTTAATTTTGTGAAATGATGAATGTTTATTTTGTGTGTGCGCAGCACACGCAGGATAAAAGTGAACTGCTGATTGTAGCCAGAGGAAACCCATGAATTTAAAATACTCTTCACAGGGCCTCCGCGTATGACTGATTGCCCTGACCACTCAACAATGCTTGAGTCTGCGAAAGCCTTGATTCATTGGTATCTTTTGGGACACCGGGGTGAGTGGAAATCGAATGGGTATGCCCACACCATTACTGTTTTAGCTAAGGATTGTAAGAAATGGAAAATGCCAAAAATTTCTCAGGAGGCTTCAATGCGTATTGATTGGATCCAAGTTGTTAATGGCAAACAGGAAGACGGGACGTATTTGGTGGATGGAATCGGGGAAGTTTTTGTAAATCCGCGTGACATTGAAGAGGCCGAAGAGTTAGGAGGAAGCCCTCTGGTTGACCTAAGGGAAGCCAGCGGCAACCCATCTACCATGCCTCAATATGTCATCATGGGCTTTATCCCGCGCAGCGCCGATGCTCAACTGGTGGCCCAACGTGACAACCGCCGCCTTATAGCCTTGCGCAAAATCTACGATGAGTCGGGGGGAGATCCTCAAAAGCCAGCTTCTTGGTCAAAAATCATTGACGAGCAGAAATGGTCGAGAGAGGATGCTAATGATGCGTTTTTCTTTTTAATAGAGCGCGGTTTGATGAAAATACACACGGCAGGTGGCCCAAATGTAGTTTTGACCCGACAGGGAGCGGATGAAATTGAAAATGCCATTCGCCACCCAAACCAGCCGACACACTTTTTTAATGCAATGACCGTTCAATACATTACCAACAACATGGACAACAGCAACCGCAGCATCAACATTTCTGATGTAACCGGGAGTGCCATCGGCCTCCTACAAACAGGCAACGACAACACGGGCTATGCCAATCAACAAATCAATCCCAGAATTGAAGAGATTGCCGCCTTGATGGAAAGCATCCGCCAAGCGGTGAGTGCACTTCCTGAAGATGAGCGGATAGCCAACTCCAAATTGGTTGATATTATCGAAGCAGAGGTAGTAAAACCAAGCCCAGTTAAGAGTGTTGTTGATGCAATTTATTACGCGCTGCCAAGTATCATAAAGGCCGCCCCAGAGATGATCGGTCTTTATCTGAAAGTGTTTAATGAGTCGCCGCCGTCAATCATATGATCCGCCTCAATCTTGACCGCACCGAACTTCTCGACAACGGCCTGCGCTTCTCGCCCGACTTTGGCGTGCTGCTGGCGCCGCCCTCGCGCCTCAAACTCGACCCCGGCCAGCCGCGCACCGTCATCATCGAGGAAGACCTCAAATCGCTGCGCGCCGATATTGACGATTGGCGCGCCAAGAAACACGGCCTTTTGGAAAGTGGCATCATGGAGCCGCTCAAATGCCGCTGGGCGTCGGGTAGCACCGGCAAAGACGGCAAAGTGCGCAAGAACGCCACCCTGCTCGTCTGGGATGGGGGGCGCAAGTTCCGCGCGACAAAAGATGATTACGACTGGCTGCCGATTATCCTTGATGACCTGAGCGCCAAAGACGCGCGCTCGGCGGCGCTGCGCACCAGCATCCACAACAAGCATCATTTGCCCATTGAACAGGCCCACGCCTTTGAAGCCGAAATGCGCGACGAGAATCTCAGCCTGCGCACGATGGCTAAAAAATACAATGTGGATAAATCCTACATTGAAAACCGCGTCAATCTGCTCAAGTGCCCGCCGGATGTGCAAACCTTTGCCGCCGAGAACCCTGAACTGATGACGCACGCCTTGACACTGCGTCCGGTAGCCGACAAATCACTGCGCAGCGAGCTGATGGAATATGCCCAGCATGGCGCGCCTGTGCGCGAGCTGCAAAGCATCATTACCGAACGCGCTGCCCAGCACGATCTCCAGTTAGAAAGTCAAAAGGCACCGGACTCTGAAACGCAATCGCGCCAAAGCCGTGCCGCTGAACAAGGAAGCGCTCCTGTATCGCGTGGACAGCAGGTAACAACCGTCTCCAAAAAAGAAGCCACTCAGAACGCCGCCGCCGCCGCACAAGGCGCGCTTTCCAATCTCGAAACGGTGCAGCAATGGGTGAAAGAGGGCGGCACGGCGCCGCGCGCAACACTAATGGAATTGCGGCGACGGATTGACGATCTGCTGGGTTTATAGCGCATCGTGAAATTAAACGAATGGGGCAGAAGTTGAATCAAAGATTTATTCTCCTGCTTTTTTGAAACGAAGGGCGGAAAAAAGCGCAAAACCCTTATGCCATAAGGGGCGACGAAGCGAAGTTGTCACAACTCCTGTCACGCAGGAGACCGCCGGTTCGAATCCGGTCGGGACCGTAAAAGTGATAAAACTTGAGGCGAAAAATGCGAGTTTCGCCTTATCCTATAAGGGTTTTAGCACTTTCTTCGTGGTATTCGGTTGCTCCCAAAATCTACATTTTCGGGAGCAATTATGCAAAAAAGGGCACCTGCTTTCACAGAAACGGCAAAGGTCAAAGCACCTTCGCCGAGATTTCTCACGTCTCAAACAGTGGCATTAATGCCGCAAATTCGCTTCCCGTTGTTGAACTCAACCGTCACTTTGAAGATTGGTTGATTGAGTGTGGATTTCTTCAACACTCTGAACGCACTATCGAGTTTCGCCGTGGCCGGCGGCTTTTGGAGCGCCGCCGCGCATGATTTGACAGCGCAAATCGCCGCCGACAGCAAAGTCGTGGCACTGGCGCCACTCGGACAAGACGTGGCCGAAGCCAATGAGTCAAAAGAAAAAGCCCCGGTGGAACAGGCCAAGACGGTCGAAGCCGACCTGCAAGTCGTGGTGGGCGAAGACGGGACGCTCACCATTCCGGCGGTGCGTTGCGGCAAGGTGGGCGGCGTCATCGCGATGAAAAGCGCAACCGGCGGGATGCAGTTGCATTTGTCGCGCGATTTGAACGCCACCAAAAGTTCGAGTGCGCCTTTGAGGCGCCGCAAGCCGGAAAATATGAGTTCACGGCGCAGGTCGTCACGGTGCAATCGGAGCAAAAGCTGTTGCTCGCGGCGAACGATGCCAAAACGCCGGTGGAAAGCGCCGGTGGAAATTGCCGTGCCCTACACCGTTGGCCAGTGGGCGCAGACCAAGCCAGTCGAAATCGTGCTGGCCAAAGGGCCAAACGTCCTGCGTTTCACGCGCCCGGCACCCAGCTGGGGCGTGACGGTCAAACAGTTCACGCTGACGCCGGTAAAGTGAAAACCCGTAGTGAAAAACCGCAGAAAATCACCATGAAACAGAAACCTTCCCTATTTTCAGCCTCGATTGTGGCTTCGGCGCTCGCCTTTTCATCGTTGACACCGGCCTCGGCGCAAATCCCCAAACCTGACGGCAAAGCGGCGGACATGACCAAGCCGGTGCAGGTTTTCATCCTGATGGGCCAGTCCAACATGGTCGGGCTGGGCAAAATCACCGGGCCGGAAGGGTCGCTGGAAAATGCGGTGAAGGTCAAGAACAAATACCCGTATCTGGTAGATGACGCGGGCAATTGGGCCGAGCGCAAGGACGTTCGCAACGTGCGCGTCATGGTCGGACGCGGCGG
>JANMKN010000402.1:0-2176 GCA_031372065.1 Abditibacteriaceae bacterium | reverse complement strand
CGAGCCGCAACTGCTGTGGGGCCAGGCCGACGCCCGCATCCGCAACATCACTTTCGAGAACCTCACCCTCGCCGGGAAGCCGGTGCGCGACGCGGCGTTTTTCAAAACCAACGAGTTCGTTGACGGGATTAACTTTTCGCCCGGCGTTGTGCCCAATCTTGGAAACTGACGAAGCAACTGAGTTCAATAGGATCAACCATGAAACAAACACTTCCCCTGCTCGCCGCACTGACGTTTGCTCTGCCGCTATTGGCTCTGCCCGCCGTCGCCGAAGTTCAAAAAGGCGAAATGGCGGGCTATCTTCTGGTTTCGTCGGAGAAAGTGCCCGACGAATACAACGCCGGTTTTTCGCTTTACGCCGCCGCGTGGCCGCTGCTCGAAAAGTATCCGGGGCATCGTTTTCAAACCGGACTCGTCGGCACCTGGATGCACGCGCAATATGAAGGAAAGGCGCCGGAAAAGCTGTATTCCGACATCGAAGGCGGCCTCGGATGGTGGCGCGACACGCGCTTTCCGACTGAAACGCCGAAGTTCATCATGGGCGGCGTGGCGGTCAACTTTTCAGAGATCGCCAACGGCCCCGCGCACGGTTGGGGCACTTGGGACAAGCCGCGCGGCGTTTACGGCGTGGCGCAACTGAGTCCGTGGCTGCTCTTTCCGATTGACGGCCTCAATCTCAAGCAAGGCACCTGCGGCGAGTTATTCGGCTACGGCTATTTGCCGCTGCCGCTGACCGATGCGAAGCCGACTACGGGCGGCAAAAACGTCCCGACGGGCGATAATAGTTGGACGCTGTTTTTGAACTCGCGCAACTTCAAAGGCCCGGTCTGCTTCTTCACGCCTTACTTTTGGTCGCACTCCGCCGAATTGAAACCCGAATACGCCGGACTGCTGCTCGATTCGCGCCCATCGGCGCCCAACAAGCCTTTCCAA
Source organism: Abditibacteriaceae bacterium (assembly GCA_031372065.1). Taxonomy (GTDB): domain Bacteria; phylum Armatimonadota; class Abditibacteriia; order Abditibacteriales; family Abditibacteriaceae; genus DASWNL01. Next base: position 1,243 of record JANMKN010000402.1, on the reverse strand, counting down.
ATGGAAACGCAATATGTTCCAGCATCGCTCTCGGTTGACGAAAAAGCCGGGACTTTCGCGCGTGTCGCTCCGACTTCGTTTCCCATCGGGCCGGACGGCGACACCGTCGTGCTGCATCGCCTGACTTCTTACAAAAAGAGCGCGCTGTGGGACGGCATGAAAGCGTGGTTCGCGGGCGGCGCGGCTGTCAACGGCCTTAATCCCGACGGCGCTTATGTGCAGACGTTTCGCGCTAATGGCGGCTCAACGTGGAAAATTTACGACGACAAGGCTCCGAAGGAAAAGCAGTTTGGAATGGATTGGAAATCGTTTGCCACGCCGATTGCGCCCGACCCGACAACCTACGGCTACAAATGGAATGCGGAACTCACCAGCAAGGTCGCCGCGCCGAACGGTTCGCGCGTGGTGTTGCCGGAGTATTTCAAATTGCAAAACGACGGCAAAAAGGATCAATGGGTCGTCGCCAAACCCGCCGATGTGCCGCCGACTTCAGGCTTGGCCGAACTGAAATTCGACCGGCCCAAGGAAAACCCGGAAGCGCCCTACGACACGCCCGAAGCGCCCGAAAGCTCGTTTAAAAAGCCCGGCCCGGTCGCCGGCCCGTTCAAAGCGCGCCTCGGCGACGGCAGTGTCGTGACATATTACTGGTATCGCTTCGCCGACCAACCCGCGCTGCTCAACGCCGACCTGACCAAAGAAGAGCGCGAAGCGATGCAACTGAAGGTCGAGAAAATCCACCGCGCTTGGACGAAAGAGCGCGATTATCTGGCGCCGCCCACCGTCGGCACCTTAGCCGACCTCGATCCGGCGCAACTCGTGACGCCGCCCAAAGGTTTTGAAATCGGCTACGTTCCTATCGCCACGAGGCAGGAGTTGGCGACGGCGGCGAAATGAGTTCTCGAACGGGAAAGCCACCAAACACCATGAAACAACACTTCAAAACCTCAAGCGCATTTGCTTTGGCAGCCATCGTGGCCACGGCGTTTTCGTCGTCTTTTGCCGCCGTCGCGGCGGAGTTGCCCAAGCCGGACGGCAAAGCGGCGGACATGACCAAGCCGGTGCAGGTTTTCATCCTGATGGGCCAGTCCAACATGGTCGGGCAGGGCAAAATCACCGGGCCGGAAGGGTCGCTGGAAAATGCGGTGAAGGTCAAGAACAAATACCCGTATCTGGTAGATGACGCGGGCAATTGGGCCGAGCGCAAGGACGTTCGCAACGTGCGCGTCATGGTCGGACGCGGCGG
>JANMKN010000330.1:0-21506 GCA_031372065.1 Abditibacteriaceae bacterium | reverse complement strand
CGGGTGAGGGGATCGAGCAGCTTTGCTGCTCTTTCCAGTGCCTACCATAAGCCCACTGCGTAACATCATTGGATTACATTATGCCTCGCCGCGCGCGTCCTCAAACGGCGACTTCGCGACGCACTGGCACATTTCCGACACGATTTCGATTATCCCAGCAGGTTTAAAATAGCTTGCGCGCCGAGCAAAGCGCCATTGGGCCAATGGCTTTCCGGCGAGGCGCTCATCGCGCGGCGCAAGTTGGCGCGCGTTTGGTCGTCCTTCAAAGCGCGCAAGGCAGCAGCCAGTTCGTCAACGCGATTCTCAGTGGCGCCTTCGCCGATGGATAAAGCGCGACCTGATTGCGCTAACGCCTGAACCCGCGCGCTTTGATCGTCGAGCAAGCGCGGAAACGGCCATAAAATCGCAGGCACCTGCGCGCATTGCAGTTCTTGCACGGTGTTGTAGCCCGCCGCTGAAATCGCACCATCGAAGGCGTTTAAATAAAGCATCAATGGCTGCGCCTCGCGCAAAAGACGCCACGGCGCGATGGCTTCTTTGCGCGACAGCGGCCCTACAGCTTCGACCCACAAGGAGCCATCGTTGACTTTCTGTAAAGCCGCCGCGATGTGGAGGCGTGCAGCGGGCATTTCCGTTTCGCCGCCGCCGCCCAACGTAATGAGGCCGACGAAGCCATCGGCGGGCAAACCGAGTGCGCTACGCGCCTCGTCGCGACCCAGCATTTCTGTGACTTCATGACACATCATCGGCCCCGTCCACAGCGTTTCAACGTCCGCAGGCAAAGGCAAATTTTCGCTGCCGGCGGCGTGTGGCACTAAAATCAAATCGTAAAGACGCAAAGCCCTTTGAAATTCCGCTTGGCGCGTGGCGCTTTCTCGTTGCGTGCGAAACACGAAAACCTTGCGCAGCGAAGTGTGCAGCGTCGGCAACAATTCGTCCTGAATGCCTGCGGGAAAGCAATCCACGATAAGGCAATGCGGGTCAAAGGCGAGAATCGCCGTTTGCGCAGCGTGATGATTCAACGACTGAACCGTGTGTTCATCCAGCAGTTTTTCCTGCGCCAAACTGTGCGAGGGCATTTTCACGCTGGCAAAACCGGCGCGATAAATCAAATGCGTCGCTTCGCTGGAGGTGAGAAACAAAATCTCCGCGTCGGGCCGCAGTTTTCGCACTTGCCGCGCGATGCCCAAAAGCCGCATCACATGGCCCAAACCCACGCCGTTGACGGCATAAAACACTAAACGGGGCGCGCCCACTGCCTCGCCTCGCCACAAGCCCGCTTGTCGCAGTGAACGGCCCAGATTTTTGCCGTTGATGGCGAAAGCGTGCAACAAAAGGCGCAGTCGTTGGCGCATAAAATTCAAACTTTGGATGGCTTCGCGTGTTGATTGACCTACCAGAAATCAGGGCGATGCTTCGAGTATAAATGGCTGGAACTCTCGGCGTTTTTCATCCCAGTCGCTGTCGCCGCTTCGTTTTTGGTTTAATAAGATGAAGTTTTGACTTTAGAAACGGGAGAAAGAAAATGAAGCGTTGCATTTTGACAGGTTTGGGCGGGCGCGGGCGGCATTGGCTAAGTGCGGTGCAAAACCGCGATGATGTGGAAGTCGTGGCCGGCGTGGAACCGAGCGAAGCGAATCAATTGATCGCCATCGAAAAAGGCATGGCGGCGGACAGAATTTTTCCGTCGCTGGACGACGCTTTGCGTCATGTCGAAGCCGATTTTGTGCTGGACGTGACGCCGCCGAAAATTCACCATTTGGTTGCCGAAAAAGCCTTTGCTAATGGCTTGCACGTTTTGGGCGAAAAGCCACTCAGCGATGATTTTTCGATTGCCAAAGGTGTCGCCCAAAGCGGTGCCAAAGCGGGCGTCAAGCACATGATTACGCAAAATTATCGCTTCGGCGCGCAGCCGCGCACCACGCGCAAAGTGCTGTCAGATGGTATCATCGGCGCGCCCGAACAATGCGATGTGCGCTTTTATATGCCGTGGGCCGATGCGCCCGGCAGTCATTACGTGACCGAGCCGTTCATGCTCATCAACGATATGATGGTGCATCATTTCGATTTAATGCGCTACGTTTTAAACGCCGACCCCATTGCGGTGCAAGCGATAACGTGGAATCACTCGTGGGGCTGGCACGCGGGCGATGCGGCGCACGCCATTGTCTTTGAATTTCCGAATAATCTACACGCTACGCACGTTTCCTGTGGCTGCGCCGTTGGCTCGAAAACCTCATGGAATGGCGATTGGCGCATCGAAGGCGCGGGCGGCTCGATTGATTGGGACAGTGCCGGAACATGGCATTCGTATCTGCATCGCACGAAGGAAAAAGTTGACCGCCAGCCGATTGAACATCTTAGCGTGCCGGGTTCGGAACAAGCGATGCTCGACGAATTTTTTGCCGCCATTGACCAAAACCGCGAACCGGAGTGCAGTGCGCAGGACAATTTGAAATCACTGGCGATGGTCTTCGCCGCCATCAAAAGTGCCAAAGAAAAACGCCGCGTTGAACTCGGTGAGTTGGACTAAAATTACCACAAAAAACTTGATCTGCAACGGTGAGAAGGAGAGTTTATGGCATATGGAGGCAAAGAAACTGGTGTGAAGAGTGTTAGAAGTCGCGGTGGTAACGAGGCACGCCGCCGCCTCATTCAATGGGATAAAGGACAAGCAGAATCAGAGAGATTTGCTGGGCAAATCCTAGAATTGGCAGGTTTTACTTCTATTGACCCCAGTCATCCATTAGGCGGCAAAGATGGGGTTAAGGATGTGGTTTGTGAATATAAGAGGAAAAAGTGGATTGGAGCCTCTTATTTCCCACGGGAGCCACAAACTTTTGCTCAAATCAAGAAAAAATTTCGAGATGACGCGAAAGGCATAAAGATAAATGATGTTGATGGAATAGCTTTTGTTACAGATCAAAAGATATCCGTGAGCGAACGTGCTGAATTAAAGAGAAACTTAGCTGAAATTGCTCCAAAAGCCGGTTTGGAAATCTTTCACTTAGAGCGGATCACACAATTGCTAAATTCGCCTCGTGCCTATGGGATACGGTTGGAGTTTCTTGACATTGAAATGACGGGTGCGGAACAAGTTGCATTTATTGCGGAGCGCGATAAATCGCTGCGTGATCTGAACGAATCTATGCAACTGTTTTTTGGAATAGTGAACGATTTACTTTCCAAATTCGATGATACGGAATTACCCGGTTTGGCTTCTGCTTATGTCCCTGTTGAGAAGCTAAAAGAATTCAAAAATGAACTCAATTCGATTGTTGGTGAATTTCCTACGATGTTAGGGAACGAGCCAATCAATAGGTTAAATGTGCCTCTTGATAAATTGAAAGAATTCAAAAGTGAGTTAGATGCAATAGTTGGGAATTCATATTTCTCTTCGGGGGTAGAGCCAATTAATAGGTTAAATGTGCCTCTTGATAAATTGAAAGAATTCAAAAGTGAACTTATCTCCATTGTAGGTGAGTTACCTGCTATCTATATTGTAAGCACATCACCAATTCTCAGACCAGAGCCAATTTATAGATTGAAAGTGCCGCTGGAAGAATTAAAAGAATTTAAGAGAGAATTGAATGAAATTGTTGGAGGGCCTTTTGCCTCATTTGGGGTGGAACCGATTAACAAATTAAAAATCCCAATTGAGGAATTAAAGGAATATGAATCCATACTGGAACGAGTCCTTGAAAAATTAGATAAAGTTAAGAATAAGCAGAACATATTAAAATCATAATAATTGGCTTTATCTCTTTAAATAAGGAGGTTTTCGATGGAATAGTAACGTGTCTAACCTAAACGAACGCAAAAACTGTTGCAAAACAAAAGGGCGCGGCCAAATTTGGCCGCGCCCTTTTTGTTTTGCTTATTCACGAAAGCCGCTTGGACAATTCGTCGATTTGTGCTTGCAGCGCCTTGACTTGTTTTTCCAAGTCGCGCACCGATCTGGCGGTGTCGGGCATTTTGCGAAAGGCATCTTCGAGTTTCATGCGTTGGCGGCCCGGTAAGGCAGGCGTTCCGGCCACGAATTCACCGTCGGGCTATCGTCCATCACGCCGCTTTTGGCGCCCACGATGGCACCTTTGACAATTTTAACGTGATTGGTGCCGAAGACCGCAGATGAAAACCATCGCAAAAGAGCCGCTTGCCATTTGGCAAGCGGCTCTTTTGTTGGGCGATTGTGCGCCGCAAATCAATTCTCTTTGGCGCCGCCTACGATTTGTTGGGCGTATTTCCACGCTTCCTGACGTTCTTCGGGGCTGAGTTTGCCGTCGCCGTCTTTGTCGAACTGCTTGAGCATTTGCTTCAAGAAGGCACCGAGTTGCTCGCCATCACCGCCGCCACCGCGTCCGCCGCCGAAATCGCCGGGCAAGCGGCCCACGCTTTTGCCTTGCGTTAATTGTTCGCCATCCGGCGTGTAAATCAAAAAGGCGAGGCACATTTCGTCGGTGGTTTGTTCTCCCCACGTCACCGGACGCGGCGGCGTGGACGGATTACGCGGATTCTCGGCAGAATTGTCGTAAGTCGCCACCAAATCAATGCGCGTTCCGGCAGGTAATTTTACAGGTTCGTTGAAAGCATAGGTTTGCTGCCAGTTAAAATCCCAACCCGGCACGCCCACTAATTTTTTCTGAGTGCCATCGGGCAAAGTCGCAGTGACGTCGGCGGTTTTGCCCAGCAAATGCATATGTGGCATCACGGCGTAAACCGTGCTGTCTACGGGCACCATTTGCACGGCGCGCACAGTTTGTTTGGTTTCGCCGGGCGTTAGGCGAAATAGCGGATTGACCACGGTCAGCCAGCGCACGCGCTTATCCACCGGGCCTTGCACAAAATGTAAGCCCATGCGGGTGCGGTCGGTTTCGGGCTTGCCCGATTTGTGATAATGCACCTGCAAAATGATCGAAGCGCCTTTGGGCAGCAGCCAACCAACACCGGCGGCTGTCGGATAGGCTTCATTGCCCGGCGCCCAGCCGCCTAAGGCGCCGTTGGGTGTGAAACCCGGCCCGCCAAACGAGGTGTAGCCGGGGCCGGGGTCTTTGGCATCCAATTCCTGCGCGCGGCCCGAAGTATCCAAATAGGCAATCAGATGATGCACCACTTTGCGATTGCCGGGACGCACTTCGATAGCCGAAACGTAGCGGTCTTCGTCGAAATTAGTCTTCACCACGAAACAGCGATAAACATCGCGGCCTTCGGCCTCAAGTTTGTAATCTTCGCCCGGATCGGCGATAAAATCGGGTTCGCCAGCGCGCCAGCCTTCGGTAAATTTGGGCAGAGGCGGCGTTTCTTTGGGGTCGCCTTGCGGCGCGCCGGCTTCGGCCCATTTGCGGAAAAGCGCGATTTGTTCGGCGGTCAGCAAATGCGCGTCGCGAAACTTTTCGGCGCCTTCATCGGCGTGCCACGGCGGCATGAGTTTCTGCTCGGTGGCATCGGCCATCAGGCGGGCGCGCTTTTTGGCATCCTCGTAACTTAGCAAGGAAAAGGGCGCCACTTCGCCGGGACGATGACATTCCGCGCAGTTTTGAAATAAAATCGGCGCGATGTCCTTAGCGTAAGTCGGCGGCGCGTCTGCGTGCGCGGCAGGCACAAACTGCGGCTTGTTTTGCGGCACGATGCCGTTTGCCAAGGCATAGAAAACCGGCGCGGCGATGAGAAAAGGCCATTTTTTCATGTTTTTCTGTTTATCCTTCAATGTAGCAGCCAATCGCTTTGGTGCGCGCGTTGGCAACGGGTTTTCCTTCCAAAAAGTCGTCTAACGCAAGGCGCAAATCGCGTTGCTTTGGTTCCACGCGAAATTGTCCGAGCGCAGCGTAGCGATCATCAATACGGCCCCGATAAAGCACTTTGCCATCCGGCGCAAGCAAAGTGCATTCGGGCGTGACAGAAGCACCGCAGAATTTCACGATTTCATGTTGGCGATCTAACAAAACTGGACAGGTGAATTTATAGTCCTTGGCGTGTTCTTGCGCTTTGGCAGCTTTTAAAGCGGCATCGGTTTGCACAATATAAAACGCCACGTTGCGTTTTTCATAATCTTTGCAAATGCGGTTAATTTCCGGCGCGAAACGGTTGGCAATCGGGCAATCGGTAGTGACAAAAAAGAAAACAACGCCGCGCTTTTTGGCTTTGCGAGCCTCGGTTAAAGGGTGACGCGCCAAACCTGTAACGTCGGGCGCTGCCGGGTTAGGTAGCGACTTCGGGCCTCGCGGCGCGGCAATCGCGTTGGCAATCCCCATGCTTGCTGCAAGCAAAAAAACTGTTACTAATTTCGACATTGGAATTTTGGACAAATTTGAGCGTAGTCTGGTTCGCCCCTTTTCGTCCATTGACAAATCTTGACGACGAGCCGACTATACTTTAGCAGATGCTACAAAATATATCTCTCTCCCTACCCACGCGAATCAGCGACGAAACACGCGCCAAAGAAAGCGCGCTGCGTGAAATTCTGCGCGGCTTTGAATGCGTCATCATCGCTTATTCGGGCGGCGTGGATTCGACTTACTTACTCAAAATCGCGCACGATGAAATCGGCGCCCGCGCGCAGGGCATTATCGGCATTTCTCCGTCGCTGATGCCCGAAGAACACGACGAAGCGATGCAATTGGCCGCACAATTTGGCCTGCCGGTGCGCCAAGTCGCAACGCACGAAATCGAAGACCCGAATTACGCTTCCAATCCGACCAACCGTTGCTATTTTTGCAAAAGCGAATTGTTTGATGTCTTGAATCGTTTGTCACGAATTGATGGCTACGACGCGGTTTGCGACGGCACCAATATAGACGATATGCAAGAATGGCGTCCCGGCGCTCAGGCCGGAAGCGAACGCGCCATTCGCTCACCGTTGCGTGAAGTCGGCCTCGCCAAAGCCGAAATTCGCGCTCTCAGCCGCGAAATCGGCCTTCCCACATGGGATAAACCGGCCATGCCGTGTTTATCATCGCGCATTCCCTATGGCACGCCCGTTACTGCCGAAGCGCTGCGTTTAATTGGCCGCGCCGAAGCGCATTTGCGCGGTCTGGGCCTCAAACAATTGCGCGTGCGCCACTACGTTGAAAACGAAAAACCCACCGCGCGCCTCGAAATCGAACCAGCCGAAATGCCGCTTATTTTCGAGAATTATCAAAACATCGCCCAAACTCTGCGCGAAATCGGTTACAACAAAGTTCTCCTTGACCTCGAAGGCTATCGGCGCGGCAAAATGAACGATGTTTTAGCGGGAAATTAACCAAAGTTAATTTCTGTCATTTTTCTTATGAAACTCATTTTGCCCGGCGGCGCAGGTTTTTTAGGGCGTGTTATCACCGATTATTTCGCGCCAGAGCATGAAATCGTGGTTTTGTCGCGCGGTCAATCGGCGCCTGAAGGCGCGCGTTTGGTGCGATGGGATGGCGAAACTTCGGGTGATTGGGCGCGGGAATTGGATGGCGCCGATGCAATTATCAATTTAGCCGGTCGCTCGGTCAATTGCCGTTACAACGCAGCAAATAAGCGCGAAATTTACAATTCGCGCTTGAAATCTACAAAAATCATCGGCGAAGTCATTTCGCAATGCCAAAAGGCGCCGCGTGTTTGGATAAATTCAAGTTCGGCGACGATTTATCGCCACGCCGAAGATCGCGCGATGGATGAAGCAACGGGCGAAATAGGGCACGGTTTTTCGGTTGATGTGTGCCAGAAATGGGAAGCGGTTTTAGAGGCACCGAACACGCCAAACACCCGCAAAATCGCGCTTCGCACGGCAATGGTTTTCGGCTCGCAAAAAGGCGGCGTCATGGACGCCTTTGAAAGTATCGCGCGGCGCGGTTTGGGCGGCACTTTAGGCAAGGGCAATCAGTTCGTCAGTTGGATTCATGCCACCGATTTTGCCCGCTCTCTCAGATGGATTTTGCAGCACGAAAGTCTTGATGGTGCGATCAACTGCGCTGCGCCAAACCCGATTCCCAATCGCGAATTTATGAAAATCTTGCGAGAAACTGTGAAAGCGCCTCTTGGCTTGCCCGCGACAGCGTGGATGCTCACTATCGGCACGTTTTTCATGGGCACCGAAACCGAACTCCTCTTGAAAAGTCGCCGCGTCGTGCCGGGCAAATTATTAAATTCCGGTTTTGAATTTCGCTTTCCCGATTGGCGCGCGGCGTGCGAAGAAATTATTGCAAAACGGCTTGAGGCATAGATTTGCTCATAGAAAAATCAAAGCCCCACATTTTACTAAAATGTGGGGCTTTGATTTTTTGGCAGGGCGCTATCGGGGCGGAAGCAGAGATTTGTCCATCGAAGGGTCGCGCACTAAAGTGCGATCACGGTTGTTGGGCTTAGTGGGATCATCAGGATTCCGCGAGGCATCAACATGGCCCGTCGGGATAACTCGTTGACGATCAAAGAGTGTGGATGGCTCTGGAATTGTGTCGTCCAACATTGTTGAAACGAACAGCGAATAACTGACTCTGGTTGGTTCGGCTGCCTGTGCGCCGCCTTCACCTGAGCCGCCAGACGATGAGCCGCCAGAGGCGCCACCTTCAGTGCCGCCGCCCTGACTTTCCATTTCAAAGTAAGTATTGAGGCGATCTTCACAGCGTAGCACGCGACGGTTTTCAATATCGAACCACAATACGCGCGCCACATTAGTGCGGGCATTCTTGATGGTATCGGGATCAATTTCCGTCGCAGCGCTGGCAGTAGCGGCTCCGCCTGCACCACCGCCCCCCTGAGTTCTGCCGCTGCCTCCGTTAGTTCCACCGCCAGTAGGGGCGCCACTTTCGCCGCCACCACCGCCAGCGGCACCAGTTCCCGCCATGGCCGCCAACGACAAAGCGATGTCCATTGCTTGTTTATTCGGCATTTGGAAGCGAGATTCCAATTTAGCGGCGCGAATTTCACGCTGGGCAGGCGTTTTGATGTTTTCAAACGTCGTAAAAAGCATCCTCCACTCGACGTTAATTGGTTTGCGGTTGGATAAATCGCTGAGAAACGTCATCGTCGTCGTCCAAGTGATGCCGGGTTTTACCGGGCCTTTGGGAAAGGTGGGCAGCAAATCGGCAATCGCAATGGTGGTTGGTTTCCGCGTGGCGTTGATTTCATCGCCGGTTTGATGCACCATTTTCACGAAGTAGGTGCCGGTTTCTGGCGCTTGTTCCCACAAGGGCAATTTCAAAGGACTATCTTCGTCGTAATGCCACGGCGCTTTGGTGGGAAAGGCCGGAGCCTTAGCGCTTTTCTTCTTGGTTGATGCGCCGCCGCCGCTTTCTCCACCGGCTCCGCCCGCGCCATATTCGCTTTGGCGCTGACGCTGAAACGCATGGTCTACTACGGTGCGGATGTTGGCCGAGCCATCAATCATGCCCACATCACGCACGACGCGACGCAAAAGCGCCGTCATTTGCCAATCTAAAGGTGCAGGAATCCATTCCGCATCGCCGCCGCCACCGCTTGCACCGCCGCCACTGGCTCCGCCGCTGCCACCGCTGGCGCCACCTCCCGCCGCACTTCCGCCGGAAACATTGCCGTTGCTTTCCGCGAAAATGCGATAACGCTGCACATCCAGCAAGCGATCTTCGGGTTTCCAAACCAAAAGCTGCACTTCTTCGGCATCGGGGTCAACTTTGTTATTGGCAATGTTAAAGGTGACTTTGGTTTCACCTGTGCGCCGCCCGCCGGCATTGATGCCACGCAATGTGATTGTTAGCGGGCCATCGGTGGGGAAGTTGGGCGGCAGGGTGTTTAGCGTCAGGCTTGTTTCCGCCGTCGCCGTGCGCAATTGGCCGTTGACAAAGACCATCGCGTAACCACCTTCGGGAACACCTTCCCAAGTGATGATGATTTCGCCGCGCACGTCTTGACCTTCGGCTGGAAACGTGATTTTCGGTTCCTGCGCGTAGGCAATGCCGGTGCCCATCAGCAAACCGGCACCCATCAAACCTTGAATGAATTTTCGCTTTGTCATAAGAAACCTCAAACTGCGAAATGGCGCCGTCAAGCGCCTTTTAAACTGTTAGACCGCTTCGTCTAAGGGCTGGTTGCCCACTTGCATCATGCTGTTCAATGCGTCTTGAACGGGGCCGCATAATAAGTCGCGCACGGCCAAAAGCGATTGCGGAATGACCTTAGTATCGCCCAAAACCGGCATGAAGTTCGTGTCGCCGCCCCAGCGCGGCACAATATGCAAATGCAAATGTGCGTCAATGCCCGCACCAGCCACGCGTCCGACATTCATGCCGATATTAAAACCATCAGGATTCATCGTTTTGCGCAAAACCGGCTCTATGCGCGCCGCGACTTGCATCAGTTCCGCAATTTCCTCATCGGGCAAATCTTCCAAACGTGCGACATGACGATAAGGCGCCACCATCAAATGCCCATTGTTATACGGATACAGATTCAGCAGCACAAAACAATGCCGCGCCCGCGCCACGATTAAGTGCGTTTCGTCATCGCCCGCGCCAGGTTTGTCGCAGAAAATGCAACCTGTGGCGCCCGGCGGTGGCGTATCGCCCAAAATGTAGCCCACGCGCCACGGCGCCCAAATGGTTTCCATGAATTAATGAAGCGGAATATTGACTGGTGTAGCCTCTGCACCAAACGATTGATGCAATAGACGCCCGTGCGAATCTATCAGCAAAGTGTAACCGCCGTTCGCAACTTGCGCGACGGGAATTTGGTTTTCCGCCGCGCGCAGAATCGCCATCGTCGCGTGTTCCCACGGCGCGTTGGTGCCTTTGAAATATTCATCGTTGGTCACGATAAACAACGCTTGGGCGCCTTGTGCCTTCAAACTGCGCGCCGGGTCGGGAAAGCAACTTTCGAAACAAATAATCGTGCCAATCGGCGTGCCGTGTAAATTCAAAGGTTTAGGCGTCGTGCCCGGCGTGACTTCAGGATCGGGCGCGAGGCGGCGCAGAAACGGCAAATACTCGCCAAATGGCGCTTTTTCGCCCATCGGCACCGTGCGAATTTTGGGCGCCATTTGCATTTTGGGATTTTTTCCCAGCAAAACAGCGGAATTATAGAGTTTTTCGTCTAAATTGTCCAATTCATGCACAGCAATACCGCTTAAAAACTGCATTTTGCCTTTTGGAATGAGCATTTTTTGAAGGCGATTCCATTCGGGAATCTGTGCGGTATTAGGCCGGATATGGTCATCAACTTTCCAGACTTCAAATGTCGTTTCCGGCCAAACAATAGTTCTTTCCTGCGGAGAGAATCGCCGATCCTCTGGAAGAAATTGCCACAAATTCTTATTTGTCAAGCGTAATGCCTGCTGAAAGTTCGATTCGCCCGCTTGTGCTCGCGTTTTGCTCAAACTGGGCACGTTCGTTGAAACCAGCAAAACATTCGGTGGCGCAGAAGGATAATCTACCGAAATCCAGTTCTCGCAAAACCAACCATGCAAAGCCACAAAAATAAAAATAAAAAGCGGTGCCAGAAAAACAAAACGACGACGCACTGCATACAAAGTCAGGTTAGCACCAAGCCAGACCAGCAAAATCGTAATTCCGTGCTGACCGATGTAAGGTGCACTTTGTAACAGAGAAATATTGCGCCATTGCGTGAAAGCGAGCGCGCCCCAAATATGCGCTAAAGGGGGAATGCAACGCACATAGTCGAAAAAGCCCCAAAACAACGCCACGACAATCGGTAAAAGCCACAAATGCCGCGCCCATTTTTTGGTGTCCCACAGCCACAAGGCAAGGGCGAATTGCCAGCCGTGAACAGCGGCAATAAACGAAACGGCCACGACGCCGAGCAAAACGCCAAGGGCAGGCGGCGCGCCGATCATCGGGCTGCCATAGATAATCGTTGGCAAAATCCACCAGTTTGTTAGTGCATAAAACAAAAAACCGGCGCGCCAACCATAACACAGGCGCGTTTTGGAATCCATATCGCTTGCTGCCCAAAACAGCGGCGTTAGGCCAATCCATGCAAGCGGAAACAAGCCCCATTTTTGCACCGGAATCCAGAGCAAAAGCGCGGTCAGAAGGGCACAAAAGAATTTTGAATTGTTTTTTAAAAAAACTTTCATTTCAAAACGAAACGGGACGCCGCCGAATATTTTCGGCGGCGTCCCGTTTCCATCCGACATCATCAATTCCGCAATTTGTGCCACTTTTCGCTCAAAGTATCCCACGCGCCACGCCAAATGGAGCCATCTTTGATGGGTGAACCGCTCCACGTTTCGGTATGCGGCGTGAGATCATTGGGCGGCAGGGTAGCGGCCCGTTTTTCGTCGGCGTCGGGCGGAAATTCAAGATAACGATCACCGGGTTTCAAATACCCATTGTCAATCAAAAGTTCCTGCCTGCCTTGCGGCGATTTGAGCGATGCCAAGCGACGTTCGCCGGTATTCAGTTGCGCTTTTAGGGCAGCTAATTCGGCATCGCTCTTGGCAACGTGCACGGCCCAGCGATTATATTCGGCGCGCACCGAAAAAATCGTCGCCATCAGCAAGACGGACAGACCAATAGACGCGCCCGTAATAAGCAAAACCGACCAATGGCGTTTACGATTACGCTTGCGGCGCTTGCGCGTTCTGGCAGCGGACAGTTCGTCTCGCAGTTTTTCCGGCGATTCCGGCAATGCGTCGTCGAACACGGTTTCCGACTGGCGCGGGCTGAGTTTCGATTGATGGTGCATTGTTAGCCCTTTTTCAGCTTTTAGCGGTTAGCTTTTAGCGGTTAGCTCTTTATAAATGGCCTGCGAAGCAGCTAAAAGCTAACCGCTAATCGCTAAAAGCTATCTCAAATTATAAAACGCGCCACGTCCGGCGAACAGGGCCGTATCGCCGAGTTCTTCTTCGATGCGCAGCAATTGGTTGTATTTGGCAACGCGATCTGTGCGCGCGGGGGCACCGGTTTTAATTTGACCGGCATTGGTTGCCACCACAATGTCGGCGATGGTCGCATCTTCGGTTTCGCCCGAACGATGGCTAACGACGGCTGTATAACCGGCGCACTTCGCCATTTCGATAGCGGCCAAAGTTTCGGTCAAGGTGCCAATTTGATTGACCTTAATCAAAATGGAGTTGCCCGCGCCCATTTTGATGCCTTGGCTGAGGCGTTCGGTGTTGGTCACGAACAAATCGTCGCCGACGAGCTGCACTTTGCTGCCGACGCGGTCTGTCAGCGCTTTGTGGCCTTCCCAGTCATCTTCATCGAAGGCGTCTTCTATGGAAATAATTGGAAAATCATTAATCAAACCGTTCCAAAATTCCACTAATTCCGCTGTGCTTTTCGAGCCGCCTTCGCGCTCGAAAACATATTTATCGCCCGAATGCAATTCGCTCATGGCCGGGTCCATCGCCAGCATTACTTGATCGCCGGGCTTGTAACCGGCGGCTTCGATGGCTTGCATGATAACGCCCAAAGCGTCGCGTGTGCCGCTGACGTTGGGGGCAAAGCCGCCTTCGTCGCCCACTGCGGTGGACAGACCGCGATCATGCAACACATTTTTGAGCGAATGATAAATCTCGACGCCCATTTGCAAGGCTTCCGAAAATGTTTCGGCGCCGACGGGCATGACCATAAACTCTTGCAAATCCACGCCAGAATCGGCGTGTTTGCCTCCGTTGAGAATGTTCATCATCGGCAAGGGCAAAGTGCGCGCACTGGTGCCGCCGAGATAGCGATAAAGCGGCATTCCCAGTGCGGCAGCAGCAGCTTTGGCAACCGCCATCGAAACACCCAGCATGGCGTTGGCTCCGAGGCTGGCCTTGTTGGGTGTGCCGTCCAATTCGATCATCAATTCGTCAATGGCGACTTGATCGGTGGAATCCATGTCCAGTAGTTCAGGCGCGATTTGCTCGTTGACATTACGCACGGCTTGAAGCACGCCTTTGCCGCCATAAACTTTTTTGTCGCCATCTCGCAGTTCGACGGCTTCGTATTCGCCCGTGGAAGCGCCCGACGGCACTGCCGCGCGGCCTTGTGTGCCATCTTCGAGCGTTACATCCACTTCCACAGTCGGGTTGCCACGCGAATCCAGAATTTGGCGCGCGGTTATATCAGCAATTAAGGTCATGTGAGTCTCTCCAGAAAAAATTAACCTCCCCTATTTTAACGAACTACGCGCCCGATGGCAGACAGCGGCATCCAAAACAAAACGCGACGGGAGAAAGTAATTATTCTCCCGTCGCGTCTCATTTTTGCGGATTACTTCCTGTTTCAATAGGTCGTAATTTTGGCGCTTTTGCGTAGCGCCGCGATTTTGTCGTCAATGCGCTTTTTGATTTTGTCTTGCCGCAATTCAAGGCGCAATTGCTGATCGCCTTTGATTTCTTGAAATGTCAGGGTGCGCTCTGGCTCCTTTTGCTCGATGCGGATAATATGCAGGCCATAATCCGTTTCGACTACGCGAGGCAGTAAGCCGAGAGGAGAGCCGAAAACTGCCTTTTCAAAGGGTGCGACAAAGGTGCCACGGGTGGCAAAATCTAAATCGCCGCCACTATCTTTGGTGCCGGTATCGTCGGTGTTCTCGCGAGCCAACTTGCCAAAATCGGCGCCCTTGGCCTGAGCTTTTTTCAATAGATCGCTCGCTCTGGCGCGCGCTTCATTTTTCTGCGCTTCGGTAGCTTTTTCAGGATACGACACTAAAATATGCCGCGCCCTCACCATTTCCGGCACCTTGAACTCGGCAAGATGAGCATTATAATAGGCTTGCATATCGGCATCCGTCACTTGAATGTCGGCAGTCATACGGCTGGTCAATTCGCGCAGCATCAATTCTTCCTGAATCGTGCGCCGCACATCAGCGGGCGATTTGCCCTCGGCAGCGATGGCTTTTTTGAAGGCGTCTTCATCGCCGTAATCGGCTTTAAACGATTTAAAACCAGCTTCGACATCTTCTTCTTTCAGGGCGATCTTTTGGCGGTTGGCTTCTTGAATCAAGAGCTTTTGCACAATAAAGTTTTCTGTGATGCTGTCGCGTAAATCCTTCAGAGATTTCTGCGCGGCCTCGCTGCCCGATTGCAAAGCTGGCTCACGATCTTTAATCATGGTGATCACTCGCTCTACATCGGTGACATAGATTTTGTCGCCGTTCACATCTACGGCGATTTTGCTTTCCGCGTGCAGCGGCGCCGCCATGAATCCTATGGGCAAGCCCCACATGAGCAACGCGCCCAAAACGCGCCGCGATTGTTTCAACTTCATCATTGTTCTCCTCGAAAATTGCACGCCAGACGCCTCAAAATGGCTTTGGCTCACTTTGTTTTGACATCTGACAACACCAAAAACCTCATAGAATTTACCAAATCCAAGCGCCGCCGTAGCAAACAAAAACGGCGGCAGAATCGGATTCTGCCGCCGTTTTTGTCTGCTAACTCTTACCCCGAAGCATCATCGTTAAGAATGGTGCCGGTGCCCTGATTCTTAGCAAAGCTGGCATTGACAGCATTGCTTAGATTCACCAGAAACGTCTCATCGGCTTCGTTGAGGACTTCACCCTTGACGACAACGGAAATCGTCTTGATAGTCTCGCCCGGTGCAAAAGTTAGGGTGCCCGCTTTACCGGTATAATCGCCCGGCTTGATCGCCGTGCCATTGTCTGTTTGATAACTCGCTGTCACAGTCTGACCGCTGGCTGCTGACAGGCTCACGGTGAAAACGAAGTTGGTGGTGCCCGAATTGCCTTCGTTTTGCATCACATCAGTAATGGAAAGCGTGGGAGTCGCATCGTTGTCGGTAATGCTGCCCACTCCTTGACCTTTAGTGATAGAAGCCAAACTGACACCACTCAGATTGACACGAATGACTTCGTTCGTTTCATCCAGATTGTCAGGCAGCACTGGCACCACGATGGTCTTTGTGGTCTGACCGGGAGCGAAAGTCATCGTGCCGCTAACGGCAGTGAAGTCAACGCCCGAAGTTGCACTGCCAACGGCGGCAGATATTCCCGTGGCGTAGTTGACTTTGACGGTGCGATTGGTCGCGCCACTGAGAGTGACGACATAAAGCGAGTTACGTGCACCCGCACCGTCTTCCATGACGGCGGTAGCGTCCCCGATACTCAAAGTGGGCAAAGCATCATCATCGGTGATAATGCCGACGCCCAAGCTGTCAGCGATGGTGGCGTTGGTGGCACTGGACAGATTGACGAAAAACGTTTCGTTGGCTTCATCTGATGTGTCGCCCACAATCGGCACCAAGATTGTTTTCGTGGTTTCGCCGGCAGCGAAATTCAGCGTGCCGGAGATGATGGTGTAGTCTGCCGGTTGTTTGGCCGTATTGTTGGCTGTGGCGTAATTCACCGTAACCGGCTGCGCTTTGGCCGCGTTGAGCGTCACCGTGAACGTCGCGTCGGTGGTGCCGGAGTTTCCCTCAGTAGATGTCACGTTGTTGATAGTTACAGTTGGAAGATTCGGCACGTTACCCGACGCCCAAGAAGGTTCACCGTTAGTTGCCGTGTCTGCCGTTAATTGAACGAGATCGGTTCCATCTACGTTCATGGTAAATATCTCATACAATCCGGTGCGGACGGAGTGAAAGGCCAACCGTCCGCTATCTGGGCTGAAAACAGCATGAGTGTCGTAGCCTGTAGAATTAGTAAGGCGAGTTCCTCCTGTCCCGTCCGAGTTAGCAATGTAGATCTCCCAATCGCCGTCTCGATTGGAGTGAAACACGAGTTTGCTGCCATCCGGGCTGTTTTCAGGCCCTTCAGATTGTGGAGTGGGTGAGCCACTTGGAGTAGAGGTCAGACGCACACGATTGGTGCCATCCACCTCCATTATAGTAATATCATGCCCACCACCATAGTCGGCCCTGAATAAAATTTTGCTGTCGTCCGGGCTGAAGGTTGGTTCGCTCTCGCCAACGTTGTCATTTGAGATATTTACCTGATTGGAACCATCTGCATCCATGACGAATATCTGTCGGCCAGCCGGTTGTTCGCTCATGAAAGTGATTTTGCTGCCATCATGACTAAGCTTAGGACCAAAATCCAAAGTGCTATTATCCGTGAGCCGTGTCTGATTTGTTCCATCGGCGTTCATGATGTAAATCTCCCAATTGCCATCGCGCTCAGAACGGAACGTAATTTTGCTGCCATCACCGCTGAAAGATGGCTCGACATCTCCGAAATCATTGAACGTCAATCGCGTTTGGTTTGAGCCATCGTCGTTCATAACATAAATTTCACCGGTCCCATCCTGTCCATCCCTATCAGAAGTAAAAGCGATCTTTGCCTCCGCCGGTGCGCTCAGGGCTGCCGTGGCAAGGATGATGAGACTACACAGCGCAGGGCGCGCGATAGAGACGAGTTTTTCTTTCAATCTTTGATTCAACATTACAATCTCCTTAACAATATTGCCGCACAGGGCGGCGTTTTAGGGAGCGCGGGCAACTTGCCCACGCTCCCTAAAAGCACGTTACGGCTTGGTGGTTACGCTGACGACATCGCTCCATTCGCCGATTTGGTCGTCTTTTTCCAAATAGCGCATACGATATTCGCGC
This sequence comes from Abditibacteriaceae bacterium, assembly GCA_031372065.1. Taxonomy (GTDB): domain Bacteria; phylum Armatimonadota; class Abditibacteriia; order Abditibacteriales; family Abditibacteriaceae; genus DASWNL01. The sequence goes on along the minus strand of JANMKN010000330.1, from coordinate 4,053 downwards.
ACTTCGGGTTGGCCGGGTGTGGCGTTGTCGCGAGTATCTACGAAGGGGCTGAAATGGTCAATGCCCAGCGCAATCCACGTCGCCGCGCCGGGCGCGCGGCCTTCGATGACAACACCATCAAAGGCGCCTTTGACCCATTTCAAGCGCACTTCGCCATCCGACAAGGCGGTGGCGGTGAAGGTTGGTTTGGCCGTGTTGGGGTCAATCTCCTCGTCGGTGCCGATGATCCATAAATCGGTGCCGATGGCTTCGGTGTAATTCGCGGCGCGCTTGATGCGTTGCACCAAAGCGCGCGTGCGCGGCCAAATGCCAGCGGGCACCGTCGCGGGCGGCGCCGACACGGTGGGCAACGCCGGTGGAGCACCAGCCGGTGTGCCGATGGGGCCATCAGCGATCAGGTTTTTGTAACTCCTTTGCGCCTTAGCCGCCGTGTTCATCGCAGGCACGCGTTTGGTCACCAAATAAATGAACATGGCGCCATCAGCCAAGACTGTGGCGACGTCTGGGTCAGTCAGGTCGAGGGTGGTTTGGTAGGCCTCTACTTTGGGCATGAAGTTCTGCCACCATTCCACGCGTTCAGCATCGGAGGGTTTTAAATAGTTCTTTGCCATCGTTTTTCCTTTTCCTTAGGAGGATTTAGGCGGTCTCACAGCGCGAAACCACAACAAAACAGCGCGCCGGAGCCGTGCCACCGCGCGAAATTGCTTCGCGGCGGCGCGAGAAGGTCGAGCGCCCACGAACAATCGCGGCGCGGCGGCGCGCAATGGGTTCGCGCCTGCGGGAAATCGTAGCGCAACAGCGCAGAATTATTCTGCGCCAGCGCGGAACTGTTGCGCAACAGCGCAGAATTACTCTGCGCCAGCGCAGAATTGCTCCGCGCCAGCGCAGAATTGCTCCGCGCCAGCGCAGAATTGCTCCGCGCCAGCGCAGAATTGCTCCGCGCCAGCGCGGAATTGCTCCGCGCCAGCGCGGAATTGCTCCGCGCCAGCGCGGAATCGCTCCGCGCCAGCGCGGAATCGTTTCGCAACAGCGCAGAATCATTCGGCGGAGCCATCGGGAGGCTGAGGGAGCGGCAGATTAAACGCGGAACGGAGAAATTGTGAGTTAGGATTCGTTTTGGCGCTGTTTTGACGTCGGCGCCGTCGTAGCGCATATTCGCAGACGGTTTTTCAAAGCGGGCAAACGTCAAAAAACGGGCCGCATTAGAGGGCCGAAAAAGGAATAAGTTGAAAATCGAGCCATGAATACGCATGACGATACCCGAAAATAAACAACAAACGCACGCAAAATAAAATTGATTGCTTCCATTCTAACAAAAATGATTAAAGTGTCAAGCTGCAAGGCGAATTAAAATGCAAAATCAAAGAAGCTGATTCATAAGTAGGCGGACAGAATTCGCTTGAGTTAGGTCATTATGGAGTCTGCCCAGAGGGCACCCGGCGTCTCGCCCGCAAATCGAAAACAGAATGCGGGCGGGACGCCCGCGCTCCATAACCTCATTAATTGTGTCCGATTACTTAGTTGGGCGGATTCCACAAACAAGGCAACCCGACAACTTGCTACGGGGATAGGGCAAAACGGAAACTATGCATCAGTTCAAAAGCTAATGTTGTTATTTGACAGGGAAACGTCCAATTTATGAGCAACCTCGAAAACATTCCGCAGTTCCTGCAAATCTCCGAATCACTTGCCACAGCGGGGCAGCCCTCGCCCGAACAGTTTGCTGACATCAAAGCAGCCGGTTACGAATTGGTCATCAATCTCGGCCTGCTTGAATCGCCCGGAGCGTTGCCCGACGAGCGCAAAGTCGTCAGCGATTTGGGGATGATTTACACCCAAATCGCCGTCGCTTTTGAAGCGCCCCAAATGGAAGAAGTCGCGCGTTTTTGCGATTTGATGAACTTCAACGCCCCGCGAAAAATCTTCGTGCATTGTGTCGCCAATAAGCGCGCGGCAGCTTTCGTTTATTTGTATCGCGTGCTTTGCACCGAGGTGGACGAAGCCGAAGCGTTGCGCGATTTGCATCGCGCGTGGACGCCCGACGAATTTTGGTCGGACTTTATCAACGAAGCACGCCAGAAATTGCAGTAGATTCAGAGTTGCTTTATGAAAACCGATGTCCTTATCGTGGGAGCCGGGCCGACAGGTTTGGCGCTGGCCTGCCAATGCGCGCGTTACGATGTGGACTTCGTTCTCATCGAAAAGAACGAAACCCTCACGCCCTATTCAAAAGCTATCGGCGTCCAAGCGCGCACGCTGGAAATCTATGACCAATTGGAATTAGCGCACGACGCAGTGCAACAGGGCGTTATCACTCACAAAGTGCGCCTGCTCGAAGGCGGCGAAGTGCGCGCCGAATTGCCGCTTTCCCGCTTTGGCGAAGGACTTAGCCCTTATCCGTTTTTGTTGATGCTCGAACAAAGCAAAAACGAAAAACTGTTGTATGATTATTTGCTCCGGCACGGCAAAGATGTCATGTGGCAAAGCACGCTGGAGAATTTCACGCAAACTCCCACCGGCGTTTATGCCAATATCCGCAATGGCAGCGGGGCAACAGAATTCATCGAAGCGCGCTATTTGGTGGGTTGCGACGGCGCGAAAAGCCCGATTCGTCATGCTTTGGGCCTGTCGTTTGAAGGCAACACGCAGTCACATTTGTTTTACGTCGCTGATGCCCAAATTGATTGGGAATTGCCTCATGATGCGGTGCAAGTTTGTCTGGGACGCGATGTGTTCACCGCGTTTTTCCCACTGCCCGGCGAAAAACGTTATCGCATTGTCGGCACCTTTCCCGAAGAAAGCGAAAACGCCTCCAAAAATGAAGGCGAAGTGCTGTATGAGGCAATTGAAGCGCAAATTATCAAGGAAGCGAAACTGCAACTTGATATTTCGGATGTGCGCTGGTTTTCAACCTATAAAGTCCACGCGCGGCGCGTGGATAATTTTCAAGCAGGCCGCTGTTTCGTAGCAGGAGACGCGGCGCATATTCACACACCGGCAGGCGCGCAGGGCATGAATACCGGCATTCAGGACGCTTATAATCTGGCGTGGAAATTAGCGATAGTCATCAAAGGCCGCGCCGCGCCGGAATTGCTGGAAACCTACAACGAAGAACGATTGGCAAACGCCAAAAACCTTCTCAAAACGACTGACCGCTTTTTTGAAGCCGGTGCCGGATCGAATCCCGTGCTGGCCTTTTTACGAGTCACCATTTTGCCGTCATTGCTTGAGCAGTTGTTAGGTTTTGCGGGCTTTCGCAACATGATTTTCCCGCTAATTTCCCAAATCGGCATCAATTATCGGGAAAGTTCGCTCACCGAACACAGTTTCGACGATTTCTCCGTCAAATCCGGGGATCGTATGCCGTATTTTGAAACCAACGGCGCCAGCATTTACGATTCGTTGCGCGCCCCGAAATTTCATCTTTTAACTTTTTCTGATGATTTGACCCTCGTTCAGATGCCACCGCAATTGTCTGGCTGGATGGAAAGTCAAGCCTTTGCTTTGACGCCGCGTGTGGCAGAAATTTTTGGCACCAATCAGCCGTTTTGCATGTTGGTGCGCCCTGATAATTACATTGCTTGTATCGCACCTATAGCGCTGATGGATGTGCAGGATTATTGGGATCGCACCATCCCAATTTAAATCGCACAGGCGCGATCAAGCAAAGTTGGATTTGAAAGTCGTTGAGCGGCGCATTCAAGACGCCATCGAAGAAAACGGCGAGTAAAACAAAAACGGGAGAGCATTTGCTCTCCCGTTTTGTTTTTAAAAGTAAAAACCAGCCGTAATGCCAAAGGTGCGCGGCGCGCCGGGTTCGCCGATGAAGCCGGAAGGCGCAAAGCCATAAGGCAAAGCAATTGGCACATAGTTCTTATCGAAGGCATTGCGCAGCCAGCCTTCTGCGAACCATTTTTCGCCTTTGATGCCCGCACGGAAATTGGCGAGCATATAAGAATTTTGTGCGGCGCTATTTTGGTCGTTGTATTGGTATTTGCCGTAAAAAATGCCTTCGGCGCGTCCGTAAAACGATTTCTGACCGCTCAGGGCGTG
>JANMKN010000321.1:0-15947 GCA_031372065.1 Abditibacteriaceae bacterium | reverse complement strand
GGTTCACGCGCCCCTTGTCGAATACTGCGCGCGGGGTTTCAAGACATCCGGCGAGCCGTTTGAAGACTTGGTGCAGGAAGGTTACATCGGTCTTGTCAAAGCGGTTGATCGTTACGATCCCGATAAGGGCATCAAGTTTTCGACTTATGCGTGCCATTTGATTTCCGGTGAAATTCGTCATTATTTGCGCGATTTGGGCCGTTTAATTCACGAACCGGGCTGGCATTCGGAATTGCGCCAGCGTATTGTGCGCACTACGGAAAAACTGACAACTGAATTTGATCGCGCACCTTCGCCTGAAGAAATCGCTGAAGCATTGGACATCAAAGCGGACAGTGTGCGCGAGGTTTTGAAAAACACGCAGATTCTCAACGTGGATTCGCTCGAAGACAAGCGGCGCGAGGATGAAGACGCTTCCGATTGGAGCGAGCAGATTTCCGATGAAGAGCAACCTCACGAAGAAATCGTAGAACATCAAATGATCTTAGATGCCGCGCTGCCGCAGTTGAAAGACCTTGAAAAACGCGCTGTGACGATGTTCTTTTTTCGCGAGATGACAAAAACCGAAATCGCGCGTGAGATGGGAATTTCCATCAACTACGCGGCGTATTTGGTGAAGCGTGGGCTGGAAAACCTGCGAGAAATCATCGAACTTTCCGAAGTCGCGCCGATGGCCTCCAATGGCGTTGCGGCGCCGTGGGCACAGCAACGCGCGCGCGCGGCTTATTTGGTGGAATTGGCAAAAGGGAAAACCACGGGCGACACAGCCGAAGAACGCCGTCGTGCTGGTCAACACATTGCGCCGGTTCCGGCTCTTTCGCGCAAACGTGTTGCGAGTTTGGTCGAGTTCGCGGGCCTTTTGGATGAGGAAGTGCTGCGAGCGGCGCGCTACGACCACGAATTCGGCCTTTTATGGCTGCAAATTCCCAATTGGGCCGAAGCGACAGCCAATTTGGGCGAAGCGGGCGCCTCGCGCGCGGCGACTGCGGTGCAAAAATTAGCGCGCCGTTCGTGTCGCGGTGTAGATAAATTGGCCGTCGCGCCTCCGGGCACGATGCCCGGCCTGAATTTGTTTTTGCTGCTGCCGCATTCGGGGCCATTAGGTATAAAAGTCGGCGAACGCTGGATCGAAATCTGTAGCCCTGAAAATGTGTATCCCAAAGACCCTGCGCAATTGCGCGAACTGCAATTGAAACGCGCTTTCGTCCTGTTCCCGCGCGATGGCAAAAACGCCGACGAACTGTTTGAAAACTTAGGCGAACAAATGAAATAGTGGGCAGTGAGCGGTGCGCAGTGGTCAGAAAAGCAGCAAGCAAAACTGTGCCACTGACCACCGACCACTAACCACTGACTACTGATATGATCTCCCTTTACAATACCCTCAGCCGTAAAAAAGACGAAGTCATTCCGCGCGAGGAAGGCAAAATTTCGCTCTATGTCTGCGGCGTCACGCCTTACGATGCGCTGCACATCGGCCATGCGCGCGCCTTTCTGACTTACGATGTTTTGCGCCGTTTTCTGGAATGGCGCGGCTTGGAAGTCGTTCATGTGCAAAACGTCACGGACGTGGACGACAAAATCATCAAGCGCGCCGGGGAACTGGGTGTTGACCCGCTCGAACTGGCCTCGCGCTTTGCCGAGGAAGGCGCGCAGGAATTGGACACGCTGGGCTGCTTGCGAGCGCATCATTATCCGCGCGTCACGCAGAACATCGAAAACATCGTTGAAATGATCGAAGTGCTGATCCAAAAAGGCTTCGCTTATGCCAAAAGCGGCGATGTGTATTTCGATGTTTCACAAGACGACGATTACGGCAAACTCAGCGGCCAGAAAGTCGAAGATTTGCAGTCGGGCGCGCGCATTGCGCCCGGCGATTTAAAAGATGACCCGCTTGATTTCGCCTTGTGGAAAGGCGCCAAAGCGGGCGAACCGGCGTGGCGCTCGCCGTGGGGCGATGGGCGTCCCGGCTGGCATATCGAATGCTCGGCGATGGCGCTCGATTGACTCGGCGCAGGCTTCGATATTCACGGCGGCGCGCGCGAACTGGCGTTTCCACATCATGAAAACGAAGTGGCGCAAAGCGAAAGTTATCTCGATGGCCGCTGCTTCGCCAAAACGTGGTGGCACTGCGGCGAATTGCGCGTGAATGGCGTGAAAATGAGCAAGTCGCTCGGCAATTTCATCACGCTGCAAGAAGGCTTTGCCAAAGCCTCGCCGCAAGTGTGGCGCCTCTTGTTTTTGATGACGCATCCGCAATCGCCGCTTGATTATTCCGAAGAAAAACTGCAACAATCGAAAACCAGTTGGGCGCGCCTGACCAACGCTTTAGCTGAAGTGCCCGAACGCGATAGCGACAGCGATACTGCCCTCGCTTTCCAGCAGCGTTTCGCCGAAGCCTTGCTGGACAATCTTAATACGCCGATTGCTTTAGCCGCCGTTTTCGATGCCGTCAGCGAATTTAATCGCAGCGGCGATGCGACTTTAGCCGTAAGCGCGCGGCGCGCTTTAGAAATGCTCGGCTTCGATCTAAAAACCGCGCCAGTTGGTGACAGCTTCACGCCACGCTTGATGGAATTGCTGATTCAAGTGCGCCACGATGCCCGCGAACGCCGCGATTTTGCAACTGGCGACCAAATCCGCAACGAATTAAAGACCATCGGCATCATCTTGGAAGACGGGCCGGAGGGCACTAAGTGGAAGCAGGAAATATGAGGTAAGAAGCGGAGATAAAATCAAAAAAGGCCGCGTGGATTCAATTCCATGCGGCCTTTCCTTTGGGCCTAAAGGAAAGCAACGTTTTTAAACTGATTCTTAGAAAACCGCTCTTGTTTCAATCGCCAAATTTTGCCATTGTTTCATCATACATTCTCAATCCGAAATTCCAATGCAAAGTTCGCCTCAACATTCCAATGAAGTTCCGCAACAAAGTGTGGCATCCTCGCCGTCCCCAAAACCGCAGGCGGCGATTATTAGCGCGGCGCCGCCGGTAACGGTGCCGCTAAAAGCGCGTATGGTTTTTTGGCGGCAAATGGCGACTTGCATCAAAGGCGGCATGACGCTCGGTGCCACGCTGCATCATATGCAAGGCGTGACAAGCCGTGACGATTTGAAAGAAGCGTCGCGCAAAGCGCAAATTTGCGTTGAACGCGGCGGCAGTTTCGCGGCCTGGATGAAAACGCGGCCTCAAATCTTTTCGCGCGGCGAAGCGGCGCTGGTTTTGGCGGGCGAAACCGGCGGCGAATTGGAAGCGGCCTTCGAGCGTATCGCACGCGATTTGGAAGATGAAGTCGCCTTGCGGCGCAGTCTGTTTACGGCGACGTTTCTCAATAAATTTGTGGTTTTGCCGCTGCTGATTTTGGTGCCGGGCAGTTACAAAATTTTTACGCACGCCGTCGAAGCGATAGACAAGCAAGGGCAGGGCATGGGCCAGTTGGAGCAGCAAAAGTTAGCCCTGCGCGCCGGATTATCCGGCTATGTTCATGATCTCATTCCGCGCCTGATTATGACGGCAATTTTGATCGCGTTGTATTTTGTTTTGCGCAAATGGATGGATACCAATTCCGCCGCGCGCAAGATGCGCGACCAAATCGCCGCATATATTCCGCTGACTGGCCCGCTGTGGCGCGACTTGGCGGTTTTTCGTTATCTAACCGCGCTCGGTTGGCTGACAAAGGCCGGAATTGCACCGCCTGCCGCTTTGGAAAACTGTGCGGGCATGGCAAACAACGCGGTTCTTGATGAAAAATTTGCCCGCGCCGCACGTTTGGCGCGCGACCAAAATGTGCCGCTGGGCACCGCGCTTAAACAATCCGGCGTGTTTTCGGAAGTGACACTCAGCCTCATTAAAACCGGCGAAGCCACTGGCAGCGAACCCGCTATGCTGGGACAAGCCGCGCAGTATTACGAGTCCGATTTGCGCCAGCGCATGACCACGGTGCCTAAGACAGTGGGCTTAATTGGCCTCGCCATCGCCGCCATTGCCACGCTTATTATTGTCGGAATGGGCATGACCGCTTATTACAACAGTGTCTACGACACGGTGGGCAAATTTATGGGCGTGGATATGTGAGCCAGATTAATCCACCTGCGCGCCGACATTCTTCAACAACTCATGCGCGGCATCAAGGGCGACTTTGAAACTTTCGTGCGGGGCCATTTGGCTAAAGGCTTGATTAGCCGCGCCGCTTGGCCCGGTGGCGGCCACAGCGCCGGAATGTGACAGATGCGGCTCCACAATCACCGGGCCGCTCCAATCTTTGGCTAACGCGTCAATCAGAATCTCGCGCACGCGGCCATTGCCCTGACCGGCGGGGACGTGTTCGTTGGTTTTTGTGCTGTCTTTGAGGTGAATCGCGTCGGTTTTGTCGTGCAACTTTGTCCAGTTGTCCCACACGTCTTCGCCGCTTTGATTGTAATTGTCGAAATCGAAAATTAGTTTGAAACTTTTGCCGTCGCGCAGGTTGGCAATTTCTAAAACATCGGCGCACAAGTCGCCGTAAATGTGGCGCTCGTTTTCGTGATATAAAACGAGGCCCAGTTCTTTGGCGCGTTTTTGCAAAAGCGAAAGGCGACTGATGGATTCCATTTGCCAGAAATCGTGCGGGCGATTTTCTTTGTTGTAATATGAAAAAATGCGCACATTCTGGCAGCCCAAAATTGGCGCGAGTTCGGCGAGATGCTCCAATTTGCCAAGATCGGTGCTCATGCTGTCGGCGATGTCAATTTTGCCGAGCGGCGAACCGAACATACCGACTTCAAGATTGGCGTCTTTAAGTTTTTCCGCGACGCCTTTGGCGTGTTCGATTGGCATAGCGGTGCAGTTAAAACCGTCCATCGCGCGCAAATCGAGGCGTTTTAAGCCATTGCTTTGTGCGGCTTCAATTTGCGCTTCGCAAGAATCGCCCGCTTCGTCGGTGAAGGCGCTTAGTTTCCAAGTCATTCGTTGTCCCTTTAATTTTTGGTTCTCCAAAATTTAGCCCGATTCGTTGCTCGGTGACAACCCCGATTTTGCCGAATCTGTATTCGTTTTCCCTTGTATTGCCGCGTGGTTGCTATATAATGCGTGATGAACATACGGAATTTAGGCATAACAATATCATGGACGCTTACAGGTTTAGCCTGTATTTAGGTTTCACCGGCATGGTGAGCATGGCCGCGCTGAGTTTTCTCGGTCAAATCGGCCACGCGCACGGCGGTTCGCATGGTCATGGTGGTTCGCACGGCGGTCATGCGCATGGCGAAAGTGGACATGGCGGATCGCATAGCGGGCACGCGCACAGCGATTCTCACGCGGTTCAAAGTCACCACACGGCAGCGCCACATCACGGCGCGCAACACGGTGCCCATCATCAGGGCGGCCATCAGCACGCGCAACACGGCCACAGCATTCGCGTAAACCTCTCCAATATTTTTATGATGTTGCTGTCGCCACGCTTGTGGTTTAGCGTATTGCTTGGTTTCGGCGCCACGGGCATTTTGGTCAAAAGTTTTCTGCACGCCGAACCTTGGCGCGCTTTGTTGGCTGTAGTGGGCGGAATTTGCTTTGAAAAATTTCTCTTTGGCCCGCTGTGGAATTTTTGGTTTCGCTTTGCCGGTGAAGGCCACACGCTCGAAAGTGCCGTCGCCGAAGAAGCGCGCGCCGTCACCAATTTCGATTCTACAGGCTGCGGCCTGATTGCCATCAATCTCGATGGACAAACCATTCAATTATTAGGTCGCCTCAGCGCGCGCGAACGAGCCGAAGGCATTCGCGTGCGCGCGGGCGATATTTTGTTGGTCGAAGCCGTAGATGCGCAGCGACAAAGCTGCACCGTGTCGCCGTTGAGACAGTTGTAACGGAGTTTTCACGGGGGAGAAAAGAGATTTTATTATGGACAATTTAGTTTATGTGGTGTTTGGCGCCATTTTCTTGGTGCTGATTTTGATACCGATCACGGTGTCGTCGTTTTTGCGCAATGTGGAAGCGGGAACCATTCGCATGGTGTCGAAAATGCACGGTGCCACCGTCATTTATCGCGGGCCGGGCAAATCGCTGGAAATTCCGGTTTTCACAACCGGCACCACGCTTTCCAGCAAGGCGATTAATGTTGACCTCGACATCACCGACCAAACCGCCGATGTGGACGCCAATGGCACGCCTTCGCCCATCAAAGTGCGTGTTTTAGCCAGCGCGATTGTGTCGGTGGGCGATACCGATCAACTCATCAAAACCGCCGCCAACCGCTTCTTTTCCAAGCCGCGAGAAGAGCAACTCAACATTCTCATCGATTTGCTCAGTTCGTCGGGTCGCCGCGCCATCAACTTGCTGACGCATGACCAATTATTTTCCGCGCGCACCGCGCCCAAAGTGGCGATTACGCACGAAGGCATTGATACACAAGCCGTTTCGGGTATGGAAGACGACGACGACCCGTTGGCGATTATCATTCGCAAAGCGTGTTCGCGCGAGTTGACCGATCTCGGTTTGATTTTCAATTCGCTGAACATCAAAGTTGTGCAATCGGAAGTCGCCGAAGCGCGCCGCCGAATGTCGGCAGCCGAAGCGCAAGCCAACGCCGACATCGTGGCCGCGCAACAAACACGGCGCGCCAAAGAAGCGCAACTCGAAGCGGAGCGCAAAATTTCGGATGCCAGCCGCGAACTCGAACAAACCCGCGCCGCCAACGCGGGCCTGATTGCCGAAGCCGAAGTAAAAAAGCAGCAATCGCTCGAAATTGCCGAAACCAAGCGCCGCGAAGCCGTCGCCGAAGCCGCAGCGGGCGCCGACATTGTGGCCTCGCAGCAAACGCGGCGCGCCAAAGAAGCGCAAATCGAAGCAGACCGCATTATTTCAGACCGCAATCGCGAATTAGATCAAACGCGCGCCTTAAACGCGGCACTCGTAGCCGAAGCCGACGCCAAGCGCCAACAAGCCTTGGGGCTGCAACGCGAAGCCGAACTTGACGCTACACAAATTGCCCAAGCCAACGCCGATGCACAGCGCGTAAAAATCGAAGCCTTAGCCCGCGCCGATGCCGAAGCGCATCGCATTTTGGTCGTGGCCGAAGCCAACGCGCAAAGCATCGAAAAAATCAATCAAGCCATCATTGCGGGCGGCGAAGCCTATTTGCGCTATCGCCAAATCGAAATGGTGCCACAAATCGCGCCGCAAATCGCAGCAGCTTTGGCGCAGGCCAAAATGGTGACGATTTCCGGCAACGAAAACGGCGGCGCCGCCGATGCGACCACTAATAACATCGCCAGCGTCATCCAAACTGTTTTAGCCGCGCAACTCATCGGCAAAGCGAATTTGCTGGATAACAATGCCGCGCCATCATCGAATGGCAGCGAAACGAAAGCATGAAATCGTGGCGCGTTTGGCTGTGCCTCGCTGTCGCTTCAAGTGGTATAGCCGGATGCCGCAACATCGAAAAGCGCCAGTTGCCGGCGCAACGCAGCGAGCCAGCAGCGCACAATGTCAAGCGCGCCATGTTGTCGTTTAGCTCGGCCTCACGCCCGAATGTTCTCTATCGCCGCGATTGGTATGCGGTGTGGATTTACACGCCTTTAGCGCAACCGCGCGTTTTATATTCTCCACAAGCCAAAGCCATCTCCACGCAAGCGCGCCTTTCGACTGCGCGCGAAACAGCTATCATCAACGGCGGTTATTATGTGACGCGCCGTGACAGCGTTGGCCCGCTGATTGGCGACGTGGCAACTGGAAACGCGTGGCAACATGGCGTTACGCCCGGCGCGGGAGTGCAACCGCTGCGGCGTTGGACAATTGGTTGGCAATTACGCCCCGGTCAGACCCCTCTTTTTGATTTGGAATTGACGGCGCCGCATCGCCGCTGGAATTTCGCGCCCGCGCCGGATTTTCAAAAGCAAAATTCGTTTGGTTTAAGCGCGCTGCTTTGCTTGATTGATGGCGGCGCAGCGCAAGTGTGGCGCGATAAGAAAAAGCAGCTTCATGTCGAGCCGCCAGGCCAATGGCCGGGACTATCGCGCAGTTTTGGGCCTTATTTTCGTCATGCGGCGTTGGGCTGGAGCGCCGATGGCAAACATTTGTTTTTTCTGGTGCAACATAACCCGCGCAGTTTGGAAGAAGTGCGCAATTTATTCGGACGCTACGAAGGCAAGAATTATGTTGGCGAGGGCACGTTATTGCCCGCTTTGCGAAAAGAATTTGCAAAGTTGCCTATCACCGAGCGGCCCTGCGACGCCGCAGAATTGCCGCGCCGCATCGAAAACGCGGTTTTGCTTGATGGCGGGCATTGCGCGGGCGTTATTTATCGCCGCCGCGCAGGAAAACGTGTCGAAGAATCGGGCAGTTGGCTGACAGGGCGCGCTAATGCGTTGCAAGCGCCCCCCGTGCCGACCATGATTGAGGCAAGCACTCCATGAACAAAGTGAACAGCGAAACACGCTTGTTAATTATCGCGATGCTGGTGGCTTTTAGCATTGTCGGCGGCAGCGGTTTTTGGCGTTGGCGCGGCCAACAAGCCGAATGGAAGCGCGCCGCACAGGAATCGAAACGCGAGTCGCTGCGTCAGGCCGCGCATGAAGCCGCCATGCAAAAATACGCTTTATATCAAAAATATCTCGCTCAGAAAGAAGCCCAAAGACAAATTGAAGTCAATGTCCGCACCGCTTTGATTCAAGCCGCGCGAAGCGTCAATCTGCCGATGGTTCGTCAACTTTTGAAAGAAGGCTACGACCCCAATTACAGCGAAGAGGGAGATTCGACGGCGCTGGATGCGGTTATCAATTATGCACATAGCTCGATGCCGAATTTCGATGAAAAACATCCCAAACAATCTGCCCAAAAAGTGCGGCAATTTATGCGCGACTTAGACACTATTATGCGTTTGCTGGCGCGGCACGGAGCGAAAGTTAATACCGCGAAAGGCGAATCTGATTCTCCGTTGCGGCAGGCTTTGATGGGCGGGCACGAAGGCCCGCGCTTATGGCCGATTGTGCGTGAATTATTACGGGCCGGTGCCAATCCCAATGAAAAATTCGGCGACCCGAAAAATGATTACGGTATAGGCACGCCGCTGGGCAGCGTTGGTGTTGATCACTATGGTGGGCGTGGTGGAGACGATGATACCAAAGAAATCATAGACGATTTGCTGCGTTACGGCGCGCGTTTGGAAGGGCGCGATTGGTGGGGCCGCACGCCTTTACTGCAAAGTTTGGAAGGCTACGATGCTTCACATCCCGATGCGCGTTATCTGCTCAAGCGCGGCGCAAAAGCTAATGTGCGCGATAAGTTTAAGCACACGCCACTGCACACGATTTTTGGGGCCACGCCTCAAGTCCCAACAACCACCGTCGAAGTAGACCCGGATTTAGTGAAGGCTTTGCTGCGGCGTGGCGCCAGTCCCAACGCGCCTGATAAAAAAGGGCGCACACCTCTCCATTTTGCCATCGAAAATCTGAAAATGACCGTTAATGATCCGAAATCCTGCAAGGCCAATGTGGCTGCTATCAAGCTGCTGCTAAAATATGGCGCCGATGCTAATGCACGTGATGGAGAAGGCAAAACGCCGCTCATTTATCTGTTAGAGGGCTTCGACTATGATGCACCCCATTACTTCCGTCTGCAAGGCGTGAAATTGCTGGTGAAATACGGCGCTAACGTTAATCTGCGCGACGAAAGAGGTTTGACTCCGCTGCTTCATTTGTTAGTCCAAGAATCGCCTTCCAATAATTCTTCCTACAATGAAGCTTCCCAAAAAATGACGCAATTCTTATTGAAAAAAGGCGCCAATCCGAGTGTTCAAATGCCCGATGGCCGCAAATTACTCGATCTGGTGCCAGAAAAACACTCTTCCCTGCGTAAATTATTAAAAGATGCGGGCGCCGCGTGATTTCTACGCCGTATTCGCCTTGATGAATGCGACATTTATCGTAGCAAAAGCCTTGGCAAAAGGGAGTAAGAGGAACAATCTGGCGTTTTGTAAGTAGTCGGACGCAATGAATGAGATTATGGAGCGCGGGCGTCCCGCCCACATTCTGCTTTCGATTTGCGGGCGAGACGCCCGCGCTCCATAGATAGATTACGATAGCCCCGATAATCCTGCGTCCCTTGTTAAACTGAGGGCACCGGAGGACATCATTGAAACAAGAATCTAATCGCGAACCGGGTGCCGCAAAGGGTGAAATGACGCGTCGTAAATTTGGTTTTGGCCGTATCGTTTTGGTTTTGCTCGGCATTCTCTGTGTCGCGGGCGGTTTGTGGGTCGGACTAACTAAGTCGGGGCACGATTTCGCCGAAACGGCGCCACAGGCCGTGGAAACCATCATTAAAATCAAGCAAGACCCCGATTTGCTATTTGAAAATGTGCATAGCAATCGCGTGAACATTTTGCTGATCGGCGAAGATTACAACTGGAAAAACGCGATGGTGCTGAATCCGCGCACCGGAAAAAAGGCGCCGTTTCACATCATTGACAAAGATTCGCCGCCGCGTTCGGACACCATGATTGTTTTTACTTTTGACCGCGAAAAGCGCACGGCACGAATGCTGTCTCTGCCGCGCGATGCGCGGGTGACTTTTACCGATCTCGAAGGACATCGGCAGTCAGACCGCAAACTGAACGCGGTTTATGCCGAAGGCGGCACCGATCCGGCGAATCGCGAAAAATTACTGCGCGATTTTATGCGCGATGAATTTGGCTTGCGCATTGATCGCCTCGCGGTCATCAAACCAAACAGCTTTAAGAAATTGGTGGAGATGGCGGACGGCGTTTATGTCAATGTGGACGGCGCCTTAATGCGACATGGCAAAGGCGGTAAGCGTTACCGAGGCCCGATTCACTACAAAGATTCGTGGGCAAATTGGGAAGTCAATCTCAAACCCGGCCCGCAATGGTTAAATGGCGAGCAAGCGCACGGCTATGTGCGTTTTCGCAAAGACCTCGAAGGCGATCCGGGCCGTATTCGTCGCCAGCAAGCTGTCATGAAAGCCCTCGCCAAACGCCTGATGGAAAAACCACTGGTGCAAATTCCCGGCGTTGTCAAACAAGTGCGCCAAGAATTTCGCACAGATATGAACGACGAAGAACTTGGCTCTGCCGCGCTGTTTGCCAAAAATCTTGGTAGCTCCGAAAAGATACAACCGCTCACGCTTTATGGCATTTACGCCGACAACGGTGACATCATTCTGAATAAGCCGCAGAACATCAAATTGCTGTCCGCTTTATTCGGCGATTCGTTTGAGGAAAAGAATTTCCTAAACCGTTCCGAGTGGACAAAACGCGACGACCTCGGCCCGTCGAATAATAGCAGTCCCAGTGTGAAAGCGTTTTTAAAAGAAGCGGGTTTAGAGTAGATTAACCCCCAACCCCCTTGGTAAGGGGGCTCACCTATCACTATATTGAATTTGGTCAGCATTGGCCTTGCTCAAAAGCGTTGTATTTTAGCCCCCTTAGCAAGGGGGTTGGGGGTTAACTCGATGATTCTCGAATCACCAAATGAGCTTTCAATTGTTGATGCTGGCGCGGCAAATCGGGCTGTGCCATGCGGCGTTGCAGCAAATCCCAACCCACGCGGCACATTTCCTGTGTGGGTTGTTTAATGGTGCTGATAGCCGGTGTGAGATATTCTGTGTCCTCAATGCCGTCGCAGCCCAAAAGCGCCACATCTTCGGGAATTTTTAGGCCTAAGTCACAAAGTCCGCGATGGGTGCCGATAGCTTCTTCATCGCTGGCGCAAAAGATAGCATCCGGCGCGCCGTTTTGCTTGATATAATCTTGGACCGCTTGCCTCGCATCGGCGCGCAACCGCGAAAGATCGTTGAGGAAAATATATTCGGGTTCAAGTCCCGCATTTTTCATCGCTTGCTGATAAACCTCACAGCGCGCATCGTTGTTTTGCAACAGGCCCGGTATGGTCATAAAAGCAATGCGGCGGCGCCCCGGCAATAAATGGCTCATGGCTTCTTCGGAACCGGGCCGCAAATTGATGGAAACGCTGTCGAGTTTTTGCGAAGTCGTGAGCCAATCCACGCCGAGGCACACCACCGGCGGCCCGCCCAGTAGTGAATTTTCGATGCCTTGAATCTGCGGCACCTCGAAGGCCAAAATGCCGTCCACCGGCCACGCGGCGGGCGCGAAATTTTGCGAATTCTGCGCGTTTTTCGCTTGTTTGTGATAACGCTCTACATTGGTTATCACGAGATTATAAGGCTCGCGGCCAATCATGCTTTCGATGTCATGCGCTACTTGGGCATAAAAAGGCGACATTTCGCTGGGCAGCCACAAAGAAATTAAATTAGTTTTCCCCGTCAGCAAGGCGCGGGCTAAAGGATTCGGGCGATAACCCATTTTATTAGCTTCATCCAAAATACGCGTGCGCGTGTCCTCGCTGAGTCGCCCTTTTCCTCCCAAAGCATGAGCAACGGCTTGCTGCGAAACACCAACTCGTTGTGCAATGTCTTTTTGCGTGATCGCCATAAATTTGCTTTTTCTCCTTGACTCAGCGAAGTTGTCCCAACTATCCTGAGTGTGTCCGGCAAAACACGTTCGTTTGGCCGTTTCTGGCCTGATTTTAACGGGTTTTAGTTTGCCATTGGAAACCAATCCATGAAATATAAATGTTTTTTGTTGGCATTGCTGGCTTTGCTGCCCTTGTTTTCCACGTTTTGTCACGCCGCACCAGCCTTAATTCCTCAACCTGTTGAATGGAAAGAACAAACCGGCAGTTTTTCATGGCGCGCGGGGACAGAAATTGAAATGGCAAACGCTGCGGCTTCCTCCGTGGCGCTTTTGAAAGAGTATTTTGGCCCGCTGGTGGGCGGCGAAAAAACGGGCGGCGCCATCGTTTTTGAGCAAGCCGCACAACTTTCGGGCGAAGCCTATGAAATTGAAATCACGCCGCAGAAATTAATTTTGCGCGCCGCAAAAACAGCAGGCTGGAAAAACGCCATTCAAACGCTGCGCCAATTGGTTCCTGCCGCGCGATTGAATGCCAAAAGCGACGCCACCATCGCTTTGCCTTGCCTGAACATCCGCGATGAGCCGCGTTTTGCGTGGCGCGGTTTGATGCTCGATTGCGGGCGCCATTTTTTCTCGAAAGAGTTCATCAAAAAATTTCTCGATGTCATGGCGCTGCATAAATTCAATGTTTTTCACTGGCACTTAACCGACGACCAAGGTTGGCGCCTCGAAATTGAAAAATACCCGCGCCTGACCGCAATCGGCGCGTGGCGCGGCACTGGAAACAAGCGCGAAGGCGGGTTTTATACGCAGGCCGATGCCGTTGAAATCGTCAGTTACGCGGCGAATCGCGGCATTACGGTAGTGCCGGAAATCGAAATGCCCGGTCATTGCATGGCGGCGCTGGCCGCTTATCCCGAACTTTCCTGCACAGGCGCAGTTTTTCCGGTGCCGACCGAATGGGGCGTCAAAAGCGAGGTTTACTGCGCGGGCAACGAAAAAACCTACGAGTTTCTCGAAAACGTTTTGGACGAAGTGACGCGCCTTTTCCCGTCGGAATTCGTGCATATCGGCGGCGACGAAGTGCCCAAAGAGCGCTGGAAAGCCTGCCCGAAATGTCAGGCACTGATGAAAGCCACCGGCCTCAAAGACGAACACGAATTGCAAAGTTATTTCATTCGCCGCGTGCAAAAAATGCTGTCCATTCGCGGCAAGCGACTCATCGGTTGGGACGAAATTCTTGAAGGCGGATTAGCCAATGGCGCCGCCGTGATGAGTTGGCGCGGCACAGCGGGCGGAATTGCGGCGGCCAAAGCAGGCGCCGATGTGGTGATGTCGCCCAATAGCTCGTTGTATCTTGATTATTATCAGTCCAAGCGCGCGGGTGAACCCAAAGCCATCGGCGGTTTTGTGCCGCTCGAAAAAGTTTACGCCTACGAACCGGTGCCCACGGAATTGAATGCCGATCAAGCCAGACACATCTTGGGGCCGCAAGGCAACGTGTGGACGGAATACATCGCCGCGTCCGATTACGCCGAATACATGACTTATCCGCGCGCCTGTGCCCTTGCGGAAGTGGCTTGGTCGAAAGCCGACACCAAGAATTACGATGACTTTTCGCAGCGCCTGAAAACGCATCTGGCGCGCCTTGATGCCTTGAAAGTGAATTATCGCAAGTTGTCTGAAGAACCAACCGTTTTAGGCCGCTGGAAAAGTGGCGAAACCAAAGAAACCTTCACGCCGCGCGAATGGGACATTACAGGCAAAGTTTCCGGCCCCGGCGAAATCAAAATCCGCTTTCAATACACCGGCGGCGCGCACCGTTTGGACATCGAATGGGCCGAAATCGCTCTTGATGGTATTGTTGTCGCCCGCGACGCGCATTTGGCGATGACGGGCGCAACGGATGAAAACAACGTTTTCACTTTCAAAGTCCCGGAAATCAAACCCGGCGCGAAAGTTATCCTGCGCGCCAATGTGCGCAGCGACGCCGGAACCGATTCCAACGGCGAAATTCAATTGGAAAAATAAATGTCTTCTGCTTCGTTGCCTTCGCTCAAAAAGTCTATTCTTGTTGGCAGTCTGGGCTTTTGCGCCAGTAGTTTGATGGTTTTCGGCACTGTGGCTTTTGGCGAACGCTGGATGTATGCCCATTTGGGCTTGGCTGTTTCTTACATCGCGTGGACGCTGTTTTTTGTGTTGTCGGGCGCGGTTGTTTTCAATTCTTTAATTGTTGGCCCATTGCGCGGCCCGCGATTTTGCTTGCTTTTTGCGCTGGCCTTTATCGCTTATGCCACCGGTTGGTGTGGCGCTTATTTTGTGCTACGGGGCACTTTAGGCGAGTGGGGCGGCTCGCTGCTTGGTTCTATTTTCATGGCGTTGGCTTTTGCTGTCGGATTCAAAAAGTCGGGCGCAATTTTTCCCTTTTCGGGTTTGATTTTTGTGGCGAATTCGCTTGGTTATTTTCTTGGTTCGCTATTAAACAACACAATTGCAGGGCAAAGTGGCATGGTTTTATGGGGCGCGAGTTACGGTTTGTTTTTAGGCGCCGGAATCGGCGCCGTCTTGTATTGGGCGCAGCGTTGAGCTTCCCTTTTGACATTCCGCACCATTTTTAGGCGTTTTGCAGCTATAAAAGGCCATTTTGCGCTTGCAGAACGCGAAAAAATCTTGCGGAACACGAAAAAATCCTGCGGAACGCAGAAAAATCCTGCGGAATGCGCCCTCAAGCCTGCGGAACACGAAAAAATCTTGCGGAATGGCAAAAACTGCTGCGGAAAGCAAAAAAATCGCGCGGAATGCGCCCTTAAGCCTGCGAAGTGCCAAAAAACGCTGCGGAACGGCGAAAAATCTCGCGGAGCGCACCCTTACGATTGCCAAAGGCTACCAAAACAGCAATTTTAATCGTCTACGATACCAGAATCGGAGTCGTTCTGCCTTTGGTGCAGCATCGGATTTTCGCTTTTAAATTCTTCATAATGACCTGCGGGCATATTGCACAGGCGTGTGAGTAGGGCCGGGAAGTCGGCTAATAAGGCGGTGTAACTTTGGAAGTCAAGACTTCCAATCGAACCGACAAAAGCGGTGTCGGTGCCGTAAATCGAACGAGCTTTTTCTTTTAGCTGCTGCTGAAGTTTTTCAGCCACTTCGGAGGCCGGAATGAAATTTTCACGGGTAAAAAGCCCGCCAATTAAGTAGTAAAGTGTGCCTGCGAAAGCCTCAATTATATAGCCGCTTTGTTTTGCCTGCGAAATCACTATTGAGCAGTTTTCTGCGTTGGCATCCTTTGTGTTTGGCGTGATTAAGATGAGAACAAACTCAATTTCGCGTGGTTGTGGTTGAGGAATTTCGTAATCGCCCGACAAAATTTTGTCGCGCATTTCCGGCGCGATATATTCGCCGAGTTGACGAATTGTGGCACGACGTGCGAAGTAATTTTCCAGCCAGCGAAGCATGATTAAACCAAGTGATCACTTATCACTCCCCATCGCTAAAGCAATGGGCTGACCCCTCAAAAGCCTCGTAAAC
>JANMKN010000310.1:0-17344 GCA_031372065.1 Abditibacteriaceae bacterium | reverse complement strand
GCTTTGGCTTCGATGCTGATTGCCAAAGGCGGCTGGCCGGATAAATGGACGATTATCTGGATTTTGGTGGCAATGGTATCGGCGCGCACAGCGGCCATGAGCTTTAATCGCATCGTTGACCGTCACATTGATGCGCAAAATCCGCGCACGCAAAACCGCGAAATCCCCGCCGGAAAAGTCTCGGTGGCCGAAGCCGCAGCGCTGGTAAATATCTCATCCGCGATTTTTCTTTTTGCGGCCTTTCGTCTTGGCACTTTGACGTTCTGGCTGGCATTTCCGGCGCTGTTTATGCTGTTTTTCTACTCGTATTGCAAGCGATTCACCTCGCTGGCGCACCTCGTTTTGGGCTTATGTCTCGGCATCGCGCCGGTGGGCGCATGGCTGGCGGTGAAGCAATCTTTCGCTTTGGCGCCGCTGGTTTTAGCCGCCGCGATTATGTTTTGGGTGGCCGGATTCGACATCATTTACGCCACGATGGACGCCGAATTTGACCGCAAAATGCGTTTGCACTCGATGGTGCAAAGATTCGGCATTCCCGGTGCCTTAAACGTCGCGCGCTTATTTCATTTGCTATTTATCGGCCTGCTGTTTTGGTTCGGCACTCTTGCCGGACTGAGCGTGTGGTTTTCCTATGCCGTCGGCCTGATTGCGCTGTTTTTGCTGATCGAACACGCGATTGTCAATCCCAACGATTTACGCCGCGTCAACGCCGCGTTTTTCACTTTCAACGGCATTATCAGCGTGGTCTTTTTGGCCGTCGTCGTCGCCGAAATCTTCTATTTGCACCCGGCTTGACCTCAAAAGAAGTGTTTTTAGCCGAAAACAGCCTCGTTTTTGGCAAAAACGCCCTTGAACGCGACGTAAACGAGCTTGAACGCGCCAAAAGCGAGCTTGAATTTTCAAAATTCACACTTGAATAGGGAAAATTCAAGTGTGAATACGTCCTATTCAAGTCCGTCTTTGGCGTGTTCGAGGACGTTTACGCCGAAAACGAGGCTGTTTTTCGCGTATGCAAGCCACTAAATCTGCTTCATCGCCCACAGCGCGCCGCGATGCAGTAACTTTTGAAAGTGGGCATTAAACGGGCCGCCATCGGCGCGTTCGACGGGTTCGTGGCCGAGCGCGGTATAAAAAACGCGTCCCATGCCGTAGCTTTTGCACCACGCAATCGGCAAGGCGCGCGCTTCGTAGGAGTGCGTTTGCAGCAGCAAATGATACGTCGTGATGTCGGTGTCCATCACATACAATTCTTCCCACGTTTCAAAGGGTTCAAGCCCTTGCGTGATGGGATGCTGGGCGTCTACGACTTCGATTTGCAATGACAATTGCGGCGGATGCGTTACAAAAGCGCCGCCGATGAGTTCGATATAATCCGGCTGATTTTTCCAAGTGTCGGTGGCGTTGTGAATGCCAATCAGCGCGCCGCCGCCGCTCACAAACTCCTCCAAAGCCTCGCAAGGCGCGTCGTCTAAATTCTGGCCGGTGCAATAAACCAAAACCGCATCGTAATTCTCCAAATTCGCGGCGTTCAAATCGTTTGTGTCTTGCGAATGAACGATTTCGAGGCCATCAAGCGCTTTTTGCAACGCCGGCAAGGTGTTTTCGATGCGATGATAATGTGGCATCGAGTTGGACAGCAGCAGGATTTTCATGCACCAAGTAAAACAAAACGAGCACAAAAAAGCGGCGCGAATAGGGAAATTTCGCGCCGCTTTTGAATTGGATTTTATTTCTGCGCCAGTTTGTCTATCGTAGCGAAGAGGTTCTCAAAATCCACCGGTTTGGCAAGATGGGCATCGAAACCGGCGGCCTGCGTGGAGGCTTCATCGGCAGCATCGCCGAAACCGCTGAGTGCGATGGATTTAAACGCTCCGAGTTGGCTCATGGCGCGCATCTGCGCCATCATTTCAAGGCCATTCATGCCCGGCATTCCCAAATCGCTGACCACCACATCAGGCGAAAAATCGCCCGCGACGGCTAATGCTTCTTTGCCGCTGGAAGCTGTTACCACATCGTAGCTGCGACGTGACAAAACCAGACGCAACATGGCGAGCAAATCGTTGTGGTCGTCCACTAAAAGAATGCGAATCGGGTCGCCCCCGACAGAACGAGCAGTGTTTTCAGTCATGACAACTCTCCTTATTCTTTATCTCGCGGCGCCTTTTGCTATGCTGTTGCCAAAGGCGCGTGCCGTGTGATAAGGTCGTCTATCAATTGATCGGCTTCGATGCCTTCGGCTTGTCCCTCAAAATTGAGAATCATGCGATGGCGAAGCGCCGGGCGGGCCACCCAATCAATGTCTTCGATGGCGACATGAAAGCGATGTTGCAAGAGTGCGCGCACCTTGGCTGAGAGCAAAAGCGCTTGCGCGCCGCGCGGGCTGGCACCATAACGAACAAATTTAGTGACTTGTTCTGTAGAATATTCGCTGTCTGGGTGAGTGCCGAGCACCAAACGCACGGCGTGTTCCTGCACATGAGGCGCAATCGGCACTTCGCGCACTAAGCGGCGCATTTGCAAAATCTCTTCGCTGCCGAGCGCTTCGTTTGCTTCCTGCGCGGCGGATGTTGTGGTGCGATTGAGGATTTGAAGAAGCTCGTCGAACGTTGGGAAGTAGACTTTTAGTTTGAACAAAAAGCGGTCAAGCTGCGCTTCGGGAAGTGGATAAGTGCCTTCCATTTCCAGCGGGTTTTGCGTGGCGAGCACAATATACGGCTCGCTGAGTTTGTAGGTTTTGCCTGCGACGGTGACGCTGCGCTCCTGCATCGCTTCGAGCAGGGCGCTTTGCGTTTTGGGCGTGGCGCGATTGATTTCGTCGGCCAAAAGCACGTTGGTGAAAACCGGCCCGGCTTGGAATTGAAATTCTTTGCGACCTTCGGGTGTTTCGGCGATGATGTTGGTGCCTGTGACATCGGCGGGCATTAAATCGGGCGTGAACTGAATGCGCGAAAATTTGAGGCCCAGCGATTGTGAAAGCGTGCGCACCAGCAGCGTTTTGCCCAAACC
Organism: Abditibacteriaceae bacterium; assembly: GCA_031372065.1. Lineage (GTDB taxonomy): Bacteria > Armatimonadota > Abditibacteriia > Abditibacteriales > Abditibacteriaceae > DASWNL01. The sequence continues at coordinate 14,338 of JANMKN010000310.1, read as the reverse complement.
GGGCACGCCTTCGAGCAAGACATGACCGCCCCCGAAAAGGCACATCAGCACGCCTTCGATGATCATTTCCTGCCCGACTAAAACATTCGCCATCTGTTCTTTGACAGAGTTGACGCGTTCGACAAATTCGTGGACGGCTGCGGTAGCTTCCATAATTCAGGGGTCAGTAGTCAGGGGTCAGTGGTCGTTTTCTTTTGTCCACTGACCACTGCTCACTTGCTGGGTTTGATGCTGTCAAAATAATCGCGCACCGGCTGTTTGTAAGCGGGCGGGATAACTTCTTTGCCGACAGCGTCGTCGGCTTCTTTTTTGTAAGTGCTGTAAACGTCGTAATACGGCGTTTTGACGGAGCCGCCTTTGGCGTTGCCTTCGACTTGAATTTGTTCGATTTCGCCGTTCTTGTTCAGCTTGCCAAAAATGCGGTCTTTTTGCTTGCGCGTGGCAGGCAGTTTCGAGGCCCAGACATCGCCCCAACGACGCTTGTCGCCTGTTTTCTTGGCGTGTTGATTTGATAGGCCGCCGCCCTTGTTGTTGAAACCTTGCACATTGTTGCGCGGGCCAAGACCGGCGCCGCCACCAACTGCGGAATGCGGATCGCTGGGTTTTAAATCTTTGCCGGGGGTGAGACTCTTGCCGTCCGAACTGGACGAGCCGCCACCCTCTCAAGTGCTGCCTGGCGGGCAATCGGTGGGGTTGGGCTGGCCTTGTCCGTTGTTGCCAGCGCCGCGTTCGGCTTCTTGAATTTGGCCGAGCATTTTTTGCAGCGATTCGCTGTTGGAATTGCCCTGTCCCTGGCCTTGCCCGCTTTGGCCTTGCTGCATCCCTTGCGCCATTTTGCGAAGCGCGTTGGCGCCGTTGGAAAGCGATTGCTGACCCTGCTGCTGACCTTGCTTGTTGCCGGGTTGCGAGCCGGATTGTTGACCTTGCTGCTGTCCTTGTTTCTGGCCCTGACTTTGTTTCTGACCTTGTTGGCCTTGCTGTTGTTGACCTTGTTTCTGGCCTTGCTGATTCTGCTGGCCTTGCTGTCCCGGTTGCTGACCTTGTTTTTGACCTTGCTGGTTTTGTTGGCCCTGTTGTCCTTGTTTCTGGCCCTGCTTTTGACCGTTTTGACCTTGTTGGCCGTTTTGCTTATCTTTCTGGCCGTTTTGTTTGTCTTGCTGACCTTGTTGAGATTGCTGATTTTGTTTCAGGGCTTTGGCGGCGTCTTCGAGTTTTTGCGCCATGTCCTGATTTTGCTGCCCACCTTGTTTGCGCAATGCATCGGCGGCTTTTTGCAGGTCGTGCGCGGCTTTGTCGCGCTCTTCCTTGGACATGGCGTTTTTCTCGATTTTATCGGCCAATTTTTCGAGTTCTTTGGCGGCTTTTTCCAAGTCGCCTTTTTTCAGTTGCTCCTGCATTTTTTTGCCTTCGTCGGTTTGCATTTGCTGCTGACCGAGTCCGGCATCGGGTTCGTCGGGCGATTTGAACGGCGCTTGCGGTTTGTTGGCGGCTTTGGCGATTTTTTCGCGCAGTTGGGCCATTTCGACCATCGCTTCTTTTTTGCCCATGCGCGCCCGTTCGATGCGTTGGCCGAGTGCCTGTAACTTTTTAGCGAATTTCTTGGCCTCGTCGGTTTCTTTGATGTTCTTGTCGTCTTTGACTTCTTTGGCGATGGCCTGCAATTTTTTGCCGGTTTCGGGCAGCGTTTTCTTGGCGTCGTTTTGCTCTTCTTTGGGCAACAAAAATGGCAGATTCGGCACCAAAAACGAGCCGCCAAAGGCCAAAAGCAAGGCAACTAACACTTTTTGCGGGCGGCCAAACTGAAAAGGATAAACCTCTTTGGGATTTAATTGTCCGGCGCGCGTCGCGGCGTCGTTAATGAGCGCAGGCACCAGAAAGGTTTGCGCTGTCGGGATGGCTTTGGCATAAGCCGGACGCGCCACGAAAAAATTACGCAGGCGCGCTAAAAGTTTTTTGTCCCCCGCACTGGGCTGACGGCGGCGCATTTCTTCGGGATAAGTGAAGGCCAGCGCCGAAGCAAGGCGATCTTTCAATTGCAGCGTGTTGTCGGCATCCATTGCGGCGTCGAAGGTGCCATTGCGCCGCAAAGCGCCGTTGCGCCAGCCGATAAGCGCCGAAAACAGCACAATCAGCAACGGCTGCCACCACAAGCCGTCCACGAGATACAGTTTGTAAGCCAAAACGCAGAGCGCGGCGACTCCGCAGCCCCAACACAGCGCGCGGGCGATTTCCTGCCACAACATTTGCGCGTTGCGGCGCGCGGCCAAACGGTCAAGATGGCGCCTTAATTGAACTCCTGATTCTGATTGGGGAGCTAACGCTTCGCGGGGAAGATCAGCAGCGGCCATAAGGTCTCCTACAAACGATGACTATGTCATCAAAAATTATACTCGAAAAAGCGGCACTCTCTTGGCACAACACCGAGATGCTTCGTGTTCCCAACGAATGCCCGTAAGAACGTTCCCGAAATTTATGGTTTTCCTCCCTTGCAAACTAAAAACGCTTTTCAGAATTAATCGGACGCGTCACAAGGTTACCCTGACTCTGCACTAAGCTAACCGAACCCCGCACTAAGCTACCGAGACTGATTTTATTGCTACCGGGACTCGTCACTAAGCTACCGGAACTCCGCACAAGGCTACCCTGACCCTACCCATCGTTCCCCTAACTCTGCACTAAGCTAACCGAACCCTGCACTAAGCTACCGAGACTGATTTTAGCGCTACTCTGACCCTACACATCGTTTCCCTACAGGGCAATCGCATGAGCAATCGCATGAGCATTAGGGGCCAGCCAAGATGTGAAGCATATAATCCTCATATAATCCTCGTTCCAGCCCGACATTTTTCGGCGGCCTTTGATGCCACATTTGGTTTTGGTGTCTTGACGCAGCAGATTGAGCATCAATTTGCCCAGAGTAGCACGAACCCAGTTTCAGGAATCTCTTTCCTACCTTATTTCTCATGCGATTGCCCTGCTACGGGGATAATCTTTCAATTATGGAGCAAAACAGCTATGCTATATTTCTTTTGCCGCGCGCGTGAGGGATTTCGATAATCTATTAGACGGCAGGAACGACGAAAATTTCGCTGCCATTGGGCCAGTTTATGACCGCCTCTTCGAAAAACACCTTCAAATTCCAACCAACACGCGCCTTTTGGGGCGGTTTAGCGACGTGGGCATTGTGCGCCTTGCTGCTGGGGCCGTTTTTGATTTATCCGGTGCTGCTTGTGTTGGGCGGCGCGCTGCTTGAGGACGGTCATTTCGCACCGCGATTGTTACTCTTGCCGCTGACCAACGACGATTTGCGCGCTGCAATGCGCAATTCGTTTGTGTTGGGCTTCGCCGTGACGATTATCGCGTCTCTGATGGCGTTTCCCTTGGCTTATGCCGCCGCGCGCCTGCGTTTCGCGGGCAAATCAACGCTGACCGGCCTGACTTTAGTGCCGCTCTTGCTGCCGCCTTTGGTCGGCGCCATCGGTATTCAGCGAATGCTCAACCGCGAGGGCGTGGTGGAGTTGCTGGCACAGAAAATCGGTTTGACGCAAGGCTCGGAGCGCCTTGATCTATTGCAATGGGGCGCGCCGATGGTGGCGATTGTCGCGGCGCTGCATTTGTATCCTCTGATTTATTTGAATCTCTCGGCGGCGTGGGCCAATATTGATTCTTCGCTCGAAGAAGCCGCCGAAAATATGGGCGCTTCGGCGTGGCGTGTCTTTCGCACGGTCACGCTGCCGATGCTTTTACCCGGCTATCTTTCGGGCGCGCTCATTGTTTTTGTCTTCGCCTTCACCGATTTGGGCACGCCTCTCATCTTTGGCTACGAACAAGTGGCGGCAGTGAAAATTTTCAATTCTTACAAAGAAATTGACAGCCCGACACCGTATGCCTTGGCTTGTTGGATGCTTGTGGTAGCGATGCTGGTGTTCTGGGGTTCGCGGCATTTCTTGGAAGGCGGGCGCATCGCAACTCTGGCGCGGGGCACGCGGCGCGAACGCGAAACGCCGGTGCGCGGCTGGAAATTGATTTTGGTTTACACGGTTTTCTCTTTGGTGATAGGCCTCTCGCTATTGCCGCATTTCGGCGTGATTTTAGCCAGTCTCGCGCGCGATTGGTCGGCGCGCTTGCTGCCCGAATGGACGCTTAACAACTATAAAGATGTGTTCGCCAACGATATGACTAAGTCGGCGATCAAAACCTCGCTGCTCTGCGCGGCGCTTTCGATGACCATTGATGTGATTGCCGGTTTTGCTTTGGCTTATGCGCTCACGCGTGGCAAAGTGTGGGGCAAAGGCTTTCTGGACAGCCTCGCCATGCTGCCGTTGGCGCTGCCGGGCCTCATTTTGGCCTATGGTTTGATGCTGGCTTACACCAATTCGCCGCTGAATCCCTTTGAAAACTCGGTGCCACTGCTGGTAATTTCCTATGCTGTGCGGCGCTTGCCGTATGCCTTACGCGCGGTGTCGTCGGGCTTGCAACAAATGAGCGTAACACTCGAAGAAGCCAGCCTGAACATGGGCGCCACGCCCTTAAAAACTGTCTGGAACGTGACACGGCCCTTGGTTTCGGCCAATTTGATGGCAGCAGGTTTATTAACCTTCGCTTTTGCCGTGTTAGAAGTGTCCGACTCGCTGATTTTATCGCTGGACAACAACACGCGTCCGATTGCGCAGGCGATTTATTTGTTAGCCAAACAGAATGAATACAAGGCGTGCGCTTTAGGCGTGTTGGGAATGCTTTTGCTGACAGGCACCTTCTTGGTGGCCAATCGCGTGCTGGGCAAGCAGTTAGGCGCGTTGTTTCGCGCCTAAGACCAACGCAAACCGCCTAAAACGTGCTAATTTTGCGTTCAGCGATTAAACTCCTTCGCGCCGCGTGGCATAACGGTGGCAGTTGTTCTCTGAAACAGGCCACGTTCCCACTTTCCGCCACGGAAAGTCACAAACATCATCGCTCAAGGAAAGGTGCATCTCATGGCCGTCACCGACGTGCTGCCACTGGACGAATTCGTTGACTTGTATAAGATGCTGGACATTTCAGCGACTGCCAGCGAATCGGAATTGCGCGAACGAGTCAACCAACTGTATCTCGAAGCCCAGCGCAACATTGACCACCACAATTTCCGCAAGCGCTTCTATTATCAGCAGCTTTATGAAGTGCATTTGCCGCAAGCCCATCAGCTTTTATTGGATGCCACCCGGCGCGTCGAATATGACCGTTTCTTAAATGCCTTCAACAAAGGCGAGCCGTTCCCTGAAGATTTGCCCGCGTCCACAAGTGAAGCGGATGTTACCAGCGGCGAATTGGGACGCTCCTCCGGTCTAACCGACGACATGATTCCCAGCATGGGTGCTGGAGGCGAAGCATTGCCAACCACCTCTTCACCTTCTGCGGCGTCCGCGAAGGCTCCTCTTACATCAGGCGCGCCTCCAGCCCAAAAAGTAGCGCGTCCGGCGGCTCCAGCGACGCCCAAGCCTGCCATACCCGTTCGACCCGCGACACCAGCGGCACCCAAACGCGTTACACCGGCTTCCACTCCTCTGGCTTCCAGTGCTGGGCGGCGCGTGGCGGTGGATATCGAAGACATGGAGCGACGGCGCGACCACAAGCGGCGAGAACTGATCAAAGGCGAACTCGAAGCCGCCGGACAAACTTGGGGCTATAGCGCTGGCATCTTGGTGTTCTTAATCATTACGGCGATTGGTTATTTCATCAGTGGCGGCAAAATGCCGATGATTATCGGCGGCGCGGTGCTTGGCCTCACTTCCGGCCTTTTGGCCGGGCGCTATGCCCTGCGCGCCGCGCGCCGCAACATTGTAGTAGCCTTATCGCGAATGCCCTACGACGAATTGTTGCGGCGTTGCGCGAGGTAAAGTTCAAGGTTTCGAGTTGAAGGTTCAAAGTCCATTTCAACCTTGAACTTGAAACTTTGAACTTGGAACCTATCGGGCTTTGCTAAAATGAGTTGTAGATTTCCAACACACCACATGAACACCAAGCAGAATTCGGCATTGGGAAAACGGGAGCATTAAAGAATGGGCCGGTCCGTGGGCATAGACTTGGGCACAACATATTCAGCAGTCGCAGTCGTGGATGACTTTGGCAAACCAGTCGTTATGAAAAATGCCGATGGTCAGACCACCACTCCTTCGGTGGTGTTTTTTGATCCTCCCACTTATGTGGTGGGCGAAACCGCCTTGCAAAGCACCATTTCCGATTCGGATCATGTGGTGCAGTTCATCAAGCGCTTCATGGGTCAGCCCAATTATCGAGTGCGCATTGGTGATCGCTCTTATTCGCCCGAATTCATTTCCGCTCTCATTTTGCGAAAAATTGTGCAAGATGCCCAAGCGGAACTCGGCGATGAAATTACACGCGCTGTGATCACGGTTCCAGCCTATTTCACCGAAACGCAGCGCCACGCCACCTACGAAGCCGGTCAATTGGCCGGATTGCAGGTCATGCGCATCATCAACGAGCCAACAGCCGCCGCTTTATCTTATGGTCTCAATCGCGTCGCCAGTGGTCAAACCAAAGAACGCAAATGTCTGGTTTACGACTTGGGTGGCGGCACTTTCGATGTCACCATCCTTTCCGTCGGCGGCGACCAATTGAATGTGCTATCTATCGGTGGCGACCACCGTTTAGGAGGCAAAGACTGGGATGACCGCATTATGGCTTATGTAGAAGAACAAATTCTATCTGAGCATAATGTGGACATCGGCGACGACAACGAACTCATCGCCGAACTGCGATTGAAAGCCAACGCCGCCAAACGCCAGCTATCGGGACGAAACTCGGTGCCGATTTCGATGAAAGTGCCCAGCCGCGATGCCGATGGCTCGCCAACCGGCACGTCAATCCCGGTCAAAATCGAAATCTCCCGCGACACGTTCAATCGCGTCACCGCTGATTTATTGGGTCGCACCGAAATGCTGCTGCGCGCCGTGTTGGATAAAGCCAATATGCAGTGGCAAGACATTGACGATGTGCTGCTCGTGGGCGGCAGTTCGCGAATGCCAATGGTCGGCGAAATGATCGAGCGCGTCTCCGGCAAAAAGCCCACGCTGCATGATCCCGACGAATGCGTTGCCAAAGGTGCTGCCTTGCAAGCCGCCTTGCTCGACAAAGACGATCATGTGCCGCAAGTGCAAGTGGGGCACGTTTTATCGCATTCGCTCGGCGTGGCCGTCATGGCGAACGGCAAGCCGACGATTGACCACATCATTCCCAGCCTCTCGCCCTTGCCTTGCACACAAGTGCGGCATGGCTATACCACAACCGTGGATAACCAAACCTTTGTGCAAATTCGCGTTTACGAAGGCGAAAGCAACGACCCCGAAAGCTACGGCAAAGGCCCGGTTGGTATATTTGAACTTGATACGACCCCGCCCCGCCCCAAAGGGCGTCCCAACCTCAGCGTTGCCTTTCGCTGCGACGAAAATGGCCGCATCATGGCCGTCGCCAAAGACCGTGATACAGGCCGCGAAAGCCGCATGACTATCACCTTGCAAGGCTCCCGCTCCACGGAAGAGTCCAGAGAAGAATCCGAATGGATGTCACAAGCGGATATTTCTTAAACGGACGAAGAAAAGCAAAAAACGCACTTATTCTGGTTGCACAACTGCAAAAGCCGCCGAATCGGAGCGCAGATATTTTTCGGCGACGCGCCGCACATCCTCAAGCGTGATGGCATTGATACGCTCCGCGTAAGAATCGCCGTTGCGATAGCCGAGGCCAAAAAGCTCGTCGCCTGTTGAAACGCGCGCTTGGGCACTGTTGCTTTGCTTTTCAATGGCATCGGCGCTAATTGCCATGCTTTTGGCGCGCTCTAATTCTTCGGCGGAAATATCGGCTTCGCGCACCTTTTTGATTTCTTCCGTGATGATGCTTTTTACTTCGTCCACTTGGTCTTTGTTAGTGCCCGCGTAAACCACAAACATTCCGGGATCAAGGCCGGGCGAATCGTAAGCATGAACGTAATACACCAATTGATTGTCACGCAAACGGGCGTGCAAGCGTCCGCCGGGCAAATTGGAGCCGGAAAGTGCGGCGTCCAGCACATCAATGGCGTAGCGATCTGCGTTGCGAATGTCTATGCCGGGATAGCCGTAATATAAAACCGCCTGTTTAATGCCCGGTTTTTTCACTTCCGTGGTTGTGAACTGCGCTAACGCCAGCGGCGGCGCGGGTGGTGGTGGTAATTTTCCCGTGCGGTTGAAACTGCGGAATTGTTCTTCGGCAAGGCGGCGCACTTCGCCAGCATCCACATCGCCGTAAACCGACAGCACAATATCTTTGGGCAGCATTACCTTCTTCCAAAAATCCACCAAATCCTCGCGCTTAATGGTGCGCACCGAATAAGGCGTGCCCAATGGCGTGCGACCATAAGGATGATTGCCGAAAAATGTGCGGCGCAGCAAAAGTCCGGCAGCGATTTCGGGTTCGTCATCTTGTTGCTGCAACGCCGCCAAAGTTTGCTGCTGCACGCGCGATAAATCGTCGTTGGTGAAGGTCGGTTGCAACATGGCCTGCACGACCAAATGAAAGCCGGTTCGCCAATCGTGACTCAGCCACGCCGAATCAATACCCCACGAGTTGTAGCCGCTAAACGACGAAAGCGTGCCGCCCATCGCATCTACTTTGGCAGCGATTTCTTCATACGAATGCGCCCGCGTGGAACGGGTTAGCAATTCGGCAAACATATTCGCCACGCCCGGTTTGGTAGCGGGTTCTAAGCGCGCGCCGCCTAAACCTTGTGCCACAATAGAAACCGTAGGCGACACATGATTTTCGCGAATAATCAAGCGCATTCCATTGGGTAAAGTCACCATTTGCGGTGGCTTCACGTTGGCCCTTGTGGTGCTTGCAGAAAATTTGTCGCCTTGGCCTTTGGGCACCACCAAAGCCGTCGAAAATCCATCGCGCGTCAGATATTTTTTTGCGGCAGCCATCACTTGTTCGGCAGTCACCGCTTTGATGCGCTCAACGTAAGAACGCGAAAATGTGGGATCGCCGGTGCCGAGTTCATCATAGGCAATTTGCTCGGCTTGTTCGGCCACATCCTGATTATTGAAAATGAAGGTTGATTCGATTTGCCGCTTGGCAGCGTGCAATTCTTCGGGCGTCACTTTTTCTGTCCACAGTTTTGTGGTTTCGTTCCAAATGGCCGTGCCCACTTTGGGCAAATTGCCCGGCGGCATTTCGGCGCGGATGGCGAAAATGCCCGCGTTGTAGTTGGGCGTCGAAGACCACGCCGAAATCGCCGTGACTAAATTTTGCTTTTCTCGTAAAACGCGCACCAAACGGCTGCTTTCGCCGCCGCCCACAATTTGCGCCAGCACATCCAAAGCGTATAAATCAGGATGTTGCAGCGGAACCGTGTGCCAACCCATCATCATGTAAGTCTGGCGGATGTCTTTTTCCAAAATGGCACGGCGGCGAGTGGTTTGAGTCGGCTCGGCGGGCAAAGTGGGCGTCACGGGCGCGCGACGTTCCCAGCTTTTAAATGCGGCTTCGGCAGCGTCAATGGCAGTATTAGCGTTTACATCGCCCGCAATCGAAATCACCGTGTTATCCGGCGTATAGTGCGTTTTGTAGTAATTTACGATGTCTTCGCGCGTCAATTTATCAAAGATTTCGGGATAACCGATCACGGGATAACGCACAGGATGCACTTGAAACGCCGTGTTGTAAAACAACTTATACAATTCGCTATCCGGGTCGTCTGCGCCCATGTTCATTTCTTTGTGAATCACGCCGATTTGCGTTTTGACTTCCTTGTCGGGAAACGTCGCATTTTGCAATTCATCGGCAGTAATGTCCAGCGCTCTTCGAAAATACTGCGCCGCTGTTGTTAGATGATAAACCGTGACATCGTAGGACGTGTAAGCGTTCGATTGCCCGCCGATGGCCTGCACTTCATCATCTAATTGCTGCTTACTCTGCTTGGTCGTGCCTTCGCCCAAAACGTGTTCGAATAAGTGCGAAATGCCCGCCCCCAAATGCTCGCCTTCGTAAATCGAACCCGTGCGCACATAGGCCCGCACCGCCACGACAGGCGCAGCGTGATTTTCCAGCACTAAAACCGTGAGGCCATTAGGCAAAATGCGCTTGACAGGTTCGGGCAGTGCAACGGCCAGTTTGGAAGTTGAGGCGCGCGGCGGCGCTGTTTTTTGTGCTTCCTTGGCCGATTCGGGCAGCGATTTGATGTCGGCAGGTTTGACAAAACCAGTGCCTTCTTGCGCAGAAGCGCAAGACATAAAAGAACCGGCGGCCACACAAACCACTGTCGCCGCCGGAATTACTGAGAAAAATTTGAGTTGCTTCATAAGTCAATAAATGGGGTCAGGACGACTTTTCGGCCCGTTTGCGGGCCATTTTGACGATGAAACCGCCTCCGCCACCAACGATTAAGGCCGTGACAAGTGCCAAGACAAATATATTAAGGTGCGCCGGGCCTTCCGACGGGCTACGTTGAACGTTATCTTGTAGGGCATCGGCGATTTCAAAGCGCATCGCCGGTTCGCCATACCAAAACGCGACCCAGCGAAACAGTAAATCATTGGAATTGTTGTTGTTGCCATGTTCAAAATCGAATTGCAATGATTTTTTGAAAGGCAAGGCGTCGGGAATCATCAAACGATAAGCAGAAACCGCAGGCGGCGCGGCGGTTTTTGAAGTCAGGCCGTGATACGGAAAACTGAATGGTTTTTTCGGAAAATACCACGCTGACGAAAAGAAATCTTCGGTTCCAGTGCCCTCGTATTTTTTGCCGTCCGCCGTAATGGTTTCGTTGCCTTCGAGATAAGCGTAAGTGCGCCGTCCCGAATCGGGCGCGGGCGTAATTGACAAATTGAGTCCACAAAACGCGCCTTTGCCAGCCACTTTCAGCATTTTCACCGGTTTTTTCTCGACAGTGCGCGCCGAGCCGTAAGCAGCATAAAATCGATATTTCGGCACCTGAGCAAGGACTATATAACTGATTTGCACGCCGACATTTACAGGTGCGCTACCGCCATTCTGCAAAGTAATTTTCGCGCCTTTGCCAAACGGCATCGGCCATTTTAGATTCGCCTTTTTGCCGTCGAAATCGAATGCGGCGCTGTTGACCGATTCGCCGTGCTGGAACAAGTCCAATAAGGCCGCAAGTGGTGCATCTACGGCACTTTTTTGGTCGCCATCCCACGCGGCCCGCAAGATCAGACTTTGCACGTCCGACGGCTGATCGAACGACAACGAAAGCGTTTCAATCAGTCCCGCGCCGGTAATTTCAATAGTTTTCTCCCCGCCGGGCGGTAGTTCAACTTTTTGCGTGACGGACTGATGCCTGCCCTGCATCGCAGCAATAGGATTTTGCAAGGAACGAATCGAAGCCTGATAAAAGAATTTATTGCCTTCTGATTTACTGCTGTGGTTGGTCACAACAAGAAACGAATTCTGTTTTAGATGGACAAAAGGCACAGTTTTATCTGCCGCTTGTCGCGCGGTCAGCGGCACTAAGTAAAATCCAACTGCTTTTTCATGAGCAATTACCAAATAATGAGCGATATTTAAAGGTTTTCCCATGCGGGCAAACGGCACCGTGAGTGATTGATTTTGGGAAACATAGCTTACGTTTTGTAGTGACACATCAATAGCATCCGGCTCTATCGCTGTGAACCACAATCGCTCTAACTCTCCGGCGACCAAAGGAATTTTGCGAGTTTCGCCGGGTTTGAGCGCAATGTAATCTTCGTTTTCGTGCTTTTTATCAGTCGAGGCAAACCACTGATACGGCGCCCAATCGGGAGAATTGATTAACGATTCGTTATCCGCAAAAACAGGTGACGCATTGAAAAAAACAACAACACACAGAAAAACGCACAATCGCCGCCATTTTCGGCACTCCGATTTCCACATTCCGCATTTAATAAATCGTCCCATCATCGCCACCGCCGCCCATTGCGCCGTTGCCCTCGTTTTCGCCGAGCGCTTCGGCTTCGATCATTTGTTCCAATTCGTCGGTCATGTCTTCGCCGGTTTCAGCGCTCATTTCGCGGCCCATTTCGCGCGCGAAGCGTCGCAAATCGCGCGGATCGTCCATGTCGGCGCTTTCGAGACGCTCCGCCATCGCTTCCATGCGGTCATCGTCGCTGCGCCCACGCCCAACGCGCGAAATGAGCTTTTTCAACTGCGTCGAAGCGCAACGTGGGCACTTTGGGTCGCGGTTTTCGACAATGACGCCCGTCAAAAACGTAAATTGCTTATCGCAATCAAGGCAACGAAATTCAAAAAGGGGCATAGTTTTATTTCACCGCAGAGGCGCGGAGATACAAAGAAGAGGGGGCGAGAGGAAAACTCGGAGAAGGGGAGATTTTAATCGGCACTTGAGTGTCTCTTTTTATTTTCTTGTCTCCTTCTTCTCTGCATCTCCGCGCTTCTGCGGTGAAATTCCTCATATTTTCCAGATGACTTCGCGTTCGCCGCGTGTTTCGTCGAAAACATGGCGCAGCACGCTTTCGGATTCGGAGCGCAAAACGGCGTTGCGGCGCGCTAAGGTGGCATAAACCGTTTTCAGGCAACTGTCGTAACGGTATTCCTGCCAGCCACCTATACCGCCCCAACTGAACGCGGGAATGTATTTGGGCGCTACGCCACCGCCGAAAATGTTGCAACACGGGCCAATATGCGATCCCGTTGTCAGATATTGCCCGATGCCGATTTTGGTGTGGTCGCCGATCAGCGAACCGAGAAACTGCACGCCGGTTTCGATAGTCGTTTGCGCGTCGCGCTGAAAGCGAATCGGGCCGTAAGTGTTTTTCAGATTGCTGGTAGTGGCTCCGGCTCCGAAATTCACCCACCGGCTGGCCCAAGTGTGGCCAACAAAGCCATCGTGGCCTTTATTGACGCGACTTTGAAAAATCGTCGCCGACACTTCGCCGCCGACTTTGCAATTCGGCCCCAAACTGGTGCCGGGACGCAAACGCGCGCCGTCAATGGTGCAATTTTGACCAATAAAAACCGGCCCTTGAATTTGCGACCATTTCACCTGCGCGCCCGGCGCGATGATGATGGGGCCGCCCGAAACATCTAAAACGCAACCGGGCTGCACAATGGCGCCCGCGCCGATGTGAATCAGATGCGATTCGCCGACAATTTGCACGCCGCGCCACGAAACCGCGCCGCGCACATTGCGGTGCAGTTCATTCCACAATTCCCAATCGGCGGCGATGAGTTTGTCGCTTTGGCCCAGAATCTCCCACGGCGTGGCGGCGGGCATTCCGGGCGCCAGTTCGCGTTCGGCTTCGTCGTGAATGTCCTCGTTGACCGGCAAGCCAGTGCGCGCCCGCAGATACGGCGCGAGATGCGCGCGGCATTTCAGCGCCACGTCTTTGCTGCGCAGCAAAGCGCGATCTAACGGGCACAAGGCACCGTAGCGCAACTCAAAAGTCGCGCGCGTGAACGCCATCGGCAGAAAATTTTCGGGGCTTTCTTCGACGACAATAAGTTTCATTTGATTGGCGATTGGCGAACTTTAAATCGTCAATGAATGATGCGTGGGCCGCCGAAACCGCCGGGGCCGGGGGTGTTGCCGGTTATTTTCGAGCCGGTAATCGAAGTGAAATTGACACGCAAATCGTTGAGAATGCGTTCTAATTCCCGCGAGGCTTCGGGCGGAAGTTGCGCATTCACCACCGATAAAAGCGCACCGAAGGCGTCAATGGCAAGGCGCGCTTGTGTGTCGTTGCGGGCAATGAGGCCAGTGTAAGGATTGGGCTGAAAACCCATATGCACCTCGGCGCACGCACGCATTTGCATCACGATTTCCAAGAGCATCGGCGCCACTTCCAGCGAAGCCGCCGATTGCGCGCGACGCTCCATTTCGGCGCGCACATCGTTTTTTTCTTGCTCAGTTAAAGGCCGTCCCATGCGCTGTTCGATTTCGGCAAATTGTTCGGCTTCGATTTCCAAACGCAATTGTTCGGCTTCTTCTGCGGTCAATTCGCCTTCCAAATCGTCGGGCGATGGGTCGTCCATAGATTCTTGCGGCGCCGAAGAAGGGCCACCGCCGATGATTTCCAACTTGGGAGGCGCGGCATTTTCTTCTGGCACATCTGGCACAGGCGCGCGGCCTTGGCGTTCTTCTTCGTTCAGCATCCGCCGGTCAACGATGCGGATTTTTGGTTCTTCGTCGCGTTCTTCAGGCATGATATTCCTTTTATTTTATCGGCATAAACGACAATGCGATTCAACAGTCCGATTTAACCCAGTGCAGTTTCCAACAAATGAAGCTGAGCCTCAAAAACGGCATCCTCCAAAACCGGCTCGCCGTTTAAAGGCAGTCCGCCTGGCAGTT